>CALFVX010000006.1 GCA_937928765.1 uncultured Endomicrobiia bacterium
TTTTTTTGTTGTTATAGTTTTGTTATTTATAGTTTTTGGTCCTTCTTTTTTGGAGGTAATGTTTTTATATATAATTTTTTGACTTTATCGTCTATAAAAAATAAAAATTTCATAAATAAAGTTAACAAAACTAATAAATAAGGAGGATTAATAATATGGATTATTTTCTTACAGAAGAGCAGAAGATGATTGTAGAGCTTACAAAAGAAGTTGCAGAAAAAGTTATAAAACCAGTAAGAGAACATTATGATGAAACAGAAGAATTTCCTTGGCCTGTAGTAGAAGAATTAGCAAAGTCAGATCTTATGGGAGTTTATATACCGCAAGAATACGGTGGGACTGGTGGCAAAATTATGGATTTGGTTTTAGTAGTGGAAGAACTATCAAAAGTAGATGGAGGCATAGCATTAGCACTTGCAGCAACTGCTTTGGGAACTTTACCTATTATTATGTTTGGTAATGAATACCAGAAGCAGAAATATTTGCCTGATATAGCAGCAGGCAAAAAACTTGCAGCATTTGCTTTGACAGAACCAGAAGCGGGTTCTGACGCTGGTTCTATAAGAACTAATGCGAAATTAGAAGGTGATTATTTTATATTAAATGGGACAAAATGTTTTATTACAAACGGAGGTGATGCAGAAGTTTATACTGTTATAGCAATGACAGACAAATCCAAAGGTGCAAGAGGAGCTTCTGCTTTTATTGTAGAGAAGGGAACCACAGGTTTTACTTTTGGTAAAAAAGAAAGGAAGATGGGTATAAGAGCGTCTTCCACAAGGGAATTGATTTTTGACAACTGTAAAATTCCAAAAGAAAATTTGTTGGGCAAAGAGGGTCAAGGATTTCTTGTTGCAATGAAAACATTTGATATGTCAAGGCCGGGTGTTGCTGCACAAGCACTTGGTATCGCAGAAGGCGCTCTTGAAGATGCTATTCAATATGCAAGACAAAGAAAACAATTTGGCCAACAAATAATTTCTTTTCAGGCAATACAACATATGTTAGCAGATATGGCAACAGAGATTGAAGCTGCAAAATGTTTATTATACCAGGTTGCTAAAACAATTGATGCTCATCCAGAAGGCAGACACACAAAAATTTCTGCAATGGCAAAACTTTATTGTTCTGATGTAGCTATGAAGGTTACAATTGATGCATTACAGATATTTGGTGGATATGGATATATGAGAGAATATCCCATGGAGAAGCGCGTCCGCGATGCTAAAATCACACAGATTTACGAAGGCACTAATCAAATACAAAGAAACGAAATTGCTTTAGCTTTAATAAAAGAAGCAACTAAGAAATAATAAATGATAAAAATATTATTCATTGGTGATATAATTGGCGAAACAGGAAGAAACTGTTTAAAATTTATTTTATCTAAAAAAATAAATATTGATGGATATGATTTAATAGTAGCAAATGGTGAGAATCTTGCTGGTGGTAAGGGAATAAGTAAAAATGTTTTTGAAGAAGTAATAAGTTGTGGTGTAGATATAATAACTCTTGGAAACCATACTTTTTCAAGAAAAGAAGTTTTAGATATAATAAATCATCCACAACTTATACGGCCACTTAATTATCCCGAAGGTAACCCAGGGCAAGGATATACTTTTATAAAAACAAAAAAAGGAGTTGATGTTTGCATAATTAACCTTTTAGGAAGAGTTTTTACAGTAGAATGTTTAGATTGTCCTTTTCGTAGTGTTGCAAAAATTTTAGAAAGTGTAATACAGAAAACAAAAGTTATAATAGTAGATTTTCATGCAGAAGCTACTTCTGAAAAAAATGCTTTAGGATATTTTTTAGATGGTAAAGTTTCTGCTGTTTTAGGTACGCATACACATGTTGCTACTTCTGATTATAAAATTCTTCCTAATGGAACTGGATATATTTCTGATGTAGGTATGTGTGGTCCTCAAGATTCTGTAATAGGGTTAGAAGTTGAATCTGTATTGAGGCGATTTTTATTAGGTGTACCACAAAAGTTTAATGTTGCAAAAGGTAGATGTCAATTTAATGCTGTTGAATTAACAATTGATGAAACAAATGGTAAATGCTTAAGTATTAAGCAGGTAGTTTATAATGACATAAATACTGATATTATTTTATAAATCTTTATGAATAAAACTACAGAAAATAAAATAGTTTTTACAGTAACTCAGCTAAGTAATATTTTAAAAACCTTAGTTGAAGAAGCTTTTCAAGAAGTTTGGGTAGAAGGAGAAATTTCTAATTTAAAATCATATTCTTCAGGACATATTTATTTTATACTAAAAGATGAAACATCACAAATTAAAGGAGTAGTTTTTCGTGATGTAACAAAAAGGATAAAATTTAGTTTAGATAATGGATTAAAAGTTGTATGTTATGGTAGAATAGAATATTATAATCCTCGTGGAGAAATAAATTTAATAGTTTATGACATCACACCTAAAGGTATTGGAGCTTTACAACTTGCTTTTGAACAATTAAAGAAAAAACTTGAAAAAGAAGGATTGTTTGATGTAAAAAGGAAGAAAAAAATTCCTTTATTACCACAAAGAATAGCAGTTATAACATCACCTGACGGTGCTGCAATAAGAGATATTTTGACTGTTATAAGAAGAAGATTTGCAAATGTTGAAATTATACTTTATCCAGTAAAAGTTCAAGGTGAAACTGCAAAAGAAGAAATTGCTGAAGGTATAAGATTTTTAAACGAAAAATTTCCATATCTTGATGTTTTGTTAATAGGTCGTGGTGGAGGAAGTATTGAAGACTTGTGGGCTTTTAATGAAGAAATTGTTGCCAGAGCTATTGCTGACTCAAAAATACCAACAATCTCTTGTGTTGGCCATGAAATAGACTATACTATAGCAGACTATGTAGCTGATTTAAGAGCGCCTACACCGTCGGCTGCTGCTGAAATTGTAGTTAAAAATAAAGAAGAACTTGTTCATAAAATAGAAAATTTAAAGATAAGATTAATCCAAAATATTAAGCAAGTTTTTAAAATATATTATAGTAAATTAGAAAGATTATCGAATTCTCGTATTTTACTTTATCCAAAAATTTTTTACGAAGAAAAAGTCCAAAAGATTATTGATTTAGAAAAAAAAATTTTTGTTTTTTTTAAACATTACTTAGAAATGAAAAATCATAAATTGAATCTGTTAAAAGAAAAGCTTAATCTTTTATCACCAAAGAATGTTTTATTACGCGGATATGCAATAGTTTGGCATAATGGACATGTTGTAAATGATATAAATAAGTTAAATCTATCAGATGAAGTTAAAGTTCGATTGTATAATGGAGAATTTACTTCAGTTATAAACAGAGTTATAAAATGAAAAACTTTGTTATTCTTGATATTTAGGAAATTATTTTTGTAGTTTAATATTTTTCTCATAATTATAGATTAGATTTTTATTTCAAATAATTAGTAAAAAATTAACAAAAAAAGAGGTGTTATTAATATGAAATGCCCAAATTGTGGTTTTGAAAACAAACAAGATGTAAAAATTTGTAAGAAATGTGGTTTTTCTTTGATTGTAGAACCTTTATGGAAACCATCTTTGTTGTGGCATATTAAAGTTTTAGTTGTTATTTATCTGATTTTAACAGGAGTATATTTTTTATTAAATCATTTGTTAAAACCATTTATGAGACAGGTACCTGTTGAGATTACTCCGTGGTTAAAAAAAAATGAAAATGTTAAAAGATAATGAAATAGTTAAAATAGCAAAAAAAGTTATTTCTACAGAAGCAAAACAAATTTTGTTGCAATTAAAAAATATAGACCAAGGATTTGTTAAAGCTGTAAAATTGTTATTAGATTTAGAAGGTAAAGTTATAGTTATTGGAATTGGTAAGTCTGGATTAATAGGAAGAAAGATTGCAGCTACATTTTCATCTTTGAATATACCATCTGTATTTCTGCATCCAGTTGAATTACTACATGGTGATATGGGATTAATAAGACAAGAAGATTTAGTGTTAGCTTTGTCTTATTCTGGCGAGACAGAAGAGATTAAAAAGCTTATCCCTTTTTTAAAAAATTTTGGTATAAAAATAATTTCTTTCACTGGAAAAAAAAATTCAAAATTAGCAGAGTGTTCAAATGTTGTTGTATGTACAAAGATTTTAAAAGAAGCCTGCCCTTATAATATTGTACCAACATCATCAACCACTGCAATGTTAGTTGTTGGTGATGCTTTAGGTATTACCGTTGCAAATATAAAAGGCTTTAAAAAAGAAGATTTTGCAAAATTTCATCCTTCAGGATCTTTAGGAAAGCAATTAACTTTAAAAGTAAAAGATATTATGAGAAAAGGTAAGATGATTCCTAAAGTACATCCAGAAGATAAAGTAAAAGATGCGCTTTTTATTATGACTTCTACAAAGTTAGGTGCAACTGCTGTTGTAGATAAAACTAATAAATTAATAGGATATTTTACTGATGGCGATCTGAGAAGAAATTTTCAAAAAGATCCTAATATTTTATACAAAAAAATAGGTGAGTTAATGACAAAAAATCCTAAGTATGTCTACTCTGAACAACTTGTAGTTGAAGCAAAACAAATTATTAAAAAATATAACTGTGACAATTTAGCTGTTGTAGATAAAAATAAAAAAGTTGTTGGTATAATAGATGAAAGAGATATATTACAGCATGGTATATAAAGATTAAACTAAAAATAAAAATTTTTAAGAATAACTTAGTTAAATTGTAAAGTTTAACAAATAAGAATATGAAGTATAAAAATTTGTTTAATAAATTAAAGAATATTAAACTATTACTTTTAGATGTTGATGGTGTGCTTACAAAAGGAGAAATGATAGTTTTAGACGATAAAAATAATATTGAGATAAAAATATGGAATATAAAAGATAGGTTTGCTTACACAATGTTTAAAAAAGCAAACTTAGGTATAAAACTTGGTTGGATAAGCGGTCGTGGAAGTGTAGAGTTAAAAAATAGAGCTGAAGAGTTAAAATTAGATTTTTTTTATCAATGGATAAGAAATAAGTTAGATGTTTATAATGAAATCCTAAATAAGACAGGGCTAAGAAATAAAGATGTAGTATATATAGGCGATGATTGGTTGGATATTCCGATATTAAAACGTGCAGGTGTAAGTATATGTCCTAAAGACGCAGCTAAAGAAGTCAAAAGATATGTTGATTATATAAGCAAATACAACGGTGGAGAAGGTGTTTTTCGTGAAGTTGTAGAACTTATATTAAAAGCAAAAAACAAATTTGAAAAAGTTTTCTCATTATATGATGTTTAAATGTGAAAAATATAAGAAATTTATTTATTTTTTACCTTTTATTTTTTTTAAGTAAAATTTTTTGTCTTTTTCCATGGAAGATTAATATATTTTTTGGATGGTTTTTAGGAAGAGTTTTTTATTATTTTGATTTTAGATATAAATATCTTGCATTTAAGAATTTAAAATTTATCTTTCCTAAATACGATTATAAAAAAATTATAAATACCGCTAGAGATTGTTATTCTAATTTAGGCAAAAATTTGTTTGAATTTTTTTTGTTCCCAAGAATAAAAAATTTTCTAAATAAGATAGTAAAATTTTCAGAACAAGATTTTAAAATTTTAAAAAATCTATTAGAGCAGAAAAAGGGTGTTGTAATATTTTCTTCACATTTTGGCAATTGGGAATTGTTAGGAGCTACTTTGGCTTTTAAAAATTTCCCTTTAGCAGTTATAGCAAGAAATGTTTATATTAGACAATTGAATTCTTTAGTTGAAAAGTTTCGCAGTAGTGTAGGAGAAATGATTGTAGGTAGAAAAGAAGAACACTCTGTTAAAAAATTATTGTTGGCGCTAAAAAGTGGTTATGCTATAGGAGTTTTAATAGATCAAAATATAAAAAATGTTAAAAATGCATATGTAAAATTTTTAGGTAAAGTTGCAGCAACACCAATAAGTTTTGTAGAAGTAGTAATAAAATATAAAATACCCTCTGTAGTAGCACTAATCTATAGATTAAATGATAACACCCACAAAATAGTAGTTCTTCCTATAAAAGATGAATTTTATAACGATAAAATTAAGTTTATAGAATATGTAAATGAAAAAATTTCTGAATATATAATTTTTAATCCTTCACAGTGGGTTTGGATGCATAACAGATGGGAATTAAAATATGAAATATAAATATATTTTTGTTTTATTTTATATAGCATTTTTGTATGGTTGTGATAATATTTTTTTAGTAGTTGCTAATAAAGAAAAAAATATTAAAAATGAAAAAATTTTGCCCCAAATTAAAAATTTTTATATTTTGAAAGCGAACAATGGAATAAAAATCTGGGAATTAAAAAGTGAAAGTGCTTATATCGATGAAGAAAAAAATTTTGTTCATATAACTTCTGGTAGTGTAAAGATTTATGACAAAAATGCAGATTATTTAGCATCAATAAATTTTTTGTCTGCTTTTTTATTTTTAGACAATTATGATATATTTTTTAAAGATAAAAATATTATACATACAGTTGAAAATGAGAAAATAATTACATATGATATGAAATATATCGCTGAAGAAAACAAGTTAGTTTCTGACAAAGAAATAATAATCTACAGAGACAAAACTATAATTAATGGTATTGGTTTTGAAACAATTAACGGATTTAAGACCATAAAAATATGGAAAAATGTTATAACAGAAGGATAAATTTTTTAATATTAGGAATTACTATTTTATCTTTTGTTAATATTTTGTTTTGTAAACAAAAAAGTTTTAAACAAATATCCTCTGATATCACAGAATTTGATAGGTCAAAAAATATAGTAAGATTTTTTGGTAATGTAAAAGTAAATTTTGAAGATGGTTATATATTGTGTGATAAAGCAGAATATTATGAAATAGATAAAAAAATTTTTTGTGATTCAAATGTTTATACTTTAATTGTTTCTACAAAAGAAAATTATTCTGTAAATATAAAATCATATTTTGCAGATTATGATTTTGATACTAAAATTATGAATTTCAAAGAAAATGTTTATTTAGAATATGAAGGTCTTTTAAAAGATAATGAAAATATAAATAAAGTTAAAATAAAGTGCGGTTTTTTAAGTCTTGACCAAAAAGAAAAACAGATATTTTGTAAAGATGATGTTGAAATTTTTAATAAAGAAAATAAGATTTTATGTTATTCTGCAAAATACATGTATGAGCAAGAAATTTTGTTTCTTAATTATAATTTTGAAAAAGAACAAAGAGTAGAATTTACATCTTTAAATGAAAATTTTAAGTTGAAATATTGTAGTGCAAAAAAAGCAATTATTAATATTAAAGATGATAAAATTTATTTAAACGGCGCTACAGATTTGAGGTTTTATCGATGAGTATTGTAGCGGAGAATATTAAAAAATTTTATGGTAATAATTTAGTATTGAACGGAGTTAGTATAGAGATAAATCCGAGAGAGATAGTTGGGCTTTTAGGTCCAAACGGTGCTGGTAAAACAACAATGTTTTATTCAATAATGGGTATTGTAAAAGTTAACAGTGGTAAAATTTTTGTTGACCAACAAGAAATTACTAATTTACCTATATATTATCGTGCAAGAAAAGGTATTGGTTATTTATCGCAAGAACCATCTATATTTAGGAAACTTACGGTTGAAGAAAATCTTTATTCTGCAATAGAAATTTTTTATAAAAATAACAAAGATAAAATTCTAGAAGAGTTTTTAAGAGAATTTCATTTAGATTCAGTAAGAAAACAAAAAGCTTATACATTGTCTGGTGGAGAAAAAAGAAGGTGTGAAATATCGCGTGTTTTGGTTTCTAACCCCAAATATTTATTATTAGATGAACCATTTGTAGGAGTTGATCCAAAAACAATAGAAGAATTACAAAATCTTATTTTAAAACTTAAATTAAAAGGCATTGGTGTTTTGTTGACAGATCATAATGTAAGAGAAACATTAGAAATAGTAGATAGGGCTTATATTATCTATAAAGGTGAAGTATTAATTCATGGTAGTGCGAAAGAATT
This sequence comes from uncultured Endomicrobiia bacterium, assembly GCA_937928765.1. Classification (GTDB taxonomy): domain Bacteria; phylum Elusimicrobiota; class Endomicrobiia; order DTEH01; family DTEH01; genus JANXDG01. The sequence continues at coordinate 8,016 of CALFVX010000006.1, forward strand.
AATTAGTAGTGATCAAGCAAGAAGAGTTTATTTAGGTGAAAGATTTAATATGTAAAGGAGGAAAAAAATTTAATGAGTGAAATAGTAAAAATTAATGCAAAAAATTTTGAATTAACAAAAGAAGTTGCTGAATATATAGAGAAAAAATTAAAAAAAATAGATAGATATGATTTAAAAATTTCTTCTATCCAAGTGATTTTAGAAAAAATAAAGTATATCTACAGAGTAGAAATTTTGGTATATTTACCTGAAAATAAAATGATAAAAGTAAATATGCAAGAAAAAGAGATAATTCCTTGTTTAGAAAAGTCAGTAGATAAATTAAAAGATATGATTTTAAAATATAAAGAAAAAAATGTTTCAAAAAAAAGAAATAATACTAAAAAATATAAAACTTCTTATGAAAATTTATTAGAACTTCCATATGATAAAAAAGTTTTAGATATTAAATTAATGAATGAAAAAGAAGCAATTGAAGAGTTGATAAAAAATAAAAATGATATGTTTGTGTTTTTAAATAAGAATACAAATAAATTATCTATGGTTAGAAGTATAAAAGGAAACAAGATAGAAATAATAGAACTTAATAGTGAAATAAAATAAATTTTTTTATTTTTTTAAGAATTAATTTAAGACTTAGCTGAAAGGAGTTGAAAAATGAAAATTACAAGCTTTCTTGATAACAAATCTATAGTGATACCTTTAAAAAGTAAAGATAAAAAGTCTATTATAAGAGAATTGATAGAAGTTTTGGCACAAAACCAAAAAGTTAAAGATAAAGAAGAAGCATTTAAAAGTGTTATGGAGAGAGAAAAACTAGGTTCTACAGGAGTTGGGTCTAATATTGCTATACCACACGGAAGAACTTTTGCAGTAGAGAGATTAGTAGGCGCATTAGGTATTTCACCACAAGGAGTTGATTTTGAATCTTTAGATGGTGATCCAGTGTATTTTATATTTTTGATATTGTCACCTTTAGAAGCAACTGGAGATTATCTAAGAGCAATTTCTCGTGTTTCAAGATTTTTTAAAGATAGATTTTTTAGGGAAGCGTTAAGAAATGTTTCTTCTTCTGAAGAAGCAATGAAAATCATTAAACAAGAAGATAACTTTTAGTTAATGAAAAAAAATAAAAGATTAATAATAGTATCAGGACTTTCCGGAGCAGGTAAAAGCCAAGTTTTGAATATTCTTGAGGATAATGGATATTTTTGTGTAGACAATCTTCCTGTAAAATTATTAGACAAATTTATATCTTTAGTAAAACACACAAAAAGAGAAAAATTTGCAGTAGGAATGGATATACGTTCTGTAGAAAATGTAGATGAATTAGTAAAAGTTTTTGAAAAATTTTTTGTAAAGAAAAGTTTAGGTTTTGAAATTACAAAAATCTTTCTTGAAGCAAGTATAAATGTTTTAATAGAACGTTTTTCTGAAACAAGAAGGAAACATCCTTTAGGTGGACAGCTAACTGTAGCGATTAAGAAAGAACAGAATATATTAAAAAAAATAAAGAAGTTTTCTGATTTTGTAGTTGATACTTCTGCTTTGAATTTGTCGCAACTAAGAAATAAAATATTGTATATTTTGGAAAATAAGATATATGGAAAATTAAATATTAATATTATATCTTTTGGATATAAATTTGGTATACCTTTAAATTCAGATATGATTTTTGATACTAGATTTTTACCTAACCCTAATTATGTTGAGTCATTAAGGAGTCTTATCGGTAAGGATAAAAAAGTTCAGGAATATTTATTAAATTTAGAGATAACACAAAAGTTTTTAGAACACATAAAAAATATTATAGATTTTTTATTACCCCAAGTGTTAAAAGAAGGTAAGAATTATTTTACAATAGCTTTTGGATGTACTGGTGGACGACATAGGTCAGTTACTATTGCTGAGGTTGTTTATAAATATTTGATAGATTTGAAGAAAAAAAAGAATTACAACTATTCTTTATCTATAATTCATCGCGATATTTAATCTAATATGGAACATAAAAAGAAAGTTGTAGCAATAGGTGGTGGCACAGGATTATCAACTTTATTGAGAGGATTAAGAAAATATGACAGTATAGATATTTCTGCAATAGTCACGATGATGGATGACGGTGGTAGTTCTGGAAGATTAAAGAAAGAGTTTGGTTTTTTGCCTTTAGGAGATATAAGAAATTGTTTAATAGCATTGTCTACTAAAGAAAATGTGTTGACTAAACTTTTTAGTTATCGTTTTCCTACAACTAAAAAAAATCCGCAAGTAGGTGGACATTCGTTAGGAAATTTGTTAATGATAGCGCTATCTGATATTTATGGTGGATTTGATAATGCTATAAAAAAAATCTCAGAGATATTATCTATTAAAGGTAAAGTTTTACCTATTACTTTGCAATCAGCACAACTTGTTGCTATACTTGAAAATGGTAAAAAAACTGTTGGTGAAACAAAAATCTCAAAGTCCAAACAACCAATTATTAAGCTTTCATTAAATCCGTCAAAGGTGAGGCATCATCCTGAGGTTGTTAAAGAAATATTGTCTGCTGATATGATAATTATTGGTCCTGGATCATTATTTACTTCATTGTTGCCTAATATTTTGATAGAAGAGGTTTCTAATGCAATAAGTAATTCTTTAGCCAAAAAAGTTTACATATGTAATATTATGACGCAACCGTCTGAAACAGATGGCTATTCAGTTGAAGATCATATAAAAAAAATTTACGAACATTGTAAACATAAATTTATTTTTGACTATGTGATAATTAATAAAAGCAAATTTTCACATAAAAAAATTTTAAATAAATACATAAAAGAAAACTCATCACCTGTAGAAATAAGAAATATTCATACATTAAAAAATTTAGCAAAAAATGTTATCCAGGAGAGTTTAGTGAGTATAACTAGAAAAGAAAAGTACATTCGTCATCATTCTGACAAGTTGGCAAGATTAATATTAAGTATTTTATGATAAACAATATTGGATTTATAATAATAACTCATAGTTTGCTTGCAGAAGGGTTAAAAAACGCATTGTTTTCTATAATAGGAAAAAAAGAGAAAGTTGTAAGTATACCAATAAATTCAGAATTTAATTTGGAATATTTATGTAATTTGTTAAAACAAGAAATTGAGAATTTAAATTGTGAGTATATAATAATTTTTACAGATATGTTGGGCGGAACACCGTGTAATATTTCATTAAGAATTTGTAGAGATTTTAGTAATGTTTATATTATTAGTGGAGTAAATTTGTATATGTTAATTTATGCCTTAAACTTAAAAGAACAAAATGAAATTAAAGATATAAACGAATATGTTGAAAAAATAATTTCTGAAGGTAAAAAAAGTATTTCTAATGTAAAAGAGGTCTTTAACAAAAAATTTTTTAAGTAATTTATGAGTTACATAATAAGAGTAGACGATAGATTAATACATGGACAAGTTGTTGAAGGGTGGATAAAATCCTTAAATATAGATACGATTGTAATTTGTTCTGATTTTGTTGCCTGTGATGTTATAGAAAAAACTTTATTTGAAATATCAACTCCAAAACATGTTAAGCTTGAATGTAATACTATTATTTTAACGGCAAAAAATTTAACTGATGGTGTATATGATAAAGGTAATGTTTTGATATTAGTTTCTTCCTTAGAAGAACTTTGCAGTTTAATTTTAGAAACAAGGAAAATTATTTCTGATTATATTTTTCCTCCTGTAAATATTGGAGGGATTAGATATTGTGAAGGTAAAAAACAGATATATAAAGCATTATGTTTAAATAAAAATGAAGTTAACATTATTAAAAAATTGAATGACTTAGGAATAATCTTAGAGTATTATTTGTTACCTTTTGATACAAAAGTTGTATTAAATAATATAATTATTGAAATAGAAAGAGCTATGGAATAGCATTTTAATAGGGAAATTTATGAGCAAAGTGTACTTTTTATTAGGGATACATAATCATCAACCGGTTGGGAATTTTGAAAACATAATAGAAGAGGCGTATAATAAATCATACAAACCATTTTTGGATGTAATGTATAAATTTCCAAATGTAAAATTTTCTTTACATTGTTCAGGCGTTTTATGGGATTATTTTGTTGATAGACATCCTGAATATATTGAATTAGTTAAAGAGATGGTTAAAAGAAAACAACTTGAGATTATTTCTGGTGGATATTATGAGCCAATTTTGTGTTCTATACCTCAAAATGATCGTTTAGGTCAAATAAAAATGATGAACGAATTTATATATAATACTTTTGAATTAGAACCCAAAGGTTTATGGTTAACAGAACGTGTATGGGAACAAAGTGTAGTAAAAGAAATAGTTGATGCAGGTATAAAATATACTCTTGTTGATGATTATACCTTTTATTCTGCAGGGATAAATAGACTTGAAAATTCAGAACTTACTGATTATTATATAACAGATGAAGAAGGAAGAACACTTTATATTTTTCCAATCTCTCAAACTTTAAGATACTACATACCTTTTAAAACTGTAGAAGATGTAATAAATTTATTTTTAAAATTTTCACAAGGGCATCCTTTAGAAATCACTTCTTTAACAATGGGTGATGATGGTGAGAAATTTGGTATGTGGCCAAAGACTTATGAGCATGTATACCAAAAAAAATGGCTGGAAAATTTTCTAAAAAAAATTATAGAAAATAAAAAATGGTTAAAAACAGCAACTTTTTCAGAATATATTTCTTTGAAACCTCCTAAACAAAGGATATACTTACCTACATCATCTTATTTTGAAATGGGAGAATGGTCATTGCCTACTTCTACTCAGGAGATTTTTGAACAATTAATTAAAATGGCAGATAATATACCTTATAAAGAGATTGTTTCACAATTTATACGTGGTGGATATTGGAAAAATTTTTTTACAAAATATAACGAAGCTAATAATATGCATAAGAAGATGATTTATGTTTCAGAAAAACTTCAAAATAATAGTGATATTAATTTAAAAAAAACTTTTTACAAATCTCAATGTAATTGCGCATATTGGCATGGTGTGTTTGGAGGATTATATCTGCCTCATTTAAGGGAAGCAGTTTATGAAAATCTTATTGAGGTAGGAAAGAATGTATCTAAAAAAGGAATACAGAAATTTGATTTTGACAAAGATGGGCAAGAAGAAGTTGTTGTTGAGACAGAAAATTTTGATGTTTTTATAAAACCATCTTATGGTGGCAGTATTTTTGAAATTGATTTAAAAAAATATAATAAAAACTTACTAAATGTATTAACAAGAAGAAAGGAAGCATATCATAATAGGCTGATTGAATTTGAAAAAAATAATTCTCAACTTGAAATTGAAAAAGTTAAAACAATACATGATTTGGTTTTAGTTAAGGAACAAGGATTAAGTAAAAAATTGTATTATGATTGGTATAATAGAAATAGCTTCTTAGATCATTTTTTACATCCGGATACTAAATTTGAAGATTTTTATAAATGTCAGTTTGGCGAACAAGGGAATTTTACTATAGAAGCATATAAAATAGAAAATATAGATAAAAAAAATTTCATAATAACTTTATCTCGTGAAGGCAATGTTTGGTTGGATTCTAAAAAATATGATATATATATTAGAAAAGAGTTTAAAATAGATGATAAAAACAGCCTGTTAAAATGCAATTATGAAATAAAAAATTTGTCAAAGGAAGAGGTAAATCTATGGTTTCTTATAGAATTAAATTTAATGTTATTTAAAATACCAAAAGATTTTTTTGGTGAAAAATTAACAGATAAAATAAATATATCTGAAGATTATAAAGGATTTAAAGTTGATATTGTTTTATCAAATAAAACAAAAGTTTGGTGTTTCCCTATAGAGACAATATCTTTGTCAGAGGCTGGGTTTGAACGTACATATCAAGGTTTATGTATAGCACCTAACTTTAACTTTTTTTTAAAACCACAAGAAATATATTCTTTTGAATTAATTATGAAAGTATTATGATATTAAGTTTAAATTTTTTATTTTTAGCATTAATAAGTGGTTTTATACATTTAGATACTCTTGTTTTTGGTCAATTTATGTTTTCGCGACCTATTGTATGTGGACCTATTGTTGGTTATTTAACAGGTTCTTTTACAAACGGGTTGTTATTAGGTGCTATATTTGAACTTCTATATATTTCAATTATTCCTGTAGGTATAAAAATACCTTCAGATTCTACTGCTGCAACAATTTTTTCAGTAGTATGCGGTCAAATAACAAAATGTTTAGCATTAGGTGTTTTGTTAGGGGTATTAGTCGGATGGATTTATAAATATGTTGATATATTTTTAAGAAGTACAAATTCTATAATGTTAAGTTGGGTGGATAATTCTAAAGCAGAACTTGTAGTACAAAGGGTTAATTTTTTAGTAATATATGGTTTAGTTTCTTCATATTTAAAAACAATATTGTTTTATTTAATATTTTTTCCATTAATTAGTTTTATAGCAGTATTAATATGTAAAACATTGATAGAATTAAATTTAGTTACCGCTGATTTAATTTATTTATTACCATCAATAGGTGTAGGAATAGGATTATATCATTTCACAGAAAGATGAATTTTAAAATTTTTATTATAACATTTTTAAGATCATTTTTTTTAGAAAGTTTATGGAATTATGAACGTATGCAAAATGTAGGTTTTGTATTTACTATAATACCATTTCTTAAAAGCTTGTATAAGGACAAGTTTAAACTTGCAGAACGAATAAAGGCACATTTTGGTTTCTTTAACACACATCCTTATTTAGCAAATTTGTTAATAGCTATTACGATAAAGAAAGAAGAAGAATATTCTAAAGGCTTAATTGATTCACAAGAAGTTATAAGAACAAAAACAATGCTTGGTGGACCAATTGCTGCAATTGGAGATAGACTGATATGGTCAACCTGGAGGGTATTTTGTGGTATGTTGGTTTTATCATATCTTTTTTTATATGGCAAATATTTTTATCTTAAAGTAAATATATGGTTTGTTATTTTATTTTTTTTGATAATATATAATTTTGTTGGCCATTTACCATTTAGGTTTTTAGGTATTTATTTTGGATATCATTATAGCAAAGATATTGTCCAAAAATTAGCAAAGTTTGAATTACAGAAAATTGTCCAGGTTATAAGAAATACAGGAGTTATAATTTTACTTATAAGTTCATTTGTATATAGTAGTTCTTTAAAGGATGTTAAATTAATATTGATGTTTTGGTCAAATATTTTATTAAGTTTGTTTATGAGTAGAAAACATGCTGAAGTTGTTATATTTTATACTGTAGCAATTTTGAATTTTTTAATTTTGGTTATTTTGAGATGATAGAACAAGAATTTGTTATAAAGAATAAATTAGGGTTACATGCAAAACCTGCAAATGAATTTGTTAAAAGGATGTCTAAGTATAAGTCCTCAATAAAAATTTTTAAAGGAGATGAAGTAGCAGATGCAAGAAGTATTCTTGAGTTATTAATTTTAGCAGTTGCTTGTGGTGAAAAAATAAAAGTAATAGTTGATGGCGAAGATGAACAACAAGTAATACAAGAAATAAAAGATTTAATTGAGAACAAATTTTACACGGAACCAATATAATGAAAAAAGAAAAAGTTTTTAAAGGTATACCTGCATGTGAAGGTATCGGCATAGGTAAAGTGTTTTTACTAGAACGAGAAGAAGATTTAATTATTCCTATAAGAAGAATAACTAAAGATGCTGTAAAAAGAGAAATGACGAAATATAAAGAGGCTTTAGATGCAACTAAAAAAGAATTGATTAACACAAAGGAAAGGATTTTAAAAGTTTTAGGCAAACAACACATAGCTTTAGTAGAAGCATATGTTGCTATTTTAGAGGATCAACTTTTAACCCGTGATTTGGTAAGAATGATTGAAGAAGAGCTTTTTTCTGCAGAGTATGCGTTAAGTGTTGCATTAAACCGTGTAATACAATCTTTTGAAAGAGTAGAAGATGAATATTTCCGAGGTAGAATTACAGATATTAGAGATGTTGGCAGAAAACTTATTCGTAATCTTATAGGGAAAGAAAGAAAAGATTTGTCGAAAGTTACTAAAGAGGCTGTTGTTGTTGCACATACTTTAAATCCTCACGATATAATTATACTTAAAGAACAAAAGTGTTCTGGTTTTGCAGTAGATGTAGGAACAAAAACATCTCATATAGCTTTAGCAGCGCAAGGTTTGGAGATACCTGCTGTGGTTGGACTCAAATATATCACATCAGAAAGTATTGAGGATGACGATGAAATTATAATAGATGGATATAATGGTATAGTAATATTAAATCCTGAATTAAAGGTTTTGCAGGAATATAAACAAAAGTATGAAAAAATTATTAAAGAGAAAGAATTTCTGATTAAATTAAAAACTTTGCCTTCAGAAACTATAGATCATCATAGAATAACTTTAGTATCTAATATTGATTCTCATAGGGAAGTAGAAGAAGTTGTAAATTCTTCAGCAGAAGGGATTGGATTATTTAGAACGGAATATCACTATATAGACAATAATGAATTGCCTTCTGAAAAAGATTTGTACGAAATTTATAAATATGTAGCAGAAAAAATTTATCCATATTATGTCACAATTAGAACATTTGATTTAGGAGCAGATAAACTTTCTCAACTTAGTTTAGAGGGTGTTGTTCCGGAGCAGTGTCCAGCTTTGGGTTTAAGAGGAATAAGACTGGCTTTGAAGTATAAGAATATATTTAAAACACAAATAAGATCAATTTTACGCTCTTCGTATAAGAGAAATGTAAGAATTATGTTTCCAATGGTATCTGATATAAAAGAAGTTATAGAGATAAAGCAACTTCTAGAAGTAGTAAAACAGGAATTAAAAAATGAAAAAATAGATTTTGATAAAAATATTCCTGTTGGAGTTATGATAGAAACACCATCTGCCGCACTCACATGTGATGTTATTATAGACTATGTTGATTTTGTTTCAATAGGTACAAACGATTTAATCCAATATACTCTTGCTGTAGATAGGCTTAATGAAAATGTTGCAGAACTTTATGATCCTTTGCATTTGTCTATTTTAAGATTAATAAAATATGTAGTAGATTACGCTCATAGGAAGAAAAAACTTGTATCAATATGTGGGGAGATGGCTGCTGATTTGATGTTTACTAAATTTTTTGTTGGTGTTGGTATTGACGAATTAAGTGTGCCGCCAGCAGCTGTTTTAAAAATTAAGAAAGCAGTAAGAGATATTAATTATTCCGAAGCTAAAGAAGTTGTAGATGAAATTTTGACATCTCATAAAGATAAAGAAAAAATAATTCAACTTCTTAAAGAATAAAAAATAATTCTTTCCAAAAAATCATTATCTATTATGAAAAACTTACGCAATTTTTGTATAATAGCCCATATAGACCATGGTAAGTCAACCCTTGCTGATAGATTACTAGAATATACTAATACTATTCCTAAAAGATTAATGCAACAACAAGTTCTCGACAGTATGGATTTGGAACGAGAACGAGGAATTACTATAAGATCTAAGACAATAAAGATGGAGTATTATTATAAAAATACAAATTATGTTTTAAATCTTATTGATACACCAGGACATGTAGATTTTACATATGAAGTTTTAAGGATTATAAATGCGTGTGATGGGGCGTTATTAGTTGTTGACTCAACACAAGGTGTTGAGGCACAAACATTAGCGAATGCTACTTTAGCACAGAAAGCTGGTTTAGTAATAATTCCTATAATAAATAAAATAGATCTGCAAAATGCAAATATAGAACTTACTAAAAGACAAATTAAAGAATTTTTAAATATTAATACTTTACCTTTGCTTGTAAGTGCTAAGACAGGTATTGGTGTTGAAAAAGTTTTAGAAAGTATAGTTAATCTTATACCTCCACCAAAAGTTAATGAGTATACTAAAGATTTAAGTTGTCTTGTCTTTGATGCCTACTATGATCCGTTTAGATATGTAGTTATGTATATTAAAGTATTAAGTGGCAGTGTTAAAAAAGGGACTGAATTTAAATTTTTTTCTTCACAAGAAGAAAATATTTATAAAGTTGAAGAGTTAGGATATATAAAGCTAAATCTTACACCTGCAGTAGAGTTATTGCCTGGAGAGATTGGATATATAGTTGCTGGTATTAAAGACATTCATACTATAAAAATAGGCGATCTAATAATAGAGACTAAGGCTGATATAACAAAAATTCAAAGACCACAAATTAAAGAAGTAAAACCTTATGTTTTTGCAAGTATTTATCCTTTAAGTCCTAAAGATTATGACGAGTTAAAGTCTTCATTGCAAAAGTTGCATCTTACTGATTATTCTTTATATTTTAAGCCTGTATCATCAAAAGTTTTAGGTGGTGGATTTCATTGCGGATTTTTAGGTTCACTACATCTTGATATTGTGAAAGAAAGGTTAGAACGCGAGTATAATTTGGATATAATTATTACTTTACCTAATGTAGAGTATAAAGTTATTACTAAAAATAAAAAAGAGATAATAGTTAACACAACAACAGATTTTCCTGCCTATGGTGAGGTTTTAGAAGTTTATGAGCCAATGACCAAAACTACAGTTGTAACTCCGTTAGAATTTTTAAGTAATATTATTGAAACTTGTAAAATTTTTAGAGCTGAAGTTTTAGAACAAGATTTTATTGATGAAAACCGTGTTATAGTTTCTTTTGAAATACCTTTAGCAGAAATAATTACAAATTTTTTTGATGCAATAAAGTCTGTCTCAAAAGGATATGCTTCTTTTGATTATGAACATATAGGATATAAAAAATCAGACCTTGTAAAATTAGAAGTTTTAGTAAATAACGAAGTAGTTGATTCTTTTTGCTACATTACACATAAAGATAAAGCATATCATATAGCTTTAAAAATTTTAGAAAAATTAAAAAAAACTATTCCACGACATTTGTTCACTATACCTTTGCAAATAAAATCTCAGGGAAGAATTATTGCTAGAGAGGACATTCCTTCTCTTAAAAAAGATGTTTTAGCAAAATGTTATGGAGGAGATGTTACAAGGAAAAGAAAATTATTAGAAAAACAAAAAGAAGGTAAGAAAAAAATGAAGCAGATAGGCTCTGTTGAAATTCCTAAGGAAACATTTATAGAATTATTAAAAATTTAGATATATAATACTCTTTGGGTTGTAGGTGATAGTGTAAAGTAAAAAAGATTATTAATAAACATATTGCTATAAAGAGTAGATTAAAGGGTGTTTGTTTCATCTATAAAGGTATGTATTAAAAATTTTTGTTTCTTTATTATATTGAAAAATAGCAAAAGTAAAGATTTATGAAAAAAGAAAAGCAGGAAATTTTTTTTGTATGCAAAGAATGTGGATATGAAAGTTTAAAATGGTTAGGTAAATGTCCTGAATGTGGTAGTTGGAATAGTTTTAAAGAGTTTAATCCAAATCTTAAAAAAAATAAAATTACAGATTTTACATCAGAAGTAAAAAAACTAAATGAGATCTCTTATAATGATAAAGAAAATAGAATAATCACAGGTATATCGGAATTTGATAGGATAATGGGTGGAGGAGTTGTTTTTGGCAGTGTGGTTTTGGTTGGTGGTGAACCAGGTGTTGGTAAATCAACCTTGATGTTACAGATTGCAGAAAAAATTGCATCTACAAAAAATGTAGCAGCTGAGAATTACAAAGTTTTATATGTTTCTGCTGAAGAATCTTTGCAACAAATCAAATTAAGATCTGAGAGATTAAATATAAAAAACAATAACATTTTTGTTATTTCAGAAACAAGTTTAGAGAATATAGTTAAAGTTATAGAAGAGATTTTTCCTGATGTGGTAATAATAGATTCTATACAAACAATAAATTCTGATTTTATATCGAATCCTCAAGGTAGTGTTGCACAGATTCGCGGTATTACAGCAGAGGTTATTAAATTGGCTAAGACAAAAAATATCACTGTGTTTATCTTAGGCCATATAACAAAAGAAGGCGATATTGCAGGACCTAAACTTTTAGAACACATGGTTGATACAGTTTTATATTTTGAGTCAGATACAACACAAAATTATCGTATATTAAGAGTTTATAAAAACAGATTTGGCTCAACATCTGAGATTGGAATATTTCAGATGAATTATAATGGACTTAAAGAAGTAGCTAATCCTTCAGAATTTTTTATTCAACATAGTGAAAATTTAGTAGGAACTGTAACAACTTGTATAGTAGAAGGTACAAGACCAATTCTTACACAAATTCAAGCCTTGCTTACAAAATCATATTTTCCACAACCAAGAAGAGTTGTTTCAGGAATAGATTATAACCGTGCTATGTTGTTAATTTCTGTTTTAGAAAAATATACAGGTGTAAGTTTAGTTTATGAAGATGTATATCTGAATATTGTGTCTGGATTAAAAACAAAAGAAACAACTATAGATTTAGCTGTAGTTTTGGCTCTTTATTCTTCTCATAAAAACATTATTGTAGATAGCAAATGTGTATATTTAGGAGAGATAGGTCTTAACGGAGAAATTCGTGCTATAAGTTTTATAAATGAAAGAATAAATGAGATTTATAAGCTAGGATATAAGAAAGTTTTTATTCCATACGAAAACAAAAAGAATATAAACTCTAATATTTTAGAACAAAAAAATTTAGATTTAATTTTTATAAAAACAATAAAAGAGATTGACAAAATTTTTTAAAAAATTATACTAAAAATTTAACATAAAAAGCAACCTTTGGAGGATTATTTATGATAAGATTTTATACGGCAGGAGAATCACATAATAAGGCAATATCTGTATTTTTAGATGGTATTCCTGCAGGTTTAAAAATTTCTGAACAAAAAATTAAAAACGAGTTGTTAAGAAGAAAGAGAGGTTATGGAAGAGGTAGTAGACAAAGTTTTGAAGAAGATAGAATAGAAATTATTTCAGGTATAAGATATTCTGAAACTATAGGTTCACCTATTTGTATTTTGGTACATAATAAAGATTATAGAGAAAAAGATTTTTTAGGAGAAGAATTTTCAGAACCTTTATTAAATCCTCGTCCAGGACATGCAGATCTTACTGGTGTGTTAAAATTTTTAAGAAATGATTTAAAAGATATATCTGAAAGATCTTCAGCAAGAGAAACTGTTGGAAGAGTTGTTGCAGGTGCTGTGTGTAAGCAATTTTTAGAAAATTTTTCTATAATCATTGGTTCTTTTGTTGTAAAAGTTAATAATATTAAATTTGAAAGTAATTATATAACTTCTAATAAAAAAATATTACTTAAATACTTTAATTTAGCAGAGAAGTCCACAGTGAGATTTCCTGATAAAACAAAAGAAAAAAAAATTATTAGAATAATAGATAAAACAAAAGAAAAAAAAGATACTCTTGGAGGTGAGTTTGTGGTATTTGCTATAAATGTTCCCATTGGATTAGGGAGTCATACTCAATGGTGTGATAAATTAAATGCAAAAATTCTATATTATCTTTCTTCAATTCCAGCAGTTAAATCTGTAGAAATTGGGTTAGGAGAAAAATATTCTTGTTTTTTTGGTTCTCAAGTGCATGATGAAATATTTTATTTACCAAATAAAGGTTTTTATAGAAAGACAAACAATGCTGGAGGTATTGAAGGAGGAATTTCTAATGGAGAGCCAATAATATTAAAATGCACAATGAAACCAATACCAACTTTATATAATCCGTTAAAAAGTGTTAATATAAAAACTAAAAAATCCAACAAAGCAGAGATAATAAGAAGTGACATTTTTGTTGTACCTTCAGGTAGTATTATAGCAGAATCGATGTTAGCAATATGTCTAGCAAACGAATTTAGAATAAAATTTGGTGGTGATTCTTTAAAAGAGATAAAACAAAATTATAACAATTATTTAAAAGAGATTAAAAATTTATAATTTTGTATTATTTTTTATGAATATTATACTTACTGGTTTTATGTGTACAGGGAAAACTTCTGTAGGTAGAAGTTTAGCAAAAGAGATTGGCTTTGAATATATTGATACAGATGAAATAATAGAAAAATCTATAGGATTAAAAATTTCAGAAATTTTTGCTTGTTATGGAGAAAAATATTTTAGAAATATAGAATCACAGATTGTAGAAAAAGTATCAAAAGAAGACAAAAAAGTTATTTCTACTGGCGGTGGAGTAGTTTTAAGAGAAGAAAATATGAAAAATTTACGTTCTAATGGTATAATAGTAAACCTTACTGCAGAACCCTTAACAATTTTTGAAAGGTTAAAACAACAGCCAGGCATAAGACCATTACTTAATAAACCGCAACCCTTAGAAGAAATTAAAAGGTTGTTGTCAGAAAGAGAAGAATATTATAAATATTGTGATATAAGAATTAATACAGACAATACATCTGTAGAAGAGATTGTAAGTAGAATTATAGATTTTGTAAAATCAAAAGATGTTTTTTGAAAATATGAAAAAAATTAAAATACAATTTATTGAACAAAAAAATGTTATTGTATATATTGACAAATTAGAAAATTTTTTAAAAATTTTAAATAAGGAGAAATTTAGTTATACAAAGCTTTTATTAATAACACACAAAAAGTTGTGGTATATTTATAAGGACAGGTTTGAAAACATAAAATCAAAAATCTTATTTTTATCTGAAGGAGAAAAAATAAAATCTTTTGAATATTTTAAATTTTTATGTAAGAAATTTTTAGATTTAAAAGTAGATAGAAAATATTTAGTTTTGATCTTTGGTGGAGGTGTTTTAGGAGATTTAGTAGGTTTTGTATGTTCTACATATATGCGTGGAATAAATTATGTACAAATACCTACAACTCTACTTGCAATGGTTGATTCTTCTATAGGAGGGAAAACTGCAATAAATTTTTATAAATATAAAAATTTTGTTGGTAGTTTTTATCAACCAAGGATGATTTTTTGTGATACATCATTATTAAAAACTCTGTCTGAAAAAGAAATTTATAATGGTTTAGGAGAAATTTTAAAATATGCAATAATAAATAAAAAAATTTATAATTTGTTAAACTTTAAAAAAAATTTTTATATCTCAGATGATTTAATAGATAGTAAATTTTTTAAAAATATTATTTTTGAATGTATAAAGACAAAACTTGAAATTGTTAAAAAAGATGAAAAAGAAACAAAATGTATAAGAGAACAACTTAATTTAGGACATACAATTGCTCATGCAATAGAATCAGCCACAGGATATAGAATTTACTCTCATGGAGAAGCTGTGATTTTAGGTTTAATTGCAGAAAGTTTTCTGTCTTATAAGTTGAAGATCCTTTCAGATTATGAGTTTGAAAGAATTATGTTTTTAGTTGAAAAATATCTCAAAGATAAAAAGTTTGATAAAGCACTGTTAAAAATTTCAAAAGAAAAAATTTTTAAGTTTATACAATATGATAAAAAAATATATCAAAAAAATTTAAGGTTTGCTTTACCAATTCGCATCGGAGAAGTAAAAACTGTTGAGAATATTGAAAGAAGTTCTATAATAAAAAGTATCTTTTTTCTTCAACAATGGATAAAAAAAAGATAAAACTAATACAAGAAAATCTTGAAAGGGAAGAGGTTTTATTAGTATTAAATAATTATAACTTGTTTTATATTACAGGAGCAATTTTAGATGGATATTTTCTAGCGATATCTAAAGATAGAATAAAAATTTTAACTTCTTTAATGTTTTTGGGCCAAATTAAAAAATTTTTTAATGACATTGAAACAGTTGTTGGGGTAGAATTAGAAGAACAAATATCAAAATTAAATTTTGTAGATAAAACTTTTTTGTTAGATGATAAAAATTTATCATTTAAAACCTATAATTTACTAAAAAAATATTCGAAAAAAATAAAATTTAGTTCTTTAATAGAAAACTTTAGAATAATAAAAAGCAGAAATGAAATTGGCAAAATAAGAAAATCAGCAGAAATTTGTAAAAAAGTGCTAAATAAAATAAAAGAGTTTATAAGACCAAATATTACAGAAATTGAAGTTAAAAATTTTATTTTAAAACAGTTTTTAGATTACAAAGTTGAAGCAGCGTTCTCTCCTATTGTGGCGTTTGATGAGAATACTTCATATCCACATCATATATCTACAAATAAAAAATTTAGAAAAAATAGTTTAGTATTGATAGATTTGGGTTGTAAATATCAAGGTTATTGTTGTGACATAACAAGAATGTTTAATGTTGAAAAAAATAGAGAAGCGAATAATTTGTATATCAGATTAAAAGATATACAAAAAACTTTAATTTCTATGTGTAAACCTTCAATACAAGCAAAAGATATAGATAATTATGCAAGAGATTATTTTAAAAAATTAAATTTAGAAAAAAGTTATCTTCACAGCACAGGTCATGGTTTGGGGTTAGAGGTTCATGAATTACCTGCAATAACTAACCAAAATAACACTCTACTACAAAAAAGTATGGTTGTTACAATAGAGCCAGGTATATATTTTGATAAAAAATTTGGATTAAGAATAGAAGACGATGTTTTAGTTGACTATAATCCAGAGATATTAAATTGAAAAATTTTTATAACTTAACAATTTACAAAATAAAAAAACAAAATGATAACTTTTGCTTGAAGGAGGATGATACTTATGGTTACTATTGACACTTCTGATTTCAAAGTAGGTTTGTGTATAAATGTTGATGGAGAGATATATTCTATCATATGGTATCAACATCACAAACCAGGAAAAGGCGGTGCTGTGATGAGGACAAAATTAAAAAATGTTCGTAGTGGTGGTATTATAGAACGAACATTTAAATCTGGAGAAAAATTTGAGTTAGTAGATTTGGTTAGAAAAAAGAAGCAGTATATGTATCAAGCAGGAGATAATTTGGTATTTATGGATATGGATACATTTGAAGAAATACATATTTCTAAACACCAAGTTGGTGATGCGATAAAATTTCTTAAAGAAGGTGTTGAAGTTGAAGGTTTATATTTAAATGAAGAATTTTTGGGAATAGAACTACCCATTGCTGTGGAATTAAAAGTTATTCACACAGTTCCTGGGATAAGAGGAGATAGTGTAAGTAATGTAATGAAACCTGCAACTTTAGAAACTGGAGCAGAGGTTTCTGTTCCTTTGTTTATTGAGGTGGGTGATATTATAAAAATAGATACAAGGACAGGAGAATATATTGAGCGTGTGGAGACAAAAAAATAAAATAGTAATTTTTTATGTTTTAACTTCACTTGATTATGGAGGAACACAGAAAAATCTTTATTATATTTTAAAATTCTTACCAAGAAAATATAAAAGTAATGAATTTGAACCGATTGTGATATCACTTAAAAAAAATGGTAGGTATAAAAAAAAGATTTGTTCTTTAGGTGTTAAGATATACCACTTAGATATGCCTGTGAGATCATCTTTTTTAACTTTTTTAGTTTTACCCTATAGTTTATTAAAATTTTTTTATTTAATTTTTAAATATAAACCAAAAATTGTCCATAGTTTTTTATTCCAGGCAAATTTTTTATCAAGATTTGTAAAAATTTTTTTTCCTAAGACGAAAATATTTTGTTCTGAACGTGTAGTAGAGAAAGAAAAATTATGGCAGATAAAACTTTTAAGATATACAGATTTTCTTGTTGACCAAATAATAACTAACTCAAATGAGACAAAAGAATTTGTTATTAAAGAACATAAATTCAATGAAGAAAATATAGTGATATCGCAAAATATAATTGATTTAAATGATATAAAGATTAAATTTTCTTCTTCTGCAATAAAAAAAGAATTGGGACTTAAAGAAGAAGATTTTTTAATAGTTTCAGTAGGAAGGTTGCATAAACAGAAAGGATATGATCTGTTAATAGATGTAGCAAAAAGTTTTTCTGAAAAAGTAAAATATAAAAATTTTAGATATTTATTTACTATTATTGGAGATGGCGAAGAGTATACAAATCTTTTAAATTATGTTAAAAAATTGCAAATAGAGAATTATGTTAAATTTTTAGGTTATAAAGAAAATGTCTATGATTATATAAATGCTTGTAATTTGTTTTTGTTAACTTCTTATTGGGAAGGTTCTCCAAATGTTGTTTTAGAAGCTTTGGCTTTAAAAAAAATAGTTATTGCTACAAAAATAGAAGGGGTAAGTGAAATTTTAAACCCAGATTATTTAATAAATTTGAAACAGAATAGAAAAAAAATAATATATGATTTTGTGAGCAAAATTTATGATATTTATAATAATAAATATAATTTTGAAGTTTGTTTGAATAATGATTTTAGTTTTTATAGATATAGCCCTGAATTTGTAATTAAAGAAAAATTTTTAAATTATTATATTGACAAAGGTAATTAATATTTTATAAATTTTAACACTACTTTCCTGATTGAATTAATCTCTGAAAAATAGAATTATAAGGTATTTTTGTTTTATGTTTTCATTTACATTTTAAATTAATTTTTTGGGAGGATGAAAAAATGAAAGTAAAAATAGATAAAGATTTGTGTACAGGATGTGGTTTATGTGTGGATACTTGTCCTGAAGTGTTTGAGATGTTAGATGATGTTGCTAAAGTAAAATTAGAAGATGTTCCTCAAGAATATGAAGAAAAAGTTAAAGAGGCGGCACAAAATTGTCCCACAGAAGCAATAAAAATTAGCTAATTTTTATTTTAGTAAAAACTATTTTTATAAAATTAATTTATTAAATGAAATAAGAGTATTAATTTTTTCATTTTAATTTAATAGACTCGATATAAATTTTAAAAGGAGGTTTTATTAAATTTATGATAAACAAAAAAATTGAGCAAGAACTGAACAAACAATTAAACAGAGAATTATTTTCTGCATACCTATACTTATCAATGGCTGCATATTTTGAATCTGAAAATTTAAGAGGTTTTGCTCACTGGATGAAAGTTCAAGCAAAAGAAGAAATAACTCATGCAATGAAATTTTTTGATTATATAATTGAGCGAGGTGCTAAGGTGTTATTAGAAAAAATTGACATACCTAAAATTTCTTGGAATTCTGTTTTTGAAGTGTTTAAAGATGCATATGAGCATGAAACTAAAATTACTAATTTTATCTACGAAATTCTTAATCTTTCAAAAAATGAAAGAGATTATGCAACAGAGAGTTTTTTAAAATGGTTTGTTGAAGAACAAGTCGAAGAAGAAGCGCAAACTTTAGAAATTGTTCAAAAACTTGAAAAAATAAAAGATTCATTTACTACATTATTAATTTTGGATCATCATTTAGGTAAAAGAGAAGAATAGATTAAGAATAATAGTTCAAAAACAATGAGATTATCGTAAGAAAGTTAACAGAACTTATATCTTTAGGAGGAATTTATAATGAAAGAGGTAATAATTTTTGCGAGAGCAGGACAAGGTGCTATCACTACTGCACAAATTTTAGGTTCTGCGTTAGTAAAATCTGGCTTATATGCTTATGCTTTTCCACATTTTGGTGCTGCACGTATGGGTGCTCCAATGAATGCGTTTTTAAGATATGATACAAAACCTATAAGATTAAGAACAAGAATAAAATTAGCAGATTATTCTATAGTTGTAGATGAAACATTGTTTTCAGAACAAGATCCTAATGAAAGTTTAAAAAATTCTGGTATTTGTTTAATAAATTCTCAGAAAGAATATAAATCTTTGGATGGTAAAAAAATAATTTCTGTTCCTGCAGGTAGAATTTCGCAAGAAATTACTGGAAAAGTTTTTGCAAATACTGTATTGTTAGGAGGTATATGTGCTATAAGTAATGAGTTTAAGATAGATTTATTATATGAATCTATTAAGGAAAGGTTTAAAGGTGAACTTCAACAGTTAAATTTAAAACTTGCTGAAGAAGGCTACAAGTACATAAAGAAAATCTAACAAGGAGGAACTAAAATATGTTCGCAAAAATAATATTACCTCCAGCAATGGGAGTTAAAAATAAAACAGGTTCTTGGAGAACAACTAGAAAACCTAAGTTTTTACATAAAAATTGTACTGGTTGTAGAATGTGCTATTTAGTTTGTCCTGAAGGATGTATTTCAGGAAGTAAAAAAGAATATGATGTAGATTTAGATTATTGTAAAGGCTGTGGTCTTTGTGTAAAAGTTTGTCCTGTAAATGATATAATAATGGAGGAAGAATGATTCAAAACAACAGGAGGATTTTAATTTTATGAAACAATTTTTAGAGGGTGCACAAGCAATTGCAAAAACGGTATCTTTGTGTAAACCTGCGGTTATATCTGCTTATCCTATAACTCCACAAACACACATAGTAGAAGAAATTGCAACTTTAATTGCAAATGGCCAACTTAATGCAGAGTTTGTAAATGTAGAGTCTGAACATTCTGCTGCAAGTTGTGTTTTAGGAGCTGTTGCAAGCGGTGTAAGAGCATACAGCTCTACTTCATCACAAGGATTGCTTTTAATGACAGAAGTTTTGTTTAATATTGCAGGGATGAGATTGCCTGTTGTTATGTGTTGTGTTAACCGTGCTGTTTCTGCACCAATAAATATATGGAATGATCAACAGGATATTATGACTGTTCGTGATGCAGGATTAATTTTGTTGTTTGCAGAAAATATTCAAGAAGCGTGCGATTTACATATTCAAGCATTTAAAATTGCTGAAGATAAAGATATTATGTTGCCTACAATTATTAATATAGATGGGTTTATATTAAGCCATGGATATGAACCAGTAGAAATTCCTCAACAAGAGTTGGTTGACAAGTTTTTGCCTGAATATAATCCACCTTATAAACTTGATGTTAACAATCCTTTAACTTTTGGTTCGCTTATTGGACCTGAATATTATCTTGAAACAAGATATGCTATACATGAAACATTAAATAACGAAGTAAAGAAAAAAATTTTAGATGTAGCAGAAGAGTTTACAAAAATTTTTGCTAGAAAATCATATGGTTTGTTTGAAGAATACAAAACTCAAGATGCAGAAACAATTTTTGTTTCAATGGGTTCTATTTCAGGACCAATAAAAGATGTGGTTGATGAACTAAGATATAAGCAACAAAAAGTTGGATTATTAAGAATTATTTCATACAGACCTTTTCCACAAGAAATTGTTAAAGTTTTATCTAAAGCAAAAAAAGTTATTGTAATTGATAAATCCATTTCTTTAGGTGCACAAAGTCCGTTGTATCAAGATGTTGTAAGTTCTTTTTATATAACTTTGCAAAGTGATGCTATAAAAACTTTGCCAAAAGTTGTGGGTTATATTTGTGGTCTTGGGGGAAGAGATGTTTCTAAAGAAGAAATTTTTGAAATATACCAAGAAAAAGATTTTGTTTCAACAAAATTTGTAAGTGTTAAACAAGAAAATCTAGGAAGCTTTATTTGATTAATAAAGAGAAAAAGATTAATTTAGCTGATAGTGGGTATCAGGTAGTTGATAGTGTAGATTGAAAAACTTATATTGTAAGAAAGTGAGAAAGATTATTATAAAAACTTTTCTTTCATCTTCTAATAGGATAAAAACTGAAATTAAAAATAGAGTTAACAGAACTTATATTTTAAGGAGGATATATTTCAATGATTGACGAAAAAATTTTATTTACTGCAGGACATACAGCATGTGCAGGTTGTGCACAATCTTTAGCTGCAAGGTTAGTGATAGATGCTTCAGGAAAAAATACTATTGTTGTAAACAATACAGGCTGTTTAGAAGTGTTTTCTACAGGATATCCCTATACTTCTTGGCGTGTTCCTTTTATACATTCGTTATTTGAAAATGCAGGTGCAGTTGCTTCTGGTGTAGAATCTGCTTTAAATTATTTAGGTTTAAAAAATAATATAAATATTATTGCACAAGCAGGCGATGGCGGGTTTGCAGATATTGGCCTTCAGGCGTTTTCTGGTTTATGGGAAAGAGGACATGATATTTTAACAATATGTTATGATAACGAAGCATATATGAATACCGGTGTACAACGTAGTGGAACCACACCAATAGGAACTAACACAACAACTTCGCCTGTAGGAAAAGGTTCAACAGGTAACTTAAGATGGAAAAAAAATTTAGTAGATATTGCGTTAGCACACAGATGTGTATATGTAGCTACAGCATCTGTACATTTACCTGTAGATTTACAAAATAAAGTTAAGAAAGCACTAAAAATTAAAGGACCGAAATTTATACATATTTTATCACCATGTCCTTTAGGTTGGGGTTCTCAACCAGAAGATACAATTGAAGTTGCAACTTTAGCTGTTGAGACAGGTTTTTGGCCATTGGTTGAATATGAAAACGGTATCTTAACAAAAGTTAGAAAATATAAACAATTAAAACCTATTGAAGAATATTTAAAATTGCAAAAAAGATTTTCTCATCTGTTAAAAGAAGAAAATAAAGAAATTTTAGCAATGTGGAAACAAAAAATTCAAGAAAATATTAAAAAATATCAGTTGTTAGAAGAATAAAAAAGTATGAACTTTTCAGGTGGAATACATCCCAAAGAAAATAAAATTACACAACATTACCGAATTGGAATTTTGCAGATACCGCAATTTGTGTATCTGCATTTATCACAACATACTGGGAAACCTTCCATACCTATAGTTAAAACAGGAGATTATGTTTTACGCGGACAAAAAATTGCTCAACCTGATGGATTAGTTTCTGCTTCTTTGCACTCGCCTGTTTCTGGGAAAGTTGTGGAGATAAAAGAGGTTTTGCATCCTGTTTTATGCAAAAAATTTCCAGCGATAGTTATCGAATCAGATGGACATAACAAAACTATAGATTTTAGTACAAAATATAAAGAATATTTTAGATTTTCTGCAGAAGAATTAGTAAACCGTATAAAAGATTTAGGTATAGTAGGTCTTGGTGGTGCAATGTTTCCTTCACATGTAAAACTTTCTCCACCAAGGGATAAAATTATAGATTATGTAATAGCTAATGGATGCGAATGTGAACCATATCTTACCTGCGATGATAGGGTTATGCAAGAAAATAGTTTAGAACTTGTTGAAGGATTAAGAATTGTAATGCATATTTTGAATGCGTTGAAAGGTATAATCGTTGTTGAAGATAACAAAATGCAAGCATATCAAAAACTAAAAGAAAAAGTATCTACAATTCCTAATATAGAAATAAAATTAGTAAAAACAAAATATCCCCAAGGTGCTGAAAAACAACTTATAAAAAAAGTTTTAAATAAAGAAGTACCTTCTGGCGGATTACCTATGGATGTTGGTGTTGTGCTACACAATGTTGCTACTTTTGTTGCTATATATAATGCAATAGTTAAAGGAATACCTTTAATAGAAAGAGTACTAACAATCTCCGGAGATATTGATAGAAAAGGAAATTTTTTGCTTCCTATAGGTATGATGCTAAAAGATATTGTTAAAATGTTAAATATAGATGTTAATAATATTAAAAAAATAATTTTTGGTGGACCAATGATGGGTATTGCTCAAGAAAGTTTAGAAACACCAATTATAAAAGGTACCTCTGGAATTTTATTTTTTTCAGACTATAAAATTGAACAAGAATATAATCAGTGTATAAGATGTGCTAAGTGTGTTGAGGTTTGTCCAATGAAACTTATGCCAAATTTTTTAAGTTTGTATATTGAATATAAAAAGTGGGATAAAGTAAACATCTATTCACCATTTGATTGTATAGAATGTGGTTGTTGTTCATATGTATGTGTAGCGAAACGTCCTATAGTTGCACAGATAAAATATGCAAAAAGTATTATTAAAAAATAAATAAATCTTTAGGTTGTAGTGTTTAGTGGTTAGTCAGTAGGGTTTAATTTAGTAATAAAGTTATAAACCTTATTAAATAAGAAAACTCTTTATGGAAGAAAAATTTTTTATAATATCGCCAGCACCACATATAAGAAAAAAACATTCAATACGAACTATGATGTTTGATACAATTATTGCTTTAATACCAGCTGGTGTTGCTTCGTTGGTATTTTTTGGTTTTTATAGTTTATTAATAATATTAGTTTCTGTAATATTTTCTGTTTTGTCAGAGTTATTGGTTAATTTGTTAAGAAAACAAGAACCTACAGTTGTGGATTTAAGTTGTATAATTACTGGATTACTTTTTGCATACACTTTGCCAGCAAGGCTGCCATTGTGGATTGTAGCAATTGGTGTATCTTTTGGAATAATTTTTGGTAAACAAATATATGGTGGTTTAGGGTTTAACCCGTTTAATCCTGCATTGATAGCAAGGGCATTTGTACATATTGCTTTTCCACAGAATATGGGAAATTTTTCTGTTGTTGATGGTGTTTCATCTGCTACAGCACTTACTATACTTAAACATTTTCCAGAACAAATATCTAATATTCCGTCAATAAAAAATTTGCTTATTGGTAACTATTTAGGTTCGTTAGGAGAAACTTCTGTAGTATTTCTTTTATTAGGTTATTTTTATTTGGTATTTAAAAAACATATAAATCCCTTTTCTACTTTAGCTTATATTCTTACAGTTGGTATAGTAACATTTTTTGTAGATAAACAAAATTTATGGATATATTTACTCTCAGGTGGAATTTTTTTAGGCGGAATTTTTATGATAACAGATCCTGTCACTACACCTGTTTCCTCTAAAGGAAAGATAATCTTTGCTATATGTTGTGGAATTTTAACTTGTATAATAAGATTTTGGGGTAGTTATCCTGAAGGTGTGTGTTTTTCAATTTTGTTTATGAATTTGTTAACTCCGTTGATAGATAATTATACTATAAGAAAAAAATTTGGGTTTAAAAAAGTATGAGGGAAGATTTAAAGATGATATTGGTGTTATTTTTTGTGTGTATAATTTCAGCGATAAGCTTGTCATTTTTGTACACATACACAAAACCTAAGATAGAAAAAAATCTTTTTGCTAAAGAGTTAAAATTAAAGTCTGAAATTATTCCTCAAGCAGAAGAGTTTAAAAAAATAAATGTTGAAAATTTTTATGATATAGAAGAATGTTATGATAAAGAAAAAAATTTTGTTGGAATCTTAATAAAATCATCTTGCAAAGGTTACGCTGGAGAAATTGAATATATTGTAGCTATTACAACAGAAAGTGTTCCTAGAATTATTAATCTAAAAATAATTTCTCATAAAGAAACTCCAGGATTAGGTGCAAATGTTCAAAAAGAAAATTTTTTAAGTAAGTTTAAGCTAAAAAGTGCAAATGAGATATTTTTAAAAAAAGATAACATAAATGGTAAAATTGATGCTATAAGTGGTGCAACAATAACATCGCGTGCTATAACAAATTCAGTAAGAGAATTATTAAGTAAAGATGAACTATACAGATATTTAAAAAATAAAAGAGAAGAAAGTTATATATCAGTTGTACCTTTAATAAAAACCCAACAAAGTGTTTTAAAACCAAAGACAAAAATAATTGAAAAACAAAACATAACAATTTCAACACAAACTCTAACTTCAGAGGAACAAAAAGAAGAAAGATGAAAAAAATATTACAAATATTTTTTAATGGTTTGATTAAAGAAAATCCAGTTTTAATTATGATGATAGGTCTATGCCCATTTCTTGCATGTTCAACTACCGCAAACGACGCTATTGGTATGGGCATTGCTGCAACTTTTGTTTTAACTTGTTCAAATATTATTATTTCTGTTTTTAGAAAAATTATTCCTAATAACATAAGAATTCCAGTATTTATAGTTATTATTGCAACATTTACAACTATTGTTGATTATTTAATTAAAGCATATTTTCCTTCGTTGTCAGAAAGTTTAGGTGTTTTTATACCATTGATTGTAGTTAATTGTATTATCTTAGCAAGAGCAGAAGCTTTTGCATCAAAAAATAATGTTTTATATTCTTTAATAGATGGTTTAGGTATGGGCGCAGGATTTTTTATAGCAATAGCTGTTTTAGGCATTATAAGACAAATTTTTGGTTCAGGGACAATTTTTAATTCAAAAGAGTTTCTTCAAAATCCAGCTGTTATTATGATCTTACCACCAGGGGGATTTTTAGCTGCCGGTTTAGTTATTACTTTAGTAAAATATATAGAAAACAAATTTAATAAAAGACAAAAAGTTATTAGCAATTTACCTTCTTTATGTGAAGGTTGTGTTTTAAAATCAAAATGTGTTGGAAATATAAAACTTAAAGGATAAAAAGAAATAAATTTTTTAAATATATATTTTTATGAAAAACACATCATTATTAGCAATTTTTATATCATCTGTTTTTGTGAATAACATTATTTTAATGAGGTTTATAGGACTTTGTTCTTTTTTTGGTGTTTCAAATAAATTATCTTCTGCGCTAGGAATGTCAGCTGCAGTATTTTTTGTTATGACTTTAGCAACTGTTGTTTCGTGGTTTATATATAATTTAGTACTTTTACCTTTAGGATTGGTATATCTTAAAATTATAGTTTTTATATTAGTTATTGCATCTTTAGTACAATTAGTTGAGTTATTTTTAAAAAAGAATATGCCTGGATTATTTAAAGCTTTGGGTATATATCTGCCTTTGATTACTACAAACTGTGCAATTTTAGCAGTAGCATTTTTGATTGTTGATTATAAATTTAATTTTTTACAATCAATAATTTTTTCTTCAGGTACAGCTTTGGGTTATACTATTGCAATAATACTTTTTTCATCTATTAGAGAACGGCTTGAGTTAGCACCTTTACCTAACGCAGTGAAAGGTTATGGAATAGTTTTTATCACAGCAGCACTAATGTCTTTATCTTTTATGGGATTAATTGGATTGTTCGGATTTTAGCTACTTTTGTTTATCCTTAGAAAGAAAAGTAGCCAAAAAAACTTATGAAAGAAAATATTATAATACAATCGTTTTTAGTTATGGGATCAGTGAGTTTTGTAATAGGTTTTCTGTTATCAATTGCTGCAAAAAAGTTTAAGGTAGTATCTAATCCCAAAAAAGATAAGGTTTTATCAGCTTTGCCAGGAGCAAATTGTGGTGCTTGTGGATATGTTGGTTGTGAACAATATGCTGAAGCTATTGTTAGCAGTAATGTTGAGATAAATTTGTGTAAACCAGGAGGTGAAGAAACAGTAAAAAAAATTGCAGAGATTATGAATAAAGAAGTTTCTGATGTGCAAAGAATGGTTGCAGTTGTTTTATGTGCAGGAGGAAGCAGAGCAAAGGATGAGTTTTTGTATAAAGGATTAAAAAGTTGTTATTATGCATCAAAGGTGTTTAATGGACAAAAAAAATGTAAGTACGCATGTTTAGGTTTTGGAGATTGTGTCGAAGTATGTCCATTTGAAGCAATTTTTATTAATAAATATGGAGTTGCAGAAGTAGATATTTTAAAATGCACAGGATGTGGGCTGTGTGTGAAAGTATGTCCTCAAAAAATTATTAAACTTGTATCTTGTAGTTACCAAGTTCATATACTATGTAGTTCAAAAGATAAAGGTAATATTGTAAGACAGATATGTTCTGTAGGTTGTATCGGTTGTGGTTTGTGTGTAAAAACTTGTCCTGTAAGAGATATCACATTAGAAGATAATCTTGCTTTTATGAAATATGACAAATGTAACAACTGTGAATTATGTGTAATAAAATGTCCTACAAAAAGTATTGTTTCCAAAATTCAATTAAATTCTAAAGAAAACTTTTCTTTTATTAATATTGCAAAATAAAATTTAATATTATATTATCTACCTTAAAAATATTAAAATAACCAAAGGAGAATAATTTTATGACGACTGTAAATTTAAAGATGTTATTAGAATCAGGTGTGCATTTTGGCCACCCTACAAGAAAATGGAATCCTAAAATGAAAAAATACATTTTTGGTGCAAGAAATAAGATTCACATTCTAGATTTGCAAAAAACCATGCATGAATTAAGACGAGCATATAAGTTTGTAAAAGATTCTACAGCAGAAGGAAAAACTATACTTTTTGTTGGAACAAAACCTCAAGCACAGCAAACAGTAAAACAAGAAGCACAAAGATGTGGCGCTTTTTATGTAAATTATAAATGGTTAGGAGGAACACTTACTAATTTTGAAACTATTAGACAATCTGTCAGAAATCTTGAACAATTAGAAGAAATGCAGAAACAAGGGATATTTGATCAGTTGAAGAAAAAAGAAGCAACTTTAAAGATTAAAAAAATCACAAAATTACAAACAATGTTAGAAGGAATAAGAAATATGACTTCTTTACCAGGAATAGTTTTTATTATTGATACTATCCAGGAGCATAATGCTTTAAAAGAAGCAAGAAAGATGAAAATTCCTGTTGTTGCAATTTGTGATACAGATGCAGATCCTGATTTAGTTGATTATCCGATTCCTGCAAATGATGATGCAATAAGATCTGTGAAAATGGTTTGTTCTATTATAGCAGATGCTGTAATTGAGGGGAAAAAACAATATAGCGAATCTGTAGTAGATACATATGATCAAGAAATTCCTGTTTCAGGACCAGTAAATCAACAAGAATTAGAAGAAGAAATTGATTTATCTAAAGTAGAAAGCGAGGATAAGTAATTTTATGAATACAAAAGTTAATATTTCAGAATTGATTCAGAAGTTGAGAACAATTTCATCTGCTGGAATACTTGATTGCAAAAAAGCGCTACAAGAAACAAATTATGATATTGAAAAAGCTTTGATATTGTTAAGAGAACGTGGTGCAACAAAGGCGTTATCTAAAACGTCGCGCATTGCAAAAAACGGTATAATTTCTTCTTATATTCATTCAGGTGATAAGATAGGTGTATTGTTAGAACTTAACTGTGAGACAGATTTTGTTGCAAGAACTGACGAGTTTAGAAATTTAGCAAAAGAATTATGTTTACAAATAGCAGCTGCAAATCCTAAATGGATAAAAAAAGAAGATGTTCCTGAAGAAGTTATAAAACAAGAAAAAGAAATTTATAAAAAACAACTTATGCAAGATGAAAAAAATAAAAACAAACCAGAAAATGTTATAGATAAAATTGTTGAAGGTAGAATTGAAAAATTTTATGAAGAAACCTGTCTTTTAGAACAACCATATATTCGTGATCCTCAAGGGAAACAAAAAGTTAAAGATATAATTTTACAGGCAATTTCTAAAACAGGAGAAAATATCACAGTAAAAAGGTTTGTAAGATTTGTTTTAGGTGAAGAATAGTTATTATAAAAAGTTGTTTTTAAAAAATTAAAGATGGGCACAAACTTTTTTGTTTTTTTCGCTTGTCATTATTTACTTATCTTTTTTATCTATAAGTTATTCTTAAATCAACGAAATTTATATAATTTTTCAAAATGGAGAAAAATTTTATGTATAAAAGAGTTGTATTAAAAATTTCAGGAGAAAGTATAGCAATAAAACCAGACAATATAGGCCTCTCAGAAGATTCATTAAAAGAAGTTGCTAAAGAAATTAAATCTGCAATTGAAGAAACAAAAGTCCAGCTTGCGATAGTTATAGGTGCTGGAAATATCTTGCGTGGTAAAGATGTGAGTTTTATAGAAAGAACTACTGCAGATTATATGGGTATGTTAGCAACAGTTATAAATGCTATGGCACTACAGTCTGCATTAGAATCTGTTGGATTAATAACTCGAGTAATGTCTGCTATAGAAATGCCAAGAATTGCTGAAACATATATAAGAAGAAGAGCTATAAGACATCTTGAAAAAGGTAGAATTGCAATTTTTGCCGCTGGGACAGGAAATCCATATTTTACTACAGACACAACTGCTGTATTAAGAGCGATAGAAATTCATTCTGATATTTTGCTTAAAGCGACCCAGGTTGATGGTGTATATAATGAAGATCCTAAAAAAAATCCAAAAGCAAAAAAGTATAAAACTTTAACTTTTATAGAGGCAATAAATAAAAGATTAAAAATTATGGATACAACAGCATTTTCTTTATGTATGGATAATAATTTGCCAGTTAGAGTTTTTAGTTTATACAAAAAAGGTAATTTGTTGAAGGCTTTATTGGGTGAGGAAGTTGGAACTTTGATTGAAAGATAATTTTTTGCAAATTTCATTAAGATTCCAAATAAAGATCTATTTTTAAACACTTACCAAAAATTTTTAAGAAATTTCTAAAAAATTTAACATGTTTCTAAAAGGAGGAAAGATAAAGATATGTTTACCAAAGAATTATTTGCAAAAACAGAAGAGTTGATGAAAAAAACAATAGAGAAGTATAAAGCAGAACTGCTTACTATAAGAACTGGTAGAGCTTCTGTAAGTTTAGTAGAAAATATTGAGGTTGAATGTTATAATAGTAAAATGAAACTAAACCAGCTTGGCAATATCAATATTGTTGAAGGAAAAATCATAGAAATTCGTCCCTGGGATATTAGTATTATAGTTAATATTGAAAAAGCAATATTAAATTCATCATTAGGACTTACACCTATTAATGATGGTAAAGTTATAAAGATCACAGTACCTTCACTTACAGATGAAAGAAGAGAGCAACTTGTAAAACAAGTTAATAAAATAGCAGAAAATTTCAGAGTTGCTATAAGAAACGAAAGAAGAACTGCTTTAGAAACTTTGCGTCAGCTAAAAAAAGATAAAAAAATTTCTGAAGATGACGAGTTTAAATCAGAAGAAGAATTGCAGAAACTTACAGAGTCGTATATCAAAAAGGTTGATGAATTAGTAGAACATAAAATTAAAGAAATAAAAGAAAGTTAGTTAACACAGAAATATGTTAAATTTGCTTTTAAGAAAAATTTTGTTAACCAAATTTTTTAGAAAATAAAAAACAATGAAATTTTTTGGTATAGAACTATATGTTGAAAAATTGCCAAAGCATATTGGTATAATAATGGATGGAAACGGTAGATGGGCACAAAAACATAACTTGCCAAGAATATTTGGGCATAGAGAAGGTTTAAAAACAGTAAGAAGAATTGTAGAAATATCTGCTAAATTAGGTATAAGATGTTTATCTTTGTATGCTTTTTCTACAGAAAATTGGAACAGACCTAAGGATGAAATTGAAAGTTTATTTAGTTTGTTAAGAAATTATATTAAGTTAGAAAAAAAAATGTTGAAAAAAAATAATATAAAACTTATTGTTAGTGGAGATATTAGTAAACTTGATGAAAAAACAAAAATTTTGTTACAAAATCTAATTGAAGAACTAAGAAATAACAATGGATTAATCTTAAATTTGTGTATTAACTATGGAGGCAGACAGGAGATCATTACTGCTGTGAATAAAATTTTATCTTCTGAGATAAAAAGAATTAATGAAGAAGAATTTAAGAATTTTTTATATACTAAAAATTTGCCTGAGCTAGATTTTTTAATCCGCACTTCTGGCGAATTAAGAATTTCTAATTTTATGTTATGGCAGATAGCTTATACTGAATTGTATTTCACAAAGACTTTATGGCCAGATTTTACTCCTAAAGAGTTTGTTTTAGCTATAAAAGAGTTCCAGTTAAGAGAAAGAAGGTTTGGCAGATTAAAATAATTATGTTGTTGCCAAGAATAATAACTTCAATTTTAGGTATACCTTTGATTATTTTAGCTATATATTACGGTGGAGGAATATTTTTTTGTTTTCTTTTTATAGTTCTTCTTTATATGGTAAAAGAATTTGTTTATATGACTAAAACTGCGGGGTATGAAACAAACTATTTTTGGTCTTTTGTTGTAAGTATTTTTGTTTTTATTTCTATAATTTTAGAACCGTTACAGTTTAATAAATTTTCTTTATATCTAACTTCTACTACAATAACTGTTTTAGTTTTTATTATTTTTTTAAAAGAAATTATAAAACAAAAACCTTTAGGTGCATTAGGAAGAATAAGTATTGAATTTTTTTCTCCAATGATATTTTCTTTTTCTTTATCGCATCTTTATCTTTTAAGAGATATAAGAAATTATGGTATGAAACTTACTTATATCTTATTTTTTACAATATGGACAACAGATAATGCAGCTTATCTTTTTGGAACAATTTTCGGTAAAAAAAAGTTAGCTTCAGTTATTAGTCCTAAAAAAACTTTAGTTGGTTTAGTTAGTGGAGCAATTTTTGGTTTTTTAGGATTTGTTTTTTTTAGCAGAATTTTTATGATAGATAAAGTTTTAAATTATACCGAGATTTTAATCTTAGGTTCAATTATACCTTTGTTAGGGTCAATTTCAGATTTGTCAGAATCGTTGATAAAACGCGACTGCGGATTTAAAGATTCAGACAATCTTTTGTTTGGTCATGGTGGTATGATGGACAGGTTTGATAGTTTTATTCTTACTTCTGCAGCATATTATTATTTATTATTAATTTTTTTAAAGAAATGAAAAAAGTTTTAATTTTAGGTTCTACTGGCTCTATTGGACAAAATGTTTTAAATGTTATAAAAGCTAACAAAGATAAGTTCAAAGTCGTTGGGTTGACATCAAAATCTAATATTAAACTTTTTAAAAAACAGATAGAAGAATTTGATGTTCCTTATGGATGTATTGCCTCAGATGAGACTAAAGATATAAATATAAAAAGTAAAAAAATTTTATTTTCTGAAAATGGATTGCTAGAAATTATTGAATTAACAAAACCTGATATTCTTGTAAATTCGTTAGTAGGAATAAAAGGTTTAAAACCATTGTTATACGCAATTGATAAAAATATTTCTGTGATAGCATTAGCAAATAAAGAATCTATAGTTGTAGCAGGTAAGTTGATACAAGAAAGGTTGAAAAATAAAAATATAAGATTAATGCCAATAGATAGCGAACATTCTGCAATATATCAATGTTTAAAAAACGAAAATATTAAAAATATTGAAAAAATAACAATTACCGCATCAGGTGGTCCTTTGTTTAAAAGCAAAATAAAAAATAAAACAGTAGAAAAAATTGTGGCACATCCTGTATGGAAAATGGGCAAAAAGATTTCAGTAGATTCTGCTACAATGGTAAATAAAGGGTTTGAATATATAGAAGCACATTATTTGTTTAATGTTCCTTATGAAAAAATAGATATTTTGATACATCCGCAAGCAATTATCCATTCTTTTATAAAACTTATTGATGGCAGTGTTTTAGCATGTATGTTTTATCCTGATATGAGAATACCAATTTCTTATGCTTTAGGTTGTGGTAAAGAGAGAATTTTAAATCTGGCTAAAAAAATCGATCTATTAACATTAAATAAAACAAAATTTTATAAACCAGATTATAAAAAATTTCCTTTGCTAAAATTATTATTAGATTGTGCAAAAGAAAATAAAAATAGTTATCTTGTAGCATTCAATGCAGCAAACGAGGTTCTTGTAGAAAAATTTGTAAATAAAGAAATTAACTTTTACACAATTCATAAAGTAATAAAAAAAATTATTCATTCACATAAACCGAAACAGATAAATTCAGTTGAAGAAATTTTTGAAGTTGATAATAAAATAAGAAAAAAAGTTCAAGAAGAATTAATGGCTGATTAGTAGAAGTAAAAAAGTGAGAAAGTAAATAAGGTGAGTGGTAGCAGATAGAATGTATTGGGAGTTTAGCTTTTGTTTTCTTTTTACCAATAGATAGCTAAAAGTGTAAGTTCATTAAAATTTTGTTTTTACAAAGATAAATATTATTTTTATTTACTAGCTTAAAAATTAAAGGAGACAAAAATGACTACTGTAATACTTATAATGTTTGCATTTGGTATTTTGATATTTATTCATGAATTAGGACATTTTATTGCAGCAAAAATTTTAAAAATTAAAGTTTTACAATTTTCTTTAGGTTTTGGAAAAGAAATTTTAGGTAAGACAGTTAATGAAACAAGATATTCTTTGTGCATGTTACCTATAGGTGGTGCAGTGCGGCTTAAAGGAGAAAATATTGAAGAACTTGATTTAGAAGAAAACAGTTTTTTTGGTAAAAAATGGTATCAGAGAATTTTTGTAGTTGTTATGGGACCTGTGATGAATTATGTTTTGGCTGTTTTGATATTTACTTTTTTAGCATACTTTTTTGGTGTAGCAACATTTACTGGTGAACCTGTAATAGGTGAAATTTTAGAAGGTAAGCCTGCATATACTGCTGGTTTGAAAAGTAAAGATAGGATTGTTTCAATAAATGGACAACAAATTACTACATGGACACAAATGGCTGAAATTATTAATTCTTCTGTAGATAAAAAATTAGTTTTAGAAATTTTAAGAGGAGATGAAAAACTAAAAATTGAAGTAACACCACAAAAAGATACTAATACACAACGAGGAATTATAGGTATTACTCCTGGATATGAAATTAAAAAAGTAGGATTATTAGAGTCATTATATATAGGCATAAGCCAACCTATAGTGTTAAGTATATATTCTGTTAAATATCTATTCGATAAACTTATAAAATTACAAAGACCTGAAGTTGCAGGTCCGGTAGGTGTTGTGGAGGTTTTGTCAAAATCTGCAAAAAGTGGAATTGAAAGTTTTCTTTATACTTTGGGAGTAATCTCTGCAATGTTAGGATTGTTTAATCTTTTTCCTGTGCCAATACTTGATGGTGGACATATATTTTTTGCTTTCATAGAAGGATTGATAACAAAAAAAATTCCTTCTAAAAAAGTTTTTGAAATAGCAAATATGATAGGATTAAGTATTGTATTATTTTTATTTTTTTTCGCTACATATAGTGATATATTAAGAATAATAAGCAAAAAATGAAAAAAAATTTTGTTAAAGTTTTAGCAGTAATACCTGCAAGATATGCTTCTAAGAGGTTAAAAGCAAAACCTTTAGCTTTGATAAATAATAAACCAATGATACAATGGGTTTATGAAAATGTAAAAAAATGTGATTTAATAGACAAGGTAATTGTTGCAACTGACAATGAACAAATATTTAATATTGTAAAGAATTTTGGTGGCGAAGTTATGATGACTTCAAGAAAACATAGAAGTGGTTCTGACAGAGTAGCAGAAGTAGCAAAAAAAATTAATTCAGAGATTGTGTTAAATGTTCAAGGTGATGAACCAATGATAAGTAATCACATACTAAAAAAAGTTATTTTAGAATTTTATAAAAATAAATTTTTAAATATAGTCACTCCTATATGTAGAATAAAATATTTTTCTGAACTTTTTGATACAAATTTTGTAAAAGTTGTAGTTGATAAAAATTGGTTTGCATTATACTTTAGCAGGTCAGTTATACCATTTGTAAGAGACAAAATTGAATTTAATAAACAAAATTTTATAATAAAAAATAATGAGATATTAAATCAAAATATATTCTTTAGACATATAGGAGTTTATGGATACAGAAAAAATTTTTTGTTTAAATTTTTATCATTACCTGAAGGGAAACTTGAAAAATTAGAAAAACTTGAACAATTAAGAATCTTAGAGTATGGATATAAAATAAAAACAGTTTTAGTTAATGAAAATCCTATTTCTGTAGATACGGAAGAGGATCTTAAAAAAGTAATAGAAATATTAAGATAAAAAATAATAAAAGGGTAGAATTTTTATGAAAACTGTAGAATTATGCAATATAAAAATTGGTGAAAACGAACCTTTAGTTTTAATTGCAGGACCTTGTGTTATAGAATCAGAAAAAATAGTGATGCTAGTTGCAGAAAAAGTTAAAAAAATTACAGAGAAATTTAAAATTAATTATATTTTTAAATCTTCATATGATAAATCAAACCGTTCCTCAGTAGAAAATTATCGTGGTCCAGGATTAAAAAAAGGACTTGAAATTTTGGCTAAGGTTAAAAAAGAATTTGATGTTCCAGTTTTATCAGATGTGCATTGTAAAACAGAGATACCTTATGCAGCAGAAGTTTTAGATATTATACAAATTCCAGCATTTTTATGTATGCAGACAGATATTGTTGTAGAAGCAGCAAAAACTAAGAAAGTTATAAATCTTAAAAAAGGACAGTTTATGGCTCCATGGGATATGAGAAAAGTTGTTTTGAAAGCACTTTCTGTAGGAAATGATAAGATTTTGTTAACAGAACGTGGAAGCGTTTTTGGATATAATAATATGATTTTTGATATTAGAAGTATCCCAATTATGCAACAAATAGGTTTTCCAGTTATAGTAGATGTTACACATATTGTTCGTATCCCTGGGCCTACTTCAAAAGAGTCTTCTGGAGGACAACCAGAATATATTTCTTTGTATAGTTATTCAGCTATAGCTGCAGGTGCAAACGGTTTGTTTATAGAAACACATCCTCAACCACAAGATGCGTTATGCGATGCTGCAAGTATGTTAAAGTTGGACTATCTTGAAAATATCCTTGAAAAAGTTTTAAAAATATATAAAATAGTAAAAAGTTAAGTTAATAAAAGATTTTTAAAAAATAAGGAGGATTTATGAGAAAAAAATTTTTTGGTGTCATATTTTTAATTTTTACTTTTTTGTTCATAAATTTGTCTGCACAGATAGAACAACAAACTAAAAGTTCGTCTAATATAGAAGTTGAAACGATGAAAATGGGAACATTACCTGTTGTAGCTAAAGTTGGTAAAAGAAATATTACATATCAAGATTTATTTAATAGATTGTGGAAAACAAACGGATACCAAGTTCTTAATCAGATGGTTTATGAAATTCTTATTGAAGAAGAAGCAAAAAATTTAAATATTAAAGTAGATCAAAAAGAAATGAATGAACGCTTAGAAGATTTTAAAAAACAATTTAGAGATGAACAAGCATATAATTTGTGGTTAACACAAAATTCTATCACAGAAGAAGATTTAAAAAAACAAATTGAATTTCATGTTTTACAAGAAAAACTTATAATCAAAGCAAAAAAAATTTCTGTTTCAGAGAAGGAAATAAAAGATTTTTTTGAATCAAACAAAGAGAATCTTGCAGTTCCTGAACAGATAAAATGTAGGCATATATTAGTTAAAACAAAAGAGCAAGCAGATGATATTTTGTTGTCACTTCGTGCTGGAGCTGATTTTTCTGTTATAGCTAAAGCAAAATCAGAAGATATTGCAACTAAAGAAAAAGGTGGTGATTTAGGTTATATTACTAAAGGCATTTTATTGCCAGAATTAGAAGAGATTGTTTTTAAATTAAAAGTTGGTGAAATAACCGAACCAATAAAAACAAATTTAGGTTATCACATACTTAAAGTAGAAGATAAAAAAGGTAAAATAGAAGCAAAGTTTGATAAACAAATAAAAGAAAAGATATCAAAATTTTTGTTCCAACAAAAAATTTCTTCTCAGTTACCCTCATATATAGAAGAATTAAAAAACAAAACAGAAATAATTGTATATTAATAATGACTGTATACGAAAATAATAAAATAAAAAAAAGTGGTATAAAACCGGCAAACAATGTTTTAGAACTTATCTTTAACACTCCCATTGTGAGATTAAATCGTATTGTAGAACCTGATATGGCAAATGTTTATGCTAAATTAGAATTTTTCACACCAGGAGGAAGTCTAAAGGATAGAATCGCACTTGCAATGATTGAAGATGCAGAAAAAAAAGAACTTATAAATTCTCAAACAGTTATTGTAGAAGCAACAACTGCTAATACAGGCATTTCTACTGCATTAGTTTGTGCAGTAAAAGGATATAAATGTATTCTTGTAATGCCAAAATCTATGAATATTGAAATAAAGAAAATTTTTGAGATATTTGGTGCAGAGGTTGTTTTAACTTCAGAAGAAGAAGGTATACAGGGTGCTGTTAAAAAAGCAGAAGAAATTTCTAAAAATACTAAAAATAGCTTTATGTTGCAACAATTTAAAAATTCTACAAATCCAGAAATTCATAGAGAAACTACTGCACAAGAAATTTTGTCTTCTATGAGTGGTGAGATAGATGCTTTTGTTGCAGGTATTGGTACAGGAGGAACTATTACAGGCGTAGGCGAAATTCTTAAAAGAAAGAATAATAACATAAAAATTATAGCTGTAGAACCTGAAAATTCTGCAGTTTTATCTGGCAAAGAACCAGGAACACATAAAATTCAAGGTATAGGCGCAGGATTTATACCTGAAGTGTTGAATAGATCAATAATAGATGAAATAATAACTGTTTCAGATGAAGATGCTTACCAAACAGCTAAAAAACTTGCAATTTTAGAAGGCGTTTTTTGTGGTCCTTCCTCAGCAGCTGCATGTTTTGCTGCTTTAAAAATAGCAAAAGAGTTATCTAAAGGTAAAAAAGTTGTCACAATCTTTCCTGATAAAGCTGAAAGATACATAAGTATGCTATAAAATTAATGTGAGAAAATTTTTATGTGATTTTAGTCACTTTATGTTGTCTTTTAATCTAAAATGTTTTATATAAAAAATTAGAAGAAACATTTAAACTTTTTAGTTTGATTTTATTAAACTTTGATAGCCTTCTATCAAGATCTGATAAAATTATGTGTATATAAACATTTTAATTTATAAATTCTTAATATGATGGAATTTATTAGAGATTTTATTGATAGTAGAAATTTAAAAAAGTTAACAGAACTTTTGATTTTTGGAGGTGTTAAAAATGAGTAAAAAAATAAGTTTTTTTATAATTGTTTGTTTTATTTTTAACTTATATTATTTATCTTTTGCAGAAGAAAAAAAAATGGCTGTTATACAAAAAATTTATGGCAAAGTTGAAATATATAGTGATGGCAAATGGCAAAATGCAACTGTTGGAAAAGTTTTGTTGATGAGTGATATTATAAAAACAGATAAATCTGCTTTTTGTATTATTCTTCTTGAAGATGGACATATTGTGAAAATTTCTGCTAATTCAGAAGTTTCAGTTTCTTTTTTATTATCTGAAAAAATAGAAATTAAATTAATAAATGGTAAACTACGTGCTAAAGTTTCAAAATTACAACCTAAAAAAGAATTTAATGTGATTACTCCTACATCTGTTTGTGCAGTAAGAGGAACAGATTTTTTAGTTGAATATCAAGATGGCATTACAAAAGTTGAAGTTTATGAAGGTTTTGTTGAAGCCAAAGAAGTATATACTGCGATAGGTGTTTTGATTAAAGAAGGTGAGTTTACTGTTATTGAACCAAAAAAAGCTCCAGAAATACCAGCTGAAATTCCTCAAGAGAGAAAAAAAGAAATACAAAAAGAAGATATTTCTTTAGATACGCAAGAAGAAAAAGATATTCAAACTAAAATAGAAGTTGAAAAAGAAATTTTTTATGATATTTCAAAAGAAGCAGTAATAAAGCGTGCCAATAGAGAGATTAAACTTGCTGAATATCAACAAGGTAAATCAATAATAGATGTTTTTGGCAACAGAGTACGTATTGAAGAATATATAGTAAGACAACAAAAAAATCAGTTTAAATATGTAGTTTTGAATTCTCGTGAAAATAGGTTTGATTTTGGCAAAATTATTTTTACTTTTAATAAAAATTTACCAGAAGATTTGTCAACTGTGGCAAAAAATATGTTTGAACATTACGGTAGTCAAAAGCCAGAATATGTGCTTAAAGAGATTCATTCTGTAGTATCTAATACTGTTGATCAGATAAATGAAACAGCTTTTGGAGGAGATATGTTTGCAGACAATCCTTCAAATCCGTCTTATTGGAGACATTATTTTAAAGAATATAATTTTTATATAAACAATAAACTTAGATGGAATTATACTTCTGTAGTAAGCGGTGATAGAATTACAAAAATTAAATTTAGTTATTTTGATATAAACGGTAATACTATCTCAGCGCCAGAGTCAATTTTTGAGATGCCATCAGGAGATAATTTTTTTCATTTTAGAGAAAAAAATACATATTCTGATAGAGTATGGATTTCAAAAGATACATATATAATTGATGACAACGGCAAGATTTTAACAACAGAAAATTTGCAAGAATGGTCATCTGAAAATATTAATCAAAAAGCAAAAGAATTAAATTTTGAGTTAGTATATAGATCAAACGAATTTAATGGGTTGGACAATAAAATTGATTTAGTATATTCTTCTAAATTACTAATTGATTCTGGTATTTTAAACTTACCTGCGCCAAAAGAAAAAAAATAATTTAAAATCCTTCTTTTGTATTTTGTTATTTTTTGGTTAAATTAAAAAATATTTAATATTTTAAAAAGGGGGAATGATGTGAAAAATAAAGTTTATATAATAAGTTTAATTTTGTTATTTTCAAATATTTTGTTTTCTGAAATAAAAATTGTTCCTATAATAAAAAGTAGTCTTCTTTTAGGACAGTATTTTTTTGAAAATGAAAATGGTTCTTTAGGTGGTAATATAAATTTTTTTATTTCTCCCACTATAAACTTTTCAGAAAACATAGCAATTTTGCCAATGATTTCGCTGGATTATTCTACAACAAAAGATGTTAGAGAACTTGTTGGCGGAGGAACTTTAACACAGGAAAATTTAAGTTTGGGCCCTTTTAATATAAAATTTGTGTATAAAATATCTTCTGATTTAAAATTTAAATTAAAAACAGGATATAAGATTGAATATATAAAAGAAACTAAAGATGAAAAATGGCAAAAAGGTCTTTTTGATTATAATAAATTTATATCAGGTGCTGAAGTTGAAAAAGTTTTTACAAAAAAAATTTCTTTCCGAGGGAGTTTTGATTATTATATTATAAAGTATCCAAACTATCAAACATTAGTTTCTCAAAATGAATATCAGGTTTCTTTAGATACTACAACT
The DNA here is from genome assembly GCA_937928765.1 of uncultured Endomicrobiia bacterium. Taxonomy (GTDB): domain Bacteria; phylum Elusimicrobiota; class Endomicrobiia; order DTEH01; family DTEH01; genus JANXDG01. The sequence continues at coordinate 48,613 of CALFVX010000006.1, forward strand.
TATAGTGAGATTTCTAAAAATGCAGGAAAAAATGTTCTTGATTATGACACAATAGATATTCTTTTGGAATCATCTTTATTTTTTACACAAAATATCATTAGTAAGATTTTTTATAATTTTTCATTAAAAAATTTTTCTGACCAACATATTGTCCAAAATAACGGAAGTTTTAGTAATGAATTAAGAAAGGATTTAAGTAATATTTTAGGTTTAAATATAAATTTTGATTTTGAAAGAATAAAAATATTTTTTGTTAATTATATTAAGATTTATTCTTCAAACCAGAATTCTTATGATGTGTCATTTGTAAAATTTATTCCTCGTTCTTATGATTATTTTGAAAACACATTTTCGCCATCATCAAGTTTTTATTTTGGCAGAAATCCTTATATGATATTAAATTTATATTTTGATATTTCTTACAGATTATATTTAGAACGGCTTGCACAGGATATTTCGGGTAATTATACTTTAGATAAAATCTGGCAAACAGAAGATGTTTTTGGTTTTAATTTTTGCTACCCGTTAGAAAATTTTGTTAAAGGATTATCAGCTAAATTGAGTTGGAATCATAATTTTGTGTCATCAAATATGAAATACGAAAAGTTTTATAAGTATAACTATACCGCATATAATTATTTTTTAGGTTTTGAATACAGATTTTAAAATTTTTGTGGTTTTTATCACAATATAAAATTTTCTGTGATAAATATCACATAAAATTGATTTTTTTGAATATGATATTTATATATTATAATTGTAGATTAAAAATTTTTCAATAAGGGGGTTTAAAAATTTTATGAATAAAAAGATTCTGTGTTTAATAATATTGTTTTTATCAAATATTATGTTTGCAAAAATTTTAAAAATAAAAGTAATAGATGCAACTAACAATCAACCACTTAGTGATGTTGAAGTTATGGCTGTTGGTTTTATTGAAGGTAATGAAGAACCATTATTTCACCTTTGTGATGTTCAAAAAACCGGTGCTTCAGGAGAAGTAGTTTTTAATTCTAATAAACTTGTAGATTTAGATCCTGTCAGTGGTTCAGCTGTAGTTTATAAAATAGGTTTTTCAAAAAACAGATATCTACCTACAATAAAACAACAAATTGTTGGAAATTTACTTATAGAAGTAAAATTTTCTTTTTCAAATAATGAAATAGATTTAACAAATACTCCTTTTGTGATGTTTCCTGCACCACAGAATTTTCAATCAGGCGAGTTAGAATTAGATATATTTGGTTCTAATAATCAACCAATAACTTCTTCGTTAATAGGTATACTAGAGTTAAAACATAGCATTACTCAAGAAATAGAAGCATTGAATATATTTGTTTCAGATGGTAGTAACCCTGTTAATATTCAAAATGTTCCTCCAGCAGAAACAGGGGTTTATAAATTATCAGTTTATGTACCTTCAACAAATGAAGGTGCAGAAGTAATAGTTTCAACTGCAGTTTATAATGGTAAAAAAACAAAAAATCCTACTCCAATATATCTTGGTTATATAACTAGCACAAGGTCTGATACAACACAGCCATTAAACACACCATCAAATGTTGCATTTGAAGGTATTGTTTTAGATACTTCAAGTAGACCAATTTCAAATTGTTATGTTAAAGTTATAAGTTCGAACCCTCAGCAATCTTTTATTACTAACACAGATTCTTCAGGAAGATTTTTTGTTCCTTCTTTAGCAGTTATGTCGTCAACTTTCTCTGTTTTAATCTCAAAATTAGGATATATTGCAAAGTTAGATACAAACAATTATTTAGGATATTATTATGACGGTATAAATCGTGTTGTTTTACCAAAATATTTTCTTGAAGAAGCAAATGGTGTAGTAAAAGGTAAGATATGGATTAAAAAACCATCAGATCCCACAAATATGAGCAAGGGATTTCCTGATTTAAAGGTTGTTTTGATTCCAGAAAATTATATGTTGTGGCAAGGACCTTATGTCTCAAAAGATGCAAGCGGATTTTATACTACAGTTTCTGGAGGTAATGGATTGTTTGAAATTAAAGGTGTATCTCCAGGACAGTATAATTTGTTAATATTACATCCGCTTTTAGCTAAAAATACATCTTATTGGAAAGGAAGTGGTGAAGCAGATCCTAAACAAATATGGAATTATAGCTATGAGTATAATTTAGGAGAAAATCAAAAATTAGAAGTAAGTGGTTCAGGTTATCGTATAGGAGATGATCTAAGAATTGTTATTACTTCTGATACAATGAAATTAAAGGTGTTTAATGTTAATGGTAGTACTGTTGATTTTGATTATTCTTGGAATGATGAAAAAATACATATTTATTTAAATATAGATGTTTCATCTAACGCTGTTATAAAAGGAAATTTTTATTTCCCAACAACTGTAAGTATACCAGAAGAAGATGCAATAAAAGTTATTGCATATCCATTTAACCCACTTACAAGAAATTTTCTTGATTGGTCTTCTGAAGGTACAATATTTTTTGCAGACCCAAATGGTCTTTGGGGAGATGGTAATCATAAACCAATTTATATTGAAGTTTCGACTGGCAGTTATTATGTAGAGGTAAAATCTAGCAAATGGGTGCCAGTAAAAAATTATAACCCTGTAGTTATAGTTTCTACACCTGCTAGTGTGGTAACTCTTCCAGATATATATCTTACTAAGGGTGGTAGAATTGAAGGTAAAATTAAACTTCCTGATGGTAGTTATTTCCAATCAAGAAAATTTCCTGATGGTAGTTGGTTGGAAGGAGAGATAGAAATTAGAGGCGTAAATGTTGATTTTAATAAACATTTTAGGATGGATGAATACTTACCAGAGCCTACAAAATTTGAGTTTGATATTTTACCACCTGGAATGTATAATCTTATAGTGAGAATAAATAAAGGTTTACCACAAGAAAAAAATGTTAAAGAATTTTATCCAGCCTCTGTAGTATCAAATGTTAGGGTTTATCCTGAGCAGACAACATATGTAGAAGCAGTGGTTAAAGATGGTGTTATGTGTGAAGCTTTATCTCCTATACCACCTGATAAACCTGAAGTAGATTATTCAAAAAAAGCAGCAAAAGATCTACCACCTAATTATGGTATTGTAGGTTTTCCAACAGATATTCCGCTTAAAGGACAAACTTTGCAATATGTAATTAACAATCAGGGAGTTTTAGAAAATGTTCAGATTCCAGTTTTATATTTTGATAAAACAACCAAAACTTGGCCTCCAAAAAAAATTCTTACTGGAAAGTATAATTTTTATTTAGTTCTTATAAGATTTTTTGGTACTGAAATTGATAAAAATTCAGGACCAGATGAGTATATTACAGTTTTAAGTAAAGCAGAAAATGTTGAGATAAAAACAGAAGATCTTATTAAAGAAAGTACTTTTCAAATATATATGGGTGCAGGAGTTATGGGATCAGGCGTTATTACTGGAAGAATAAAAGGTAATATGATGTTAACTTTACAAGATAGCCAAAAAATTAGAAATAATTTTAGAGAATTTCTTGAGTATATTCCTACTTTAATGATTTATGATATGGATGGCAACTGGCGAGGTTATTCTGCAGCAAGACCTAAACTTGAAGATTTGTCTAAATGGGAGGTTGCTATTAATAACGGTGATGTTCAGATAATAAACAATATGATAAATAGTGATGATGAAAATATTGCTTCACATATATATTATTACATAGACAACTTGCCTTTAGGTAAATATGTTGTTGTTTGTGAAACAAAAAATTATCCTATAGTGACAAAAGTTGTAGAAATTTCTACAGGTATAACAAAACTAGATATAGATTTTGATAAAGATGCTACTTTAGGGTTAAAGTTAACAGGTTATATTAAAGATGAAGATGGAAATCCGATACCTAATGCTAATGTTGTTATAACACATAGATTAACTAAAAAGAAAACTACTACAGATCAAGATGGTAAATTTGAAATTTTTGGTTTACCTCAAGGAATTATGAAAGTTGATGTTTTAAAAGATGGATATGCAATTGCTGGCGAAAAAATTTCTTTAGGTAGAGAAGATAAAGAAGTGAATATAAAACTTAAAAAAGCAGGTGGTAAAATTTTAGGTAAAGTTTATATTCGTGAAAGTAATTGGAGTAGGAAAAATATTTATTCAGGTGCTAAGATTGTTGCTTATAACGAAACAGAAAATGTTTTAAATCCTGCTAAATATCTTCCTTCTGTGGTGGTTAAATCGCAGGATGACGGTAGATATATTATACCAGATGTTATAGTAGGTAATACTTATTATGTTTATGCTTTTGTTCCAGAAAGGCCTGTATATTATAGATTAGTTTATGTTAGTACAGATACGGTTTCAAATATAGATTTTGATATAAAACCTTCGACACCAACTTTGAAAGTGACAATGAAAAGAACAGGAAATCCTTATGTTTTCAGGTTTATTATAGAATCTCCAAGACCTTTAGCAAATGTTCCAGAATGTTATTATTCAGAGGGAAGTTATTTTAATCCTGATAAAAAAATTCGTGCTTTACCCTCCAAAGGTGCTAAAAATACATTTAATCTTGATATTGAAATACCAAGAAATAGTAATGAAGAAAATTACACACTTTATATAAAAGCTCAGTATGGTGTTAAAGAATATATTACAGAAACAATTACTTTTAGTCAAAAATCAATGATAGACACTAAAAAAGAAATTTCAGAAGAACTTGCAGAAGGCGGTTCTTTATTAATTGATGACGAACGATCTGATAATACAGAAGCGCAGATTGATCCAGGAACTTTTACACCTGAAGAATTTGCTTCTATGCCAATAGGCGGATTTTTATCTTCTTTGCCAACTTTAAAAATGACAAAAACATCAAAACAGATAATATCTTCTTTTAAAGGGAAATTAGAAGATATTATTGCAAGTGATACTTATGAAATAAATCTTTCTAAAACACAGGTTAACAAATCGTTTTCAATTGCTTTAAGTTATATCAGAGAAAAAGTTTCTGAATCAGAACTTCAGAATTTAAGAATTTACTATTATGACGAAAATGATAAACACAACCCATGGAAACCTATTGCAGGGACAGTAACAATTGATCCTCTTACAGCAACAGTGTCAGTAGAAACTGAAACTCTTGAACCAAAAAGTAATACAATTAAAACAAAAAGTGTTGGGAAATCTGTAATTCGTAATGGTGTTTATGCGTTTAATCCACAAACATCAACAAGTCAAACAGGTATTTTTGCTGTATTTAAAGTAGATCCATCCTCTGCTGGTGTATATAAAGGTAGCGAATTTAAAATCTATAATTTCCCAAATCCATTTGATTTAAAAGAAAAAAACGTTTATCTTTATGATGCTGTAGTACAAAATCAAACTACAAAAGGAACTATAATAAAATATTTCTTACCAAAAGGTAAAGATGGTGAATTAAAGTTTTACATTTACAATCTTGCAGGAGAGCTTGTAAAAATAATAGATGTTGGTGAAAAAACAAGTGGACATTTTTATTATACTGAATGGGACGGAACTAATCAAAAAGGTGAGAAATGTGCATCAGGAGTATATTTCTTAGTTGCAAAACTTAAAGGTGAGAAATTAAACAAACCATATAAAATAGTAATATTGAAATAATCTATAATATAGATTTTTTATTTTAGTTTTGAAAAATTAAAATAAAAGGAGGTTAAAAAGTTATTATGAAAAAAAATTATTTTATATTTTTGATTTTTACATTTCAATTTTTAGTTTCTAATTTATTTTCTGGTGTAGGAACTACTACTGCACAGTTTTTAAAGATTGTTCCTTCAGCAAGAGCTGCTGCTATGGCAGGAAGTTTTGCTGCAATAAGTGATGATGTTTATTCGATACATTTTAATCCTTCTGGACTTTCAGAATTGCAAAAAACTCAGGTTGCTTTCACATATTTAAAATATTTTGCAGATGTTAATTACGGATTTCTTGGTTATGCAACACCTAATACAAAATTTGGCAGTATAGGATTTGGATTAACATATTTAATTGTTGATAATATAGAAGCACGCACTGCAATTGAACAATCAAGCGGATTTAACGAACCCGAACGATATTTCAACGCTAAAGATCAATCATTTATTTTTTCTTATGCGAAAAGAAATTCATTTCCAAATTTGTTAGAAGGAGTTAATTTAGGAGGTAATCTACGCTTGATACAATCAGAAATTGATCAGGTTGTTGGTTATACTTTGAGTTTAGATTTAGCTGCAATGTATTCTCCTTTAGAAAAAATAAAAACAGCACTGGTTATACAAAACATTTCTTTTGGTATGAAATTTAGAGAAGAAACTGATCTTTTACCTTTAGATATTAAATTTGCTTTTTTGTATAAACCAATTGAAAAACTTAATCTTGTTTGTGATATCGACGAATATATAATTGATACAAAATTTTATGTTTCTTTTGGAGTAGAATATTGGGTTATAAAAAATCTTGCTTTAAGAAGTGGCTATAGGTTTGGTTATGACAGCGAATCTTTAGGCAAAATAGCAGGATTTTCTTGTGGTTTAGGATTTTGTATATGGAATATAAATTTGGACTATGCATTTGTCCCTTTTGGTATATTAGGTGATACACACAGAGTGAGTATTATAATCAAATTGTAAATTTATACTATTGTAAAATTTTGAAAAATCTTAGATACACATTAGTGTGGTATTAAAATTTTATTATTCTTACCCAAAAAATTATTCTTCAATATTGAAAAGAAAGCTAATAATATTGTAAAAAATTAAAAAAATTTCTTTGGAGGAATAATATTATGTCAAAAATAAAAGAAGAAATAGAAAAAATAAATAAAGAAATTCACAAAGTAATACTTTCTTCAAAATATGATAAATACAAAATAGTTCCATATATAGCACGATGGGCCGCAGAACTAAAATATAAAGAAGAATATAAAGATTTACTTGATAGTGAGAGAATAAATATAGCAATAAATGATGTTTTAACAGGAAAAGTTTCTATTGAAGATATTAAAAAATTACCTCCCCTAGAAACAAGAAAGAAGCTAAGTATCTTGCAAAATGTCATAGCTGATAGTAGCGAAACAAAAGAAACTGAAAAAGACACTTCTTCAAAATCTTCTAAAAAAAATAAAAAATGAGTAAAAACATTCTTTTAGGGTTAACTGCTGGTATTGCAATATACAAAGTATGTGAACTAATAAGGATCTTAAGAAAAAAAGGATATAACATAAAGTGTATAATGACAAAAGATGCTACAAAACTTATCTCTGCTTTACTTATTGAAGAATTATCTGGCAGTCAAGTTTATGTTGATATGTTTGAAAAATATGATTATTCTACGATACATACATCGTTGTCAGAATGGTCTGATTTAGTTTTAGTTGTTCCATGTAGTTGTAATACTATAGCAAAACTTTCTTGTGGTAAGACAGAAGATTTGTTGACATGCACGATTTATGCTTGTGATCTTAAGAAGACAAAAGTTGTACTTTGTCCTTCAATGAACACTAATATGTGGTCACATCCTATAACAAAAAAAAATATTAAGTTGTTAGAGGAGATAGGATACAAAATTATCCAGCCTGAAAGTGGGGAATTGTTATGTGGTAAATCTGGTGTAGGAAGGTTGCCTGAAATAAAAAAAATTGTCTCTTATATTGAAAAGATGTTGAAGAAATAAAAGATGCATAAACACACTAAAACAGTTCTCATTACTGCAGGTCCTACCAGAGAGTTTATAGATCCTGTAAGATACATTTCAAACCTGTCTTCGGGTAAGCTCGGGTATATAATTGCAGAAGAGTTTGTTTCTTTAGGATATAGAGTTATTTTAGTAAGTGGACCAGTATGTGTTAAAACTTACAAAAAAATAAAAATTTTAAAAACGACTACTTCAGATGAAATGTTTTACAAGGTAAAAAAGTATTTTGACAAATCAGATATTTTTGTTTCAGTTGCAGCAGTGTGCGATTATAAATCTAAATTTGTTTATAAACAAAAGATTAAAAAATCTAAAAATTTTAATTTAAAATTGATACCTACAAAAGATATTCTAAAATATTTCGGTAATAAAAAAAAAGATGGACAAATAGTTGTAGGGTTTGCTCTTGAAACTGACAAAAAAAATTTTTTTAAATATGCTATTAAAAAACTTAAAGAGAAAAATCTTGATTTTATAGTTTTAAATTCGTCTGAAACATTTAATAGTGAATATATAAAACCAACTATTATTTTTAAAAATACTAAAAAAATATTTTTTAAAAAAATTAAGAAAAAAAAGTTTGCAAAAATTTTAGTGTCAATAATAAAAGAATATGAACAAAATAAAAGCATTACTTAGATTACATAAAGAAGTTTATAATATAGATGGATTATACTTAGAAATTTTCAAAAATGTAAGTGTAAAAGATAATATTAAAGAAAACAATAAGCAATCTTCATTGAATATTCTAAAAGAAAAAATAAAAAATTGTAAAAATTGTCCTCTATGGGAAACACGAACTAACACTGTTTTTGGTGAAGGTAATATAAATGCTAAAATTATGTTTGTAGGTGAAGGTCCTGGATATGAAGAAGATAAACAAGGCAAACCTTTTGTAGGACCTGCAGGTGAGCTGTTGACAAAAATAATTAATGCTATGAGTATGAAGAGAGAAGATATATATATAACAAATATTGTAAAATGTCATCCTTTAAGAATCCCGGATCCTAAATTAAGAAATAACGATCGGCCTCCTAATGATGAAGAAATTTCAAAATGTATTAGTTATTTAGAGAAACAAATAGAAATAGTTATGCCTGAAATAATTTGTTGTTTAGGAGCAACTGCTACAAAGATTTTAACAAAAAATGACTTGCGAATATCAGAGTTAAGAGGAAAAATTTTTGATTATTATGCAAACAATAAAATTAAAGTTTTGCCAACATATCATCCAGCTGCACTGTTAAGAAATCCTTCCTTAAAACCGCTTGTATGGAAAGATATGCAGTTGATAATGAAATTGATAAGCTAATATTAATTTAATAATTCAAATTTTTATTCTATATGTACAAAAAAAACATTTATTGTGAAATAGCTTTTGCAATTCCGTTAAAACAAAATTTTACTTATAAATTTAATTCTTTTCCTTGTTGGATTAAAAATCTTTCTGACTTAATAGGCATGCGTGTTGTAGTTGATTTTGGACAACAAAAAAATAAAGTAGGTGTTATTGTTGATGTTAAGAAAAAAGTTGAGAATTTAACTTCAGAGATTAAATCAATTAAAACTTTATTAGATAAATCACCACTTTTTAATAAAGAACAGATTAAAACTGCAAAAGAACTTTCAAGATTATATTTTGTATCTATTGGCGAATTTTTAAATCAGTTTTTCCCAATAGAAGTTGAATACGAAATTACCCAAGCTTTAGTTTATGAAAATAAAGAAAAGAACTTTGATTTTTCTTTTGAAATAGATAAAGAATTTGTTAATATAATAAAAAGAAAAAAAATATTTTTTATACCAAAAGATATAAAAGAAAAATTTGATTTTTATAAAAATCTTGTTTTTTATTCTTTGAAAGAAAATTTGCAAACTATAATTTTATTTCCTTCAAATTATTATCTTAACGATTTTTATAATTATATTATTTCTTTGAACATTAATACAGATATCTTGAATAAAAAAATAGCAGTTTATAGTGGAGAAAAAAGTTTGAATGACAGATACAAAATATGGTATCTTGTAAAAAATAATCTGTTAAATGTAGTTTTGTGTAGCAGGATTGGAGCATTTTTACCTATAGAAAATGTATCATATGTTTTAATAGATGAACCTGATTCTAAAGGATTTATAAATGATTCTGCTGCAATGTATAATGTTTATGATATAATTAACTATCGGTTTAAAACAAAGAATATAATATACACTTCTTTTGTTCCTTCTGTTAAACTAATGTATGAAAATAAAAAGTTTTTAGTTGAAAGAAAAAAAGAGTTGACAACAAAGGTTTATTTTGTAAAGAAAAAAGTTGGCGAAATAATAAAAAAAGAGTTTTATAAATTTAAAAAAGTAATAATTTTTTTTCCATATAAAGGATATTCAAGATATTATATTTGTAGTCGGTGTGGGACAGTATTTTATACTCATAAATTGAACAAAAAAAATAAAAAATTTTTATGTGATAAATGTAAATCAGATAGATTTATAAATTATGGAGTTGGTATAGAAAAGTTTGTTGAAATTATAAAAAAAATTTTACCGCAAGAAATAAACATAGTATATTTTGATTCTAATTTTAAAGAAAATCAAATTACTGAAATAATTAACGACTTTAATAATAATAAAATTGATGTTATAGTTTCAACATATGAAATATTTAATTATATTTACAGAATGGATTTTTCTAATGTTGGAAGTATATATTTTGCATATTTAGATGCTTTATTAAACAAAATAAATTATTTAAGTTATGAAAATGCATATAGGATGATAGAATTATTCAAGATAATATTAGCAAATAGTTTAAACACTAATATATATCTTGAGATTTTTAATAAAATTAGTGATAAAGAAAGATTACTTTATCCTTACGAAAAATTTTATAAAACAGAGTTAAATCTAAGGAAAGAATTGGTATATCCACCTTTTTGTAAAACATTAAAAATTGATATATTTTATACTTTAAGTTTGGAACAAGTAATAAGAAATCTAGTTGAAGATTTAAAATCTATAGAAAAAATTGAATGTTATGAATTAAATTTTGGCAAAGAAGTTTATAAAGAAAAAAAAATCAGAACTACTTTGTTTATAAAAATCATAGATGATGAAAAAAAATTAAATAACAAAATTATAGAAGTTTTAGACAAAAATATTAAAAATAATCTTGAGGTTATGGTGTATATACAATTTGATCCTAAAGATTGATAAATTATAAACACTTGACAGATAGATTGAAATTTAATATTTTTAAAAATCTATTAAAATTTTAAAATAGAAGGAGATAATTTTATGATTTCTGTTCCTCAGCAAAAAAGATTTATCCCTAAATTAGGGAAAGATGTAACTAAAAAAAACATAAAATGTCATTTTTGTGTCACTAACAGTGAACCAGATTATAAAAATATAGCACAACTTAAAAGTTTTATATCAGAAAAATTTAAAATCTTATCTATAAAAACAACAAGACTTTGTGCTAAACACCAGCGCAAAGTTGCTAAAGAAATTAAATATGCTCGTATGTTAGCACTACTACCTTTTGTGCCAAAGTATAAGTAAATTTTTTATTATTAAAAGGAGTTTCAAATATGAAAGTGATACTTATACAGAATGTAGAAAAATTAGGAAATTTTGGTGATATAAAAGAAGTTGCTGACGGCTATGCAAGAAATTATTTAATACCTAAAAAATTTGTATTACCATTTAATAAAGAAAATCTAACATATGTTGAAAATTTAAAAAAAGATTTAGAAAATAAAAGACAAAAAGAAAAAGATATTATTTCAGATTTAAAACATCAGCTTGAAAAAAATACTATAAATATTTCTGTTAATTTAGGAGCAAAGAACAAATTCTATGGTTCAATTACAAAAGAAGATATCACAGATGCAATACAAAAACAAACAGGAATTAAAGTAGACAAACACAATATCTTAATAGATAAACCAATAAAAGAAATTGGTTTGTTCGATGTAAATATAAAACTTCAATCAAAAAAATTCCCTGATATAACTGATAAAGCAGAAGTTAAAGTTTGGGTTGTAGGTAGATAGAATTTTTTTTCTACTATTCTATATTATAGACATATCTTTATGAATACAAAGGAAAAAGAAATCTTAGATAAACTTCCAGAGCGACTTCCTCCTTATTCTCAAGAAGCAGAGATTGCAGTTTTAGGTGCTATGTTGATTGATAAAGATGTTATACCTAAAACTATGGAAATGTTAAATAAAGAAGATTTTTACAGCGAAACTAATGGTATAATTTTTGAAACAATTTGTGATATGAACTTAAACAATGTTGTGGTTGATTTTATTACATTAACAGAATATTTAAAAAAGAAAAAACTTTTAGAAAAGATTGGTGGTGCAGGATATATTACTTCATTAGTTGAGTTAGTTTCAAGTTCTGCAAATATTGAACATTATATAAATCTTGTCAAAGAGAAATCGTTGTTAAGAAAACTTATAAAAATGTCTGCAAATGTTATTGAAGAAAGTTATTCTAATCATAAAAGTGCTAACGAGATTTTAAATTATGCTTCAGAACAAATTTTTAGATTAGCAAAAGAACAGGATAGGTCAGGTTGTTTTGTTCAAGTAAAGCAAACATTAGATGAAACAATGACAAGGATTGAAAAAATGTTGAAAAGACCTTTAGAAGTTGGTATTATTCCTACTGGATTTAAAAAACTTGATGAATTACTTGCTGGTGGGTTGCAGAAGTCTAATTTTATAATAATTGCTGGAAGGCCAGGAATGGGAAAAACATCTTTTGCAATGAACATTGTGGCTAATGTTGCTATAAGGAAAAAAATTCCTGTAGGAATTTTATCTCTTGAAATGACTTCAACAGAATTAGTTTTTAGACTTTTATGTTCAGAGGCAAAGAAAGATTCTAATTTAATCCGAAAAGGAATAATAAAACCTAAAGAATGGGTTGATCTTACCACGCACGCAGGAATAATAAGTGAGTCGCCGATATACATAGATGACAGTTCTGACTTAAATGTTATTGAATTAAGGACAAGAACAAGAAGGTTAGCTCATGAGTTAAGAAGTAAAGGGTTTCAATTGGGATTGTTAGTAGTAGACTATATTCAAAGAATGAGAGGTGTTAGTACAAGAGATACAAGACAACAAGAAATTGCGGATATTTCCAATTCTATGAAAAGTTTAGCTAAAGAGTTGGAAATACCTGTTATTGGGATCTCACAGCTTTCTCGAAAGCCAGAGGAAAAAGATCGCGACAAAAGGCCAAGGTTGTCTGATTTGCGTGAGTCAGGTGCATTAGAACAAGATGCTGATGTAGTAATTTTTATTTATACTCCGGAAAGTAAAAAGTCTGAACAACAAGAAGAAATAGAAAAAACTGTTGAAGCAAAATTATATGTAGCAAAAAATAGAAATGGTCCTACTGGAGAGTTATCAATGATGTTTATTAAAGAATATACAACTTTTGCTGAAATAGAACACGGTTATGAAGAAGTTTAATTTCTATGATTAATGATACCTTTATAGAAACAAAACCTTTTTTTTCACGTTCTACTTTAATAGAAATTAAAACATCTGCATTAATAAAAAATGTCTTATCTTTAATTAAATATATAAATGGAAAAAATAAAAAAGTAAAAATTTGTGCTATTATAAAAAGTAATGCTTACGGACACGGACTTTTGCAAGTAGCAAAAGTTTTAAATAAATTATCAAATATAGAATTTTTTGGGATAACTTCTATTGAAGAAGGAATTTTATTAAGAAAATATGGTATTAAAAAGAATATATTGTTGTTAGGTAGTATCTATCCTTTTGAAAATTTTAAAGAAATTATAAATTATAACATAACTCCTACTATATCAAGCATTTTAGTAATGAAAGAATTTGATAAATACTTAAAAAAAATTAACAAAAAAATAAATTTTCATTTAAAAATTGATACAGGTATGGGAAGGATAGGAATTTTGCCAGAAAGTGTGCTTAAATTTGTTGAACAATATAAAAAGTTAAATAATTTATATTGCGAAGGATTATATACACACTTTTCTTCAGCTTCAGATGATAAAGAGTACACTATTTATCAACTTCAACAATTTAAAAAATTTTTTAATATTTTACTTTCTTATAATATAAAACCTAAATATCTACATACAGCAAATTCTGCAGCTGCTATTTTATATCCAGAAACTTATTTTAACCTTATAAGACCAGGATTGATAATTTATGGATTGAAACCTTTTTCAAAAGTTGAAAAAATTTTAGAAATAGAACCGGTTCTTTCGCTTAAAAGTAAAATTGTTTTTCTAAAAACTTTGCCTAAGAATAAGTATATAAGCTATTCTAAAACATACAAAACAACAAAAAAAACAAAAGTTGCAACAATACCAATAGGATATGCAGACGGGTTTTTAAGAAAAATGTCTAACAAAGGAAAAGTTTTAATAAAAGGTGAGTTTTGTAATATTATAGGTAGGGTTACAATGGATATGATTATGGTTGATGTAAGCAATATTAAAGATGTTTCAGTAGGAGATGAGGTTATTTTAATAGGCAAACAAAATGATAAAATAATTACTGTAGAAGAAATTGCTGAACTTTGTGAAACAATAAATTATGAGATTACAACAATTTTATCTCAAAGAATACCGCGGATAGTTGTATAAAAATTATGAAAAAGTCAATAATAGGTTTGGGCAGATATTTTTTGTTAGTTTATGACAGTTTTTTAAATTTGTTTTCTTCACCGTTTGAAAAAGAAATTTTAATCCAACAGATATATGAAATTGGATTAAGATCTTTACCTGTGTGTCTTATGACAAGTATTGCAGTGGGGATGGTTTTAGCTTTACAGACAGGTATGGCTTCGATGGCTGTTTTAAACGAACCAGCATATATTGGTACTGTTGTTTCTTATTCTTTAATCAAAGAATTAGGTCCTATGTTGACTTCAGTTGTTTTAGTAGGACGTATTGGTGCTGCAATTACTGCAGAAATTGGTACTATGAGGGTAACAGAGCAAATTGATGCTATGTATACTTTAGGTACAGATCCTATAAAATATCTTATAATTCCAAGGATAATAGCATTTACTATTGTGTTACCTATTTTAACATTATTAAGTAATATTACTGGGATGATAGGTGGAGGGATAATAAGTTATTTAAAATTTAATATACCATCAACTATATATATAAGAGATAGTCTAGATTATTTATATTTAGACGATTTTTTTCATGGCTTGATAAAATCAGTAATTTTTGGTATTATAATTTCTACTATTGCTTGTTATAAAGGTTTTTATACAGAAGGTGGAGCAGAAGGTGTTGGTAAAGCAACTACTGGTTGTGTTGTAATGTCTGTTACAACGCTGCTTATAGGAGATTATTTTCTTTCTTCATTATTAATATCTTTAGGTATTGGATAATTTTATGATAAAAATAATTAATCTTTACAAATCGTTTAACCAAAAACCAGTATTACAAGGAATAAATCTAGAAATCTACGATGGTGAAACTTTAACTATAATGGGTGGTAGTGGCCAAGGTAAAACTGTGCTTTTAAAAAATATAATTGGTTTGATTAAACCAGATAAAGGTAAAATTTATGTTGATGATATAGATATTACTTCGGCAAGTAAAGAAATATTACAAAAAGTTCAAAGTAAATTTGGATATTTATTTCAAGGTTCAGCATTGTTTGATTCTATGACTGTATTTGAAAATGTTGCATTTGGACTAAGACATCAAAATATTTCTTTTGAAGAAGTTAAAAAAAGAGTAGAGCTATATTTAAGCTATGTTGAGTTAGAAGGTGTTGAGAATATGTATCCTTCAGAACTTTCAGGCGGGATGAGAAAACGTGTTGCATTAGCTCGTGCTGTAGCTTATAATCCGCATTATATTTTGTATGATGAGCCGACAACAGGTTTAGACCCGCAAACTGCAGAAACAATTACTGATTTAATCATAAGTTTACAAAAAAAACTTAATGTTACATCTGTTGTTGTTACACATGATCTAAAAGCTGCGCTAAAAGTTTCTCAGCGGATTGCTTTTTTGTATAAAGGTAAGATTGTCACTGTTGAAGAACCAAAAAAAATTTTGAATACAAATATTAGTTTTCTTAAAGAATTTATTTCTTATGCGATAATGAATCCAATATAATAATTATGAAAAAAGAATTTGTAGTAGGACTTTTTTTATTTTTAGGACTTATAGCTTTTGTTTTTTCAATTTTTGTTATTAAAGATATAAAATTAGAAAAAGGTTATAGATTGTATTTATATTTTGATGATGTAGGTAATTTATCAGAACGTGCGTGGGTGAGAATGCGTGGTGTTACTATAGGAAGAGTAGAAAAAATAGATATTGAGGATAGCAAAGCAAAAGTTAAAATATGGATAAATAATAAAATAAAACTTTACAAAACGGCTAAAGCAAAAATTTCTTCCACTGGTGTTTTAGGAGTAAAATATGTTGAGATTTTGCAAGGAGAACCTACAAAAGAATATTTTTTAAATGGAGATAATTTTTATAATACAGAAAGTATAGTTTCTATAGATGATGCTATTTCTGAAGGAATATATACTTTAAGAAAATTTGGCGATGTTTTAACAGGCGTATCAGAAGAAAAAAATTTAGCTAATAGATTAGACTTCATTCTTAATAACATAGAAAATATCACACATAAATTAAATTCTTCCTTAGAAGAACAACAAATTAAAAAAACTATTAAAAATATAGAAGTTGCAGGAGAAAATTTAAACAAATTTTTATATGATACAACAGATGATTTTAAAAATACTGTTTTAACTTTAAAAAATATTTCAGAAAAAATTAATGTATTTATAGAAAATTTTAATTCAACACAAACAATTGTGGGACAAGTTTTTATAGATAAAGATTCGGGTAAAAAAGTTGCTCAGACAATCTCTTCATTAGTACTTGTTGCAGAAAAAGCAGATAAAACATTAAACAGAATCAATATGTTTACTACATATTGGAACTATAACTTTAGATATGATACAAAAAATAATTTTTATAAAAACGACATAGGTATTGAAGTATATCCTAAGCCTACAAAGTTTTATTATCTTAATGTTAATAATATATCTTCTGAAGAAGAAAATATTAAAGAAAAAAGCAACACAATATCTTTAGGTATTGGTGGTAATTTTTATGATAAAATAACATTGTATGCCGGATTGATTAAATCGTATGGTGGTGTTGGGTTAAAGTTGTTTCCTTTAGGATACAAAACAAAACTTTTAGAATTTAATGTTGAAGCATATAATTTTTCAAAATTACGTTCTTCTACACAGATTGATATAGCTCTAAGTATGAGGTTAACAAAATGGTTGTTTTTGGGTGCGAGGTATGAAGATGTTGCTTTGTCAGAAATTTTCAATGCGTTTTTAAATGTGAAATTTGAAGATGAAGATATTGCTTATCTTTTAGGATTAATAGGTCTTACAAGATAGGTGATAGTAAGAAGGTAAAAGAGTGAAAGAATGAAAAAGTTTATCAGGTTATAGTTTGTAGTGTCAGTATGCAATGAAAGAGTTAAATAGTGAGAAAGTTATATAGTAAAAAAATTGTTTAAAAATTTTTAAATTTTTTCAAGATGTCAAGATTTAACCAAACATTTTTGATATATAATCGGCATTCGATAATAAAATCATATGATTATAGTTAGCAATTGATAATTTATAAATTTGATATAAAAAAATAGAAAGGATTAAAAATTTATGATATTTTTTGAAACAATGCCAATGGAAGCAAAACTTATAGTTTTAGGTATAGTAAGTTTGTTGTGGGTAATTTTATACAAAATTTTAAAACCTCAAAAAGAAGATAGAAATTATAAAATAAAATTTATCATTTTACATACACTTTTTGGTTTTGTTGCAGGATTAATTTTAGGTTTAGTTTTAAGTACTTTTAGTGGACAAATCGATGTTCAGACAAATTATTCTTTAAAAGGAGGAATAATCTTAGCTTCAATATTTTTAGTTTACTCTTTTTTTATTAAAAACGAAAATATTAAAAAAGTTTTAATTTCAGATTTTGACTGGGCAGAAACAGGATGGGTTTCTTTAATTATTGCTGCAGCTGTTATGTATTGTTTTATACAAGCATTTAAGATCCCTTCTGGTAGTATGAGAATGACTTTAGTAGAAGGGGATCATCTATTTGTTAATAAATTAATCTATGGTATAAAGATACCTTTTACTGATAAAAGAATTTTACAAATAAAAGAAGTTAAACACAGAGATATTGTTATATTTGATTGTCCTGATGTTGCTTTATCTTATGAAGAAAGAAAAAAAAGAATACAAAAAGATTTTATTAAAAGATGTGTGGGTTTGCCAGGAGATAAAATAGAAATAAAAAATAAAGTTCTTTATATAAACGATGTTCCTCAACAAGAACCTTATGTAAACTTTGAAGATGAAAATATATATCAAACACAGAAAATTTTTAATTCACAACAAGAATATCAAACAGCTTGGCAAGAAGGAAGGTTTACCGAAGCTCCAGCTATTTTTATAAGAGACAATTTTGGTCCTGTAATAGTTCCTCAAGGACATTATTTTGTTTTAGGAGACAACAGAGATAGATCTTTTGATTCACGTTTTTGGGGTCCTTTAAAAAAAGAATATATAAAAGGTGCACCACTTATAGTTTATTGGCCTCCAAAAAGAATAAGAATTCCCAAGTAAAAAATTTTTATAGCGAATGTTAAATTAACAAATTTTATGGATATAAAATGGATAGTAGTTGCTTTGTTATTTTTTATTATAGAAATTTTAACTCCTGGAATTTTTCTTTTTAGTTGTTTTAGTATTGGTGCAATTTTCGCATTTATAATAAATATTTTTAGCAATTCATTATTTTTACAATGCATAATTTTTGCTTTAAGTTCAGTTTTATCTATATATTTTTTAAAACCAATACTTATGAAAATTCTTGTACCTTTTACAGTAAAATCTAATGTTGAAAGTTTGATTGATAAAGAAGGTGTTGTTGTTGAAAAAATACATGGAAGAAAATCTATGGGTACAGTAAAAGTTAACAACGAATTATGGCGTGCGGTTTCTGAAAATGATGATATTATAGAAAAAGATGAAGAAATAATTGTTTTAAAAGTAGAAGGAGTGCATTTGGTAGTTAAGAAAAAAAATTGATATTTTAAAATTTTATATTTAATTTATGTAAAATACTTTTTGCAGCTTTTTTACCCATACCCATAGCTTCTATTATTGTTCCTTCACCACCAACAATATCTCCGCCTGCGTAAACTTTTGGAATAGATGTTTCCATAGTTTCGGAATTTACTTCTATATCACCCCATTTGTTTATTTTTAATTCTTTTACTGTATCTTGCAATGTTTTATTTGCTTTTAACCCAATAGCTACTATTACTAAATCTGTTTCTATTAAAAATTCCGAGCCTTTGATAGGTATCGAACGCCTTCTAGCAGATTCGTCAGGTTCGCCAAGCTCGCATTTTAGACAAACAATACCTTTTACTTTTTTGTTTTCGTCACCAACAAATTTTACCGGTTGAACTAAAAATTTAAATTCTATTCCTTCTTCTTTTGCATGTTCTATTTCAATTTTTCTTGCAGGCATCTCATCTTCTGTCCTTCTATACAATACAGTAACTTTTCCATCTATATTATTAATTTTTTGCATTCTTAATGCTACACGAGCAGCATCCATTGCAGTATTACCACCACCTATGACTACTATATGATTTCCTACATTTATTGGGGTGTGATATTGAGGAAATCTATAAGAATGCATTAAATTTACTCTTGTTAAATATTCGTTTGCAGAATAGATGTTTACACAACTTTCGGCTTCAATGTTTAACCATACTGGAGCACCTGCACCTGTTCCTATAAAAATTGCGTCATAATTTTGTTGCAACTCTTTAAAGAATATACTTTTTCCAACAATTACTCCTGTATAAAATTCTACTGAATATTTTTTTAACAAATTTATTTCATAATACAAAATTTCTCTTGGCAACCTAAATGTTGGAATACCATAGCATAAAACTCCACCTAAAGAATGTAATGCTTCAAAAACATCTACTTTTATACCATACCTGCTTAACTCGCCTGCAACAGTTAAACTTGCAGGACCAGAACCTATACATGCAACCCTGTATTTGTTAAAATCTGTAGTTTTTTTTTTGTTATGTTCAAAAGTTAAATTATCTTTAGCGTAATCACCTGCAAAGCGTTCTAACAACGGAATATTTATAGCGTTTTCAGAAGCATATAAAGATTTTTTTGGTGTAAAAACACATGATTTCCTACATTGATATTCAGCAGGGCAAACTCTACCACAAATTGATGGAAATCTATTTTTTTGAAAAATAGTTTCATAAGCTGATTTATAATCTTTTTGTGTCAACTGATAAATAAATTTTTTAATATCAATTCCAACCGGACAGCCGCAAATACAAGTAGGATTTTTACATTGAATACAACGAGATGCTTCTTCTAACATTTCTTCTTCAGTATAACCAAATACAACTTCATCAAAAGATTTTATACGATTTTCTATAGTTAGTTCTTTAGATTTTACTATTGTTTTTTTCATTATTAAATTGGTTATTTATTTTTTCTTCTTTCACCCATTCTTCTTTCAGCTTTTCTTCTGTCAATAATGATATTTTCTTCATTAAATAATTTGCTCATCCATCGGCGGTCTGTTCCACTTCTTCTTTCAGTTTTTCTTTGGTCAGTTGTAAATTGTTTGTTATTTTCTTTTTTATTTTTTGCAATACAGGGAAAAATTTTTTTAAATTTTTTTGTCAATTTTTTTATCATAAATTTCCTCTTTATATGAAAATTTTTTATATACTATATTTTTTTAGGAAAAAAATCAATGTTTTTTTAAATTTTTTATAATTTTAATATACAAAGTAAAATTTAAAATTTGTATAAATTTAAATATTATGAGACATTTAAACATACAAGTTAAGTTCTTAAAAACAGTTGGTAAAAAAAGGAGTTATTATCTATCACAACTAGGGATATATACAACAGAAGATTTATTATATTACTTTCCTGTAGAGATACAAGATAGAAGAAATCTATCCTTTTTGTCATCAGAAAAATACTTGTATGTTAAAGAAAAAGTTTGTGTAATAGGAAAGATTGTTGCTTTTGATATTTTGCAAGTTAGAAAAAATTTGGGTATTTTCAAAGCTGTTATAGAAACAGGTTTAAATAAATATCCTTTATTGACTTTAGTTTGGTTTAAAAAAATAACACACAGATATGATGTTTTTTCTGCTTTAAAAAAGAATATATTAAAAGATAAGTATATAATAGCCTATGGAAGAGTGTCAGATGTTAAAACACATTTTTTGGAAATAAATGTTGAAGAATATGAAGTTGTAGATAGTCTTAACCAAGACTCTATCCATACAAATAGGTTGGTACCTGTATATAGGTTGAAGGAATCGTTGTCTCAACAATGGTTTCGTCAATTAATTTATAATACAATTAATAGTTACAGGTTAGAAGAATATTTACCACAAAAAATTTTGTATATAGAGAAATTTTTGGATATAAATACAGCAATAAAAAACATTCATTTTCCAGATACATGGCAGTTATACTATGAAGCTAAAAAAAGGTTAGTTTTTGACAAATTTTTGTTTTTACAAATTGGTGTTTTAAAAGTTAAAAAAGATATTTTATCTAAACCAAAAGTTGGAAAGTATAAAATAAAAAAATTTCTGCTTACTCCGTTCAAAGAAAAACTTAAAAGTTTAATACCAAATTTTAATTTCACAAAAGCACAAAAAAGAGTTATCAATGAACTGTTCAAAGATATGTTGTCAAATAAAGCAATGAACAGGTTGTTGATAGGCGATGTAGGCAGTGGTAAAACAATTGTTGCAATAAGTTGTGCTTTGTTAGCTGTAGAAAATGGCTATCAAGTAGCTTTTATGGTTCCAACAGAGATCTTAGCAGAACAACATTATTATAATTTGCTAAACTATACACATGGATTGCTTAATTATCAAACAAATAAAAATGTTAAAGTGGAACTATATCTTGGTAAGACACCAAAAAAACAAAAAGTAAAAATTTTAGCTGAATTAAACTCAGGAAATATAGATATCCTAATCGGTACCCACTCATTGATAGAAGAAAAAGTAAAATTTAAAAATTTATCTTTAGTTGTAATAGATGAACAACATCGTTTTGGTGTAATACAAAGAAAAAAGTTGTATGAAAAATCTGTTTTAGCTGATATTTTAATAATGACAGCAACACCTATACCAAGAAGTTTAGCAATGACACTTTATGGCGAACTTGATATTTCAATTATAGATGAGCTGCCTTATGGAAGAAAACCCATAAAAACTTTTTTTTATGATATTTACTCTTACGATTACAGATTAGTTTTAGAAAGATTAGAAAATAATGAAAAAATTTATATAGTGTATCCTATAATAGAAGAGACGAAACTTGAATTAAAAACATTACTTGATGAATACAACAAGTTGTCTTCTACAATATTTAAAAATTATCCTTGCGGATTGTTGCATGGAAAGATGAGTTATAAGCAAAAAGAAGAAACAATGAAAAAATTTAGAGAAGGTTTCTATAAGATTCTATTTTGTACTACAGTTATAGAAGTTGGTATAGATATATCTGATGTTACAGTCATAGTTATTAACCACGCAGAAAGATTTGGGTTAGCACAACTGCATCAGTTAAGAGGTCGTGTAGGAAGAACCGATAAACAATCATATTGTATTCTTTTAGGTGAGATTAAAACAGAAGAAGCTAAATTAAGAATAGAATCTTTTCTTGAAACTAACGATGGATTTAAAATCGCGAATCAGGATTTGTTAATAAGAGGTCCAGGACAAATTTTTGGGACATTACAGCATGGTAGGACAGAGATTGATTTTAGTGAGGTGTTAAAATATCCTGAACTGCTAAATAAAGCTAAAGAATATGCAAAAAAAATTGTGTTTTTAAACGAATATAAAGAGACAAAAGAAATAAAAATCTTATCTGAAAAATTTTATAATAATATTTATAATAAAAGTTATGATTTAAGCAAAGTAGGATGATATATTATGAAAATTTTGTGTGATATAGGGAATACTTTTACTACGATATTGTTTATCTCTAAAAGAAGCACAAAGTTAAAAAAAGTTTATACAAAAAAATTTATAGAATATATAATAAAATACAAAAATGAAGAATTTTATTTCTCCTGTGTTGTTAACGAAGTTGAAGAAAAGATTTATAAGAATTTTAAAAATATAAAGTTTATAAATAACAGAGATTTGTTAAAATACATTCAAGTAGAATACAATCTAAAAAATATTGGCTCAGATAGATTGTTAAACTCTTTTTTTGTAAAAGAAATTTTTGGAGATAAAAGTTGCATTATTTCTTTAGGCACAGCAATTGTTATAGATTATATTGATGAAAAATATAAATATATTGGAGGTGAAATTTTTCCAGGTATAAAAATTCTAACTAAAGGATTGTATGAAAATACTTCAAAACTTCCACTTATAAATATTAATAATTTAGATATAAAAATACCTAATAATTTATTAAATTTAGTTGGAAAAAATACTAAAGATTGTATAAAAAAAGGTATAATAAATTTTTGTTTTTCTGGTATAAAAAATTTTGTTAAGGTTTTAAAACCAAAAAATTTAATTATAAGTGGTGGTGATGGAAAAATGTTTTTTAATATTTTGAAATTTGATAATACAATAAATGTTATATTTATAGAAAATCTTGTAATTTTAGGTGTTATTTTATGGTGTTATTATGAAAAAATTTTGTCACAAGAAGAATTTTATAATAGTGTTGATATAATTTTGTAAAATTTTATTTTTTGTATAATATTGACTTGATAAAAAATTTTTTATATTTTTGAAACCTGATTTAAATTTTTGCATCTATAATTAAAAAAGGAATTCTTATCTTTATTAATTCTTCATAGGGTTTGAAACAATTTTAAAAATTTTAATTTTATCATAATATAAGGAGGGGGTGATTTTATGAAGGTAAAACCATTAGGTGATAGAATCATAATAAAACCATTAGAAGAAAAAGAAGTTAAAAAAGGTAACATAATAATACCAGATACAGCAAAAGAAAAACCTCAACAAGGAGAAGTCGTTGCTGTTGGTAAAGGTAAAATGACTGATGATGGTAAATTAATTCCTATGGAGGTAAAAGTTGGGGATAAAATTTTATATGGTAAATATTCTGGTACAGAGATTAAAATTGATGGTCAGGAATATTTAATTTTGCATCAGGACGATGTTTTAGGGATAATTGAAGAATAAAATTAAAAATTTATTTTAAAAAAGGAGGTAATAAACTATGGCAAAACAGATTATATATTCAGACGATGTTAGAAAAGCAGTAAAATCTGGTGTTGATAAACTTGCAAATGCAGTGAAAGCAACATTAGGACCAAGAGGAAGATATGTTCTTTTAGAAAAAAAGTTTGGTTCACCAACTATAACAAATGATGGTGTTACTATTGCAAAAGAAATTGAATTAGAAGATCCTAACGAAAACATAGGTGCACAGCTTGTTCGCGAAGTATCATCAAAGACAAACGATGTTGCAGGAGATGGAACAACAACTGCTTGTGTTTTAGCACAATCAATTATTAATGAGGGGTTAAGAAATATTGCTGCTGGTGCAAATCCTATGCATATTAAAAGAGGAATAGATAAATCAGTATCAGCGATAGTAAACGAAATAAAAGCAATGGCAAAACAGGTAAAAACTAAGGAAGAAATTGAACAAATTGCTACAATTTCTGCAAATGATAAAGAAATTGGTAAACTTATAGCAGAGGCAATGGATAAGGTTGGTAAAGACGGAGTGATTACTGTAGAAGAAGGAAAGTCTGCAGAGACGACTCTTGAAGTAGTAGAAGGTATGCAGTTTGACAGAGGTTATATATCTCCATATTTTGTTACTGACGCAGAGAGAATGGAAGCTGTTTTAGAAGATCCATATATCATAATTACAGATAAAAAGGTTTCTGCAATGAATGATCTTTTGCCTTTGCTTGAACAAATTGCACAATCTGGTAGATCATTTTTATTAATTGCTGAAGATGTTGAAGGAGAAGCACTTGCAACTTTAGTTGTTAACAAGATAAGAGGAACATTAAGATGTTGTGCAGTAAAAGCACCGGGTTTTGGTGATAGAAGAAAAGAGATGCTACAGGATATTGCAATTTTAACTGGCGGCGAAGTTATCTCTGAAGAAAAAGGTGATAAACTTGATAAAGCTACAATTGACAGATTAGGTACTGCAAAAAGAGTTGTTATTGATAAGGAAAATACTACTATAGTTAATGGTGGTGGCGATAAGAATGAAATTAAGAAAAGAATTGCTCAGATTAAAAAACAAATTGAAGAAACCAAGTCAGATTATGACAAAGAAAAATTACAAGAGCGTCTTGCAAAGCTTGCAGGTGGTGTTGCTGTAATAAATGTTGGTGCTCCAACTGAATCTGCAATGAAAGCAAAGAAGTTTAAAGTAGAAGATGCGATGCATGCAACACGTGCTGGTGTTGAAGAGGGCATAGTTCCAGGCGGAGGAGTTGCTTTATTAAGAGCAAGAGAATTTGCTAGAACAAAAGTTAAAGCTGAGGATCCAGATGAACAAACAGGTATGAATATTGTTTGGAGAGCAGTAGAAGAACCAATAAGAACGATTGCTACAAATGCTGGATTTGAAGGTTCTATTATTGTAGAAAAAGTTCTTTCTGAAAAAAATATAAATTATGGTTTTGATGCGGAAAAAGGTGAATTTGTAGATATGCTTAAGGAAGGAATTGTTGATCCTGCAAAAGTAGTACGTTCTGCGCTAGAGAATGCTGCAAGTATTGCTGGATATTTGTTAACTTCTGAAGTTATAGTGACTGAAATTCCTGAAAAGAAAGAAAAGTCTATGCCTCCGATGCCACCAGAATATTAAGATATACAATAAAAATTAATATTTGTAAGACATATTATAACATAAAGCGGGGTTATTTTTAAAAATAACCCCGCTTTTTTGTTTTTAATTTATTCTATTTTTTGTTTATTTTTGCCATTTTTAAAATTATATTTTTATCTTGTTTTTTAATTTTATATTTAGTAAAAAATCAAAATAATTTTTAGTAAATTATTTATTTTTCATGAGATATCCGTTAACTTTTCTATTAACTTTTTTATTATCTTTTTTATTAACACCATTTTTTAGATTTTTAGCTGTTAAATTTTCAATTTTAGATCATCCTGTGTCAGACATAAAAACTCATAAAACGCCAGTTCCATATTTAGGTGGTTTAGCAATAGCAGTAAGTTTTTATATTGCATTATTTTTAGTAAGGATTAACACAAACTTTCCTACAGGAACTTTGAGATCTTTAAGAGGAGTAATTCTAGGAAGTTTTATAATTTTAATAATAGGATTAATTGATGATTTTAAATATAAAGGAATGCATTTTACTACAAAATTTTTAGGAGAAATAATTGCAGCTTTAGTAGCAGTATTTTACGGAATAAAAGTTGAGTTTATATCGCCTGAATGGTTTTCTGTTTTATTGACAATAATTTGGATAGTTGGTATTACAAATGCTATAAATTTGATTGATGTGATGGATGGTTTATCTGCTGGGGTAAGTTTTATTTGTTGTGTTAGTTTTTTTATAATAACAAATTTTATTGAAGAAGAGATTTATATAAGCTATGCTGTGGTATCTTTAGCTGCTGCAATATTAGGATTTTTACCTTTTAATTTATCTAAAAGATATAAAATTTTTATGGGTGATACTGGTGCTTTGTTTATAGGATTTGTGATTTCTAATATCGCTTTGGGTGGGAAATATTCTGTTAATAATCATCTTGGTGTTGTTTCTCCCTTAGTGGTTTTGTTAATACCTATCTATGAAACATTTTTTGTTAGTACTATAAGGCTACTTCGTGGTGATTCTCCATTTTTAGGTTCTAAAGATCATTTTTCATTAAGGTTAGAATCTGCTGGATTAAAAAGAAATAAAATTTTAATTCTAACATATTTGGTAGGTTTAGCCCTTTCTGTTTTTTCTGTATTAATTGTTATATCTAATAACATCTTTTTGCCATTAATTATTTTATTTTTGATTTTTTTATTTGTTGTTGAAATCACAAAGCATCTTGTAAGAATAAGTGTATGATAATAATTTTAGGTGGTGGATTAACAGGATTAACTTCTGCTTATCAATTAGAAAAAAATAGGAAAAATTATTTGTTGTTTGAAAAAGAAAATGTTTTAGGAGGATTATGTAGATCCGTAGAAAAAAATGGTTTTGTTTTTGATTATACCGGACATTTTTTACATTTTTCAGAAGAGCAGAGAAGTGTAAAAGATTTTGTTTTTAATTTGCTAAAAAATGATTTATTAAAAATTCATAGAAATGCTAAAATATATACAAAATATTCTGAAACAAAAGATAAGTTATTACCTTATCCATATCAAGCAAATATTAAATTCTTGTCTAAAGAAATAAGAAAGAATTGTTTACTACAATTGTTAAATTCGCAGTTGTTATTAAAAACAAAAAAAATCTTTAATTTTGAAGACTATCTTATAAAAAATTTTGGTTCAAAGATTACCAAGTATTTTTTTAAACCATATAATGAAAAACTTTGGAAAGAAAAAATATATAATATAACAACTTCATGGGCAAAAAAATTTGTCCCAATTCCTGACTTAGAAGAAATATTGGATAGTTTTTTAAAAAAAAGGTTAAAAGATTATGGTTATAATACATATTTTTATTATCCAAAAAATTATGGTATTCAAAAACTCATAGATGAAATAAAATCAAGATTAAACAATAAAAAGATTTTAACTTCACTCGAAGTTATAAAAATTGATTACAAAAAAAAAGAAATATTTTTTAAACATGGAAATACTTATCATACTATAAAGTATGATAAATTAATCTCTACAATCCCATTACCTGAGTTGTTAAAAATTACAAATTTTTCTTCTCAAATTAAAAATGTTTCATATAATTTAAAGTATTCAAGTGTTTTGTGTTTTAATATTGTATTAAACAAACCTGTCTTAAAAGGAATTCATTGGATTTATTTCCCAGATAAAGATGTAATCTTTTATCGTTTAGGATGTTATCATAATATATCTAAATTTTTAGTTTTACCCAATTATGGTTCATTGTATGTTGAAGTTGGTTTTAAAAAAAATCAAAAATATGATGAAAATAAAATTTTTAATCAAGTAGTAAAAGATTTAATCAAAACAAAGATAATTTTTTCTGAAAAACAAATTGTGTTTTATGATATATTAAAAATTCCTTATGCATATGTGATTTATGATTTTTATAAAGATAAAGTCGTTCCTTATATTTTGAAGTTTTTAAAGAAAAATGATATTTATTCTATAGGTAGATACGGTGAATGGAAGTACTCTTATATGACAGAAAATATTCAAGATGCAATAAATACTGTTAATATTTTGTAGTAAAAAATTTATGTATAAAAAAAAGATAAAGGTTTTACATATAATCACAAAATTAGAGTTAGGTGGTGCACAACAAAATACACTTTATACTGTAGAAAATATTAATAAAGAAAAATTTGATGTTTACTTAATTACAGGTTGTGGTGGAATATTAGATGAAAAAGCAAAATTTATTTCTAAAAAAAAAGATGTAAAACTTTTTTTTGTAAAAAATTTGGTTCGCGAAATTAATCCTATAAAAGATTTTATTGCTTTAGTAGAATTAATTATTTTGTTGAGCAAAATAAAACCTGATGTTGTTCACACGCATTCTTCAAAAGCAGGTATTTTAGGACGATGGTCTGCTTTTTTTGTTGGTTTAATTTGTAAAATAATAAACAAAAAAATTATAAAAATAATACATACATTTCATGGTTTTGCATTTAGTGCTTATCATAAATTTTTTGTTAGGTGGTTTTATGCTTTTTTAGAATTTTTTACTGCAATTATTTCAGACAAACTTATTTTTGTTTCAAATGACAATATAAAAACAGCAAAAATGTATAAAATAGGAAATCTTAAAAAATATATTCTTATAAGAAGTGGGATAAAAATTAGCAATTTTTATGTTTCAGATAAAGACAAAAATTTAGGATTTTTAAAAAAGAAAGAATTTGGAATATTAGAAGAAGATAAAGTTATAACTACAATAGGTCCGTTTAAACCGCAAAAAAATTTGTCTGATTTTATAAAAATGGTAAAAATTATAAATGATAAATTGTCAGAGATGAAAATAGGATTTTTAATTATAGGTGATGGAGAACAAAGAAATTTTTTAATTTCTTTGTCTAAAAAATTAAATGTAGAAGAAAAAATAAAATTTCTTTCATGGCAGAAAAATGTTAAAGAATTTTTTGTTATCACAGACATTTTTGTGATGACATCTTTATGGGAAGGACTACCAAGATCTGCAGTTGAAGCGTTGGTATGTGGTATTCCTGTTGTTGCTTATTCTGTTGACGGACTAAATGATATAATTAAATCAGGAGTAAACGGATTTTTAGTAAAACCCAAAGATGTTTTTTCTTTAGCAGAAAAAGTCATTTTTTTGTTAAAAAATAATGAAATTTATAATAATATCAAAAAAAATACTACACAAACTATTGACAAATCGTTTGATATTGATTATATGGTATTACAACAAGAAAATCTCTATTTTGAGTTAACTTCCATAATTAATTAAAAAATCTTTTTAAAATTTTAAATCGTTAGGAGTTTAATTTTAATGAAGAAATATAAAGTTACTTTAATACCTGGAGATGGTATAGGTCCAGAACTTGTAGAAATTGTAAAGAATGTTGTTAAACATACAGGTGTAGAAATTGATTGGGAAGAGGTGGAAGCAGGAGAGGTTGCTTTAGAAAAATATGGTAATGTTTTGCCAGACGAAGTTTTAAACTCAATTAAAAGAAACAAAGTGGGACTTAAAGGACCTATTACAACACCTATAGGTAGTGGATTTAGATCTGTAAATGTTGCTTTAAGGCAAGAGTTAAATTTATATGCTTGTGTACGTCCGTGCAAATTGTATAAAGGAGTGAAAACAAAATATGAAAATGTAGATTTAATTATTATAAGAGAAAATACTGAAGATTTATATGCAGGAGTTGAATTCAAACCCTTTAGTGAAGAAGCAAAATATATAATTGGAAAATCTCAAGGAAAGATTTCTAAAGATGCGGCAATATCTATAAAACCAATTTCTACCACTGCAACAAAACGTATTGCAGAATTTGCGTTTAAGTATGCAATAAATAATAATAGAAAAAAAATTACTGCTGTAACTAAAGCAAATATAATGAAATATACAGATGGATTATTTTTTGAAGTTTGTCGTGAAGTAGCAAAAAATTATCCACAAGTTGAATACGAAGAAAAGTTGGTAGATAATATGGCGATGCAACTTGTGCAAAAACCTGAGACCTATGATGTTTTGTTGTTGCCTAATTTATATGGTGATATAATTTCTGATTTATGTGCAGGATTAATTGGAGGATTAGGTGTTGCACCAGGAGCGAATTTTGGTGATGAATATGCATTATTTGAAGCTGTACATGGATCTGCACCAAAGTATAAAGGATTGCACAAAGTAAATCCAACAGCTTTACTACTTTCAGCAAAAATGATGTTAGAATATTTAGCTGAAAAACAAGCAGCAGAAAAATTAGAAAAGGCGATTTCTGAAGTGATTAAAGAAGTTAAAGTTGTAACATATGATCTTGGTGGTAGTGCAAAAAATATTGAGATGGCTGAGGAAATAATTAAAAAAATGGTTTAATGAAAATTTTATTATGAATATATTAGTTTTAAATTGTGGTTCTTCAAGTATAAAATTTGCATTTTTTGATGAAGAAAATCGTATTTTAAAAGGAATAATAGAACGGATAGGTTTTCATGATGCAAAAGTTTATTATATTTTTATACCTAACAATGATAAAGAAGAGTATATAGAAAGTATATTAGATCATCAAAAGGCATTAAGAATTTTGTCTAATATAATTGAAAAATATGATTTTAGGATTGATGTTATAGGACATAGAGTTGTTCATGGAGGAGAAAAATTTGTAGAACCAGTAATAATAGATGAAAAAGTAAAAGAAGATATAAAAGAGTGCATACCTCTAGCTCCTTTACACAATCCATATCATCTAATAGGTATAGAAATTTCACAACAAATTTTTTCTGAAGCAAAAAATGTTGCTGTTTTTGATACTGCATTTCATAAAACAATTCCTGAAGAGGTAGCGATTTATCCTATACCTTACGAATATTATGAAAAATATAGAATAAGAAAATATGGATTTCATGGAACTTCACATTTTTATTTAATGTTAAAAACAGCAGAGGTTTTAAATCAACCACTGCAAAAATTAAAACTTATAACCTGTCATTTAGGAAACGGAGCAAGTATCACTGCTATAAAATATGGTGAGAGTGTAGATACATCTATGGGATTTACTCCTGAGGCAGGTTTAATGATGGGAACAAGAGCAGGTGATGTTGATCCTTCTGCTTTGATATATTTACAAAAAATGGAGAATCTTACACCAAAAGATATTGATTATATATTAACAAAAAGAAGTGGACTATTAGGTATTTCTAATTTAAGTTCGGATATGAGAGAAATAATATCTTTAAAAGACAAGGACCGTAAAGCAAATTTAGCTTTTAGAATGTATTGTTATAGAGTAAAAAGATATATCTCTTCTTATATAGGTGTTTTAAACGGTTTAGATTGTATTGTTTTTTCAGCTGGTGTAGGAGAAAATTCTCCTGTTGTAAGAGAAGAAGTTTTAAAAGATATGGATAATTTAGGAATTTTGATAGATAAAGAAAAAAATTATTCTACAATAGGTAAAGATGGATTTATCTCTGCTGAAGATTCTAAAATAAAAGTTTTAGTTTTAAAAACAGATGAAGAAATGATGATTGCAAAAATTGCTAAAGAAATTATAAAATAAACAAAGGTCTTTTTTAATGAAAATATCTATAGATAGGATAAAAAAAGAAAAAAAAGTTTTTTTAGAGTACGAAGATGAACAGTTTAAAGATAAAAATCTTCGGGAGTCAACTAAAAAACCTTTATTTGTTAGTGTAGTTTTGTCATTGATAGACAACAACGATGTTAGAGTAAAAGGCAGAATTTTAGGTGAATTTATTTTGGTATGTGATAGATGTTGTGATAAATTTGTTCAAAATAAAGAGGTTGAAATAGATGAAGTTTTTGAGTTAGAAAAAAAAGAAATTTCTGAAAGAATGTTTTATCTTGATAATAGAATAAGAGATGTTGTTTTGGCACAGTTTCCTATTAAGTTGTTATGTGCAGAAGATTGTAAAGGTATATGTATTGGTTGTGGAGTAAATTTAAATAAAAGCGAATGTAAATGTAAAAATTTTTAATAATTAAAGATATAATTTTGTTTAGTAGGATAAATTATTAAAAGTGAAAAAGTCATAAAGTAAGAAAGTTAAAAAGTTTATTTTGGCAAAAGAGATAAACAGTGGTTATTAATATAAATAAATTTTCTAGGAGGAAAACATATGCCTAATCCTAAAAAACATCATACTCATTCAAGAACACGTATGCGTAGAGGTCAGTGGATAATTTCAGTACCAAATTTGGTTCGTTGTCCTCAATGTGGAAGTTATAAATTGCCACATAAAATTTGTCCTAATTGTGGATATTATAAAGGTGAACTTTGGGTAACCAAAAAAGAAAAGGTTAAAAAAGAAGCAAAAACTAAATAAATTTTTTCTTTTATATATGATAAATATGAGAATAGTAGTTGATGCAATGGGTGGTGACATAAATATTCCTGATATAAACATAGAAGGTTCATTGTTAGCAATAAAAGAATATCAAGATTTAAAAATTATATTAGTGGGTCCTGAAAAAGAAATAAAAAAGTATATAGATAAAAAAAAACGTCGTTATTCTTTGAAAGAAGTAGAAAAAATTGAAATAATAAATACTGAAGAATTTATTACAATGGAAGAACAGCCATCAAAAGTTTTAAAAACTAAAAAAAATTCTTCTGTTGCAATAGGAATAAAAATTTTAAAAGAAAACAAAGCAGATGCGTTTGTTTCAGCAGGAAATTCTGGTGCTGTAGTTGCATTTTCTTTAGTACATATTGGTACTGTGAAGAATGTTGATAGACCAGCTATTGCAACAGTTTTGCCTACTATTAAATCTCCTTGTTTGTTGTTAGATGTTGGCGCAAATGTTGATTGTAAGCCAAAGCAATTAATAGATTTTGCATATATGGGTAAAATTTATAGTGAATATGTTTTAAATAAAAAAAATCCAACAGTAGCTTTACTGTCAATAGGTAGTGAAGAAAGTAAAGGCAACAACCAAATTTTGGAAACATATCAAATTTTAAAACAATATAGAGGTTTAAATTTTATAGGTAATATTGAAGGTAAAGACATACCTTTTGGTGTTGCAGATGTTGTGGTTACTGACGGTTTTGTAGGTAATATAATATTAAAATTTGGTGAAGGAGTTGCTGAAATGTTGTTGTCGCTCATAAAACAATCTTTGAAAAGACATCCTTTTGCATGGTTTTCTTTGCCTTTTGTATGGAATGCTATAAGAGATTTGAGAAAAAAAGTTGATTTTACAGAATATGGTGGAGCACCATTGCTGGGATTAGAGAAAGTTTGTATTATTTCCCATGGTAGGTCTAATGCAAAAGCTATAAAAAATGCCATAAAAGTAGCAAAACAAATGGTAGAAAAAAATGTTAACTCAATAATTTCTAATTCAATGGAAGGAATTTTTTATGAAGAAAAAAGTTAAAATTTTATCTACGGGGTCGTATCTTCCAGCTAAAATATTGACAAATTTTGATTTAGAAAAAATGGTAGATACTTCTGACGAGTGGATTAGTACAAGAACTGGTATAAAAGAAAGAAGAATTGTAGAAGAGAATGTTGCAACAAGTGATATTGCTGCAGAAGCTGCTAGAGTATGTCTTAAAAAAGCAAATTTAACTGCAGACGATGTTGATACAATTATTGTTGCTACCATAACACCTGATATGTTTTTCCCTTCTACAGCATGTATGGTGCACAAAAAATTAGGTGGGAAAAACGAGCCAGCAGCGTTTGATATCTCTGCTGCATGTAGTGGATTTATATATGGACTAACTTTAGCAGAGGATTTGTTGATATCAGGAAAAAGTAAAAATTTGTTATTGATAGCAGCAGATACAATGTCAAAATTTACTAATTGGAAAGACAGAAATACTTGTGTATTGTTTGGTGATGGAGCAGGTGCTATGTTGTTAACCTCAACTGAAGATGAAAATGAAGAAAATTCTATATTATCTACCTGTTTGGGAGCAAACGGTAACTATGACGAATTATTATATATTCCAGCTGGTGGGTCAAGAATGCCTGCTTCTTTAGAAACTGTACAAAAAAATTTGCATACTGTAGTTATGAGTGGTAAAGAAGTTTTTAAAGTTGCTGTAACTAAGATGGTTGAGACAGCATTAAAAGCGTGTTCATTAGCAAATATTTCTCCACAACAACTTGATCTTTTAATTCCTCATCAGGCAAATTTACGTATTATTAATGCTGTAGGAGAAAGATTAGGTGTGGATTTGTCAAAAGTTTTTATTAATGTGCACAAATATGGTAATATGTCAGCAGCAACTGTTATTGTAGGTTTAGACGAAGCAATTTCTCAAGGCAAAGTCAAAAAAGGTTCTATTTTAGAATTAGTTACTTTTGGTGGAGGTTTTACTTGGGGTGCGGCAATAATTAAATTGTGATATGGAGGATTTTTTATATGATAGATTTCGTAGAAGAAAGAAGAAAAAGTATAAGAAAAAAAGTTTTTCTTCAAGGTGAAATAAAACTAAAAGATATTAAAAAAAATTTGCCTGTATGGATTAAAGATATCTCTAAAGATGGTATGAGGTTAATATTTTTTAAAATGTTTTACTGTAACAAATGTCCTAGATTAAAAGATATTTTACATTTAAAATGTGATGAAAAACAAAAATGTAAAATTTATAATTTTGAAAATTTACCTGAGATTTTTTCTAATGGTGAAGTTTTTGCTAACATTGAAGGAAATGATATAAATAAAAAGTATACTATTAGATGGTACAAATCATTTATAGATCTTAATACAATAGAGTTTGGTATAGAATTTTTAAATTAAAATTTCATTGTTTATTATTAATAGGAGAGATCGTATAATGAAAAAAATAGTTTTTTTATTTCCAGGTCAAGGAAGTCAATTTGTTGGCATGGGAAAAGATTTTTATGATAGTTTTGATTATGTAAAAGAGTTTTACAAAAAAGCAAACGAAATTTTAGGTTATGATATAACAAAAATTATTTTTGAAGGACCGCAAGAAAAACTTATTCAGACAGAATATACACAACCATCTATTTTTTTAACTTCATATATAATTTTTGAAGTTTTTAAAAATAATTATCCTAAAATATTAGAAGATACATCTTTCGTCGCTGGACATAGTTTGGGAGAATATACTGCTTTGTGTGTTTCAAGCGCTCTAAGTTTTGAAGATACAATGAAAGTTGTGAACCTAAGAGCTAAAATTATGAAAGAAGTTGGACAAAAAATTCCAGGAGGGATGATCGCTGTTTTGAATATAGACAAAGAAGAGTTGAAAAATTATTGTAACGAAATAAAAAATTTAGGATTTATAGTCGAACCTGTAAATTTTAACACTCCACAACAAATTGTTGTAGCGGGCCATATAGAGGCAATAAATAAATTGCAAAGTTTGTTAAATGAAAAGAAAATTAAAAATATAAAACTTAATGTTTCGGGAGCATTTCATTCTTCATTGATGGATGATGCACAAAAAATTTTTTCTAAGACTCTTGACAATTTAAATATAAATAATGCAAATATACCAATCGTTATGAATTATGATGCAAAACCGCATATTGAAAAAAAGGAGATTGTTGAAAATTTAAAATTGCAAATTAACCACCCAGTTTTATGGGAGGATACAATAAAATATATTTCAGAAAACGGTGGAGAAATTTTTATAGAATTTGGTCCTGGAAAAGTTCTTTCAAGTATGATAAAAAAAATTTTAGTCAATAAAGATATAAAAATTTTTAATATAGAAAAGATAGATAATTTAAATTCAACTCTTGACAATTTAAAATAATTTTTTTAAAAGGACAAAATTATGAGTGAAAAGAAATTATTAAATAAAGTTGCAATAATAACTGGTGCAGCACAAGGAATAGGCAAAAGTATTGCTAAAAAACTTGCTTCAGAAGGTGCTAACTGTGTAATTGTAGATGTGGATTTACAAAATGCAGAAAATACTACAAAAGAAATTGTTTCAGAATTCGCTGTTGAAACTTTAGTGTTTAAAGTTGATGTTACAAATTTTCAAGAAGTACAAAGTTGTGTTGATGAAACAATAAAAAAATTTAACAAAATTGATATTTTAGTAAACAATGCTGGAATTACAAAAGACAATCTAGTAATTAAAATGACACAAGAAGAATGGGATAAAGTTTTAGATATTAATCTTAAAGGATGTTTTAATTTTATTAAAGCAGTGTCAAAATATATGATGAAACAAAGAAGCGGAAGAATTATAAATATAGCTTCTGTAGTTGGACTTATGGGCAATCCAGGACAAGCAAACTATTCTGCTTCTAAAGGAGGACTCATTGCTTTAACAAAAACTGTTGCAAAAGAGCTTGCAGCAAGAAATATCTTAGTAAATGCAGTCGCTCCAGGATATATAAAAACTAGAATGACAGATGCGTTATCTGAAGAACAAAAAAAGAGATTACAAGAGTATATTCCTTTAAACAGGTTAGGTGAACCAGAAGATGTTGCAAATGCGGTATGGTTTTTATCAATAGAAGAATCAAGTTATATCACAGGACAGGTAATTTCTGTAAATGGTGGTATGTATATGTAAATAAACTTTTAAAAAGGTTATAATAAAAAGGAGGATAAAAATATATGACAGAAGATATTGCAGCAAAAGTAAAATCTATAGTAGCAGAATCTTTAGGAGTTGACATAAATGAAGTTACAGAAAATGCATCTTTTGTAAATGATCTAGGTGCAGATTCTCTTGATACTGTAGAATTAGTAATGACTTTAGAAGAACAATTTGGTATTGAAATACCAGATGAAGATGCAGAAAAAATTCAAACAGTAGGACAAGCAATTGATTATATTAAAACAAAAATAAGCAAATAAATTTTAAAAATATAAAGGCATATTATTATGAAGAAAAGGGTTGTTATTACAGGGTTAGGTATAATTTC
This sequence comes from uncultured Endomicrobiia bacterium, assembly GCA_937928765.1. GTDB lineage: Bacteria > Elusimicrobiota > Endomicrobiia > DTEH01 > DTEH01 > JANXDG01. Next base: position 85,670 of record CALFVX010000006.1, read on the forward strand.
TCCTATAGGAATTGGTAAAGAAAATTTTACAAAATTGTTGAAAGAAGGATTTAGTGGAGTTGATTTAATTTCTTCTTTTGACACTTCTGGATATACTACAAAAATTGCTGCTGAAGTGAAATATTTTGATCCTGAAAGTTATATAGAGAGAAAAAAAGCAAGACGAATGGATAGGTTTTGCCAATTTGCATTTTCTGCTGCAAAGATGGCTATTGAAGACTCACAATTAAAATTAGAAAATGAAGATTTGTCGCGAATTGGTGTAATAGTGGGTTCTGGCATAGGTGGTATTTCAACAATAGAACGTGAGATGCGTATTTTGGTAGGGAAAGGACCTTCAAGAATAAGTCCGTTTCTTATTCCTATGGAAATAATAAATATTGCTGCAGGAGAGATTGCTATAGAGTATGGTTTTACTGGGCCTAATTATGGTGTTACTTCTGCTTGTGCATCATCAAATCATGCATTAGGTGATGCATTAAGAATATTAAGATATGGAGATGCGGATGTTATAATTGTTGGTGGTTCTGAAGCAGCCATTACTCCTTTAGGATTGGCAGGATTTTGTGCTGCAAAAGCTTTGTCAGAAAGAAATGATGAACCTAAAAAAGCATCAAGACCGTTTGATAAAAATAGAGATGGTTTTGTTATGGGCGAAGGTGCTGCTTTTTTTGTTTTAGAAACACTCGAACATGCTTTAAAAAGAGAAGCTAAAATTTATGCAGAACTTGCTGGTTATGCTGCAACAGATGATGCATACCACATAACTGCACCAAGAGAAGATGCTACAACTCAAGCATTGTGTATGAAGCGAGCATTAGAAGATGGGGAGGTTAACATACAAGAAGTAGACTATATAAATGCTCACGGAACATCTACGCCACTTAACGATAAATATGAAACATTGGCAATAAAAAAAGTTTTTGGTGAATATGCTTACAAAATTCCAATATCTTCAACAAAATCTATGACAGGACATCTTTTAGGTGCTGCTGGTGCAGTAGAACTTGCTGCTGTTTTAACTTGTATGCAAAACAATTTTATTCATCCGACAATAAATTATGAAACACCAGATCCTGAATGTGATCTTTTTTATGTTCCAAATAAACCAATTGAAAAAGAAATAAATGTTGCAATTTCAAATTCGTTTGGTTTTGGTGGACATAATGCAGCGATTGTTGTAAAGAAATATAAATAATTTTTTATGGAAAAAATAGACGAACTACAAAATATATTAGGTATAAAATTTAAAAACAGAGAACTTTTAAAAGCAGCACTTATACATAAATCCTGGTCAGTAGAAAATAAAAATAAAATTAATAATGAAAGATTAGAATTTTTAGGTGATAGTGTATTAGCAGTGATTGTTGCAGAGTTTTTGTATGAATCATATCCTACAAAAGATGAAGGTGAATTATCAAAATTAAAATCTGTTTTAGTTTCAAAGCAACAATTGTCAAAATGGGCTAAAGATATACATCTAGATAAATATATATTAATAAGTACATCAGAAGAAACTTCTGGTGGCAGAAAAAAAGATACTATTATAGCAGGAAGTTTTGAGGCAATACTTGGTGCTATTTATTTAGATCAAGGAATTGATAAATGTCGTGATTTTGTTAAAAAAAAATTTTTATCTAAAGGGATAGAGATAGAGTTAAAAGATTATAAAAGTATACTTCAAGAAATATTACAAAAAGAATTTAAAACCTTACCTCAATATGAAATAGTAAAAGAAACAGGACCTGATCATAACAAAGAATTTGATTGTATAGTTAAGTTGGACAAAGAATCGTTAGGTTATGGTAAAGGAAAAACAAAAAAACAGGCACAACAAAATGCTGCAAAAGAAGCTTTGAAATATATAGAGAATTTAAAATTAAAGAAACGAAAGAATAAATAATAATATTTTTGCCCCCATCGTCTAGCCTGGTCTAGGACACGGGTCTTTCAAGCCCGCAGCAGGGGTTCAAATCCCCTTGGGGGCAATTTGTAAGCTTTATAAAAATATATTCTACTTTTTATCCTGTCGTATTTTCTATAAAATATACCTTACCAAATAAGTATTTTTTAAATTTTTTGTTTCTCAATATTTTTTGTAAAATAATCAAATGTGATTTTTGTCACTTTATGTTGACATTATAATGAATTATTTATATATAAACAAATCAGTAGAACTAAATTCAGGTTATGTAAATTTTTTTTTAAAAATTATTCTAGAAAGTGAAAAATTAAGAAAGATAAAATATATTTGAAAGATATGAAGTAGTTATTAATTGAATTATTAGTTTTATTTTTATTTTTTTCATTAAGAGTAGATTAAGTGATGTTTTATATCGCATATAAAATTTAAATTTTCATAAAGAAAGTTAACAAAACTTATTTCAAAAGGAGGTAATAAAAAATGAAAAAGATAATCATCGCATTGAGTATATGTATTTTATCTTTAAGTTTTGTTTTAAAAGCAGAAGAAGTTGTAGTAGCAAACTATACTGGAAATGTTTTATTTTGGCAAAAAAATCAATGGGTAAATATTGATAAAGGTATGATATTAAAAGAAAAAGATAAGATAAAAACATTACAAAAAAGTAAAGTTGTGCTTGTTTTTCCTAACGGAAGTACTATAACTTTAGCAGAAAACACACAGATTACAATAGAACAACTTTTAAACAAGATATCTGTTTACTTAGAAGAAGGGAAAATAAAAAGTAAAGTTAAAGAGTTGCAAACATCACAAATTTTTGAGGTAAAGACAGCAGTATGTGTTGCATCAGTTCGTGGTACAGAATTTGTGTTAAGTTATATATATAACCAAGCTGAACTTTTAGTTATAGAGGGTAAAGTTCTATTTAGCGACAATTTTGGTTCCTATTTAGAGGTTTTACAAAACGAATTTTGTAATTTAACCCAACAAGGAACTTTAAAAGAAAAATCTTTTGCTGGTGAAGATAAAATAAATAGTTTATTGGAAGAATTTAAAGATGTAGAAGTTGAACAGAAAGATGAAACTGAAAAAGCAAAAAAGGAAGAAAAACAACTGCAACAAAGAAAAAAAGAAGATATTGAAAAAGAAAATATTGTAAGATTAAAAGAGGAATTACGAAATTTTATAAATGAGACAAGGTTAGAAAAATATTATATTAATGAGATAGTCCAACAAACCAAAGATGCAGACTTTCAATCAGGAAGAACATTAAGAGATGTTCACGGAAACCTAACCCGTGTAGAACAGGTTGTTTCAAGAAATAAAGATAATACAGTTGAATTTATAAATATTACAAAAAGAGATATGTACAAATATAGAGGATATTATAAAGATTATGCTGATGAAGTGAATTCTGAAAAACCACGAGTTGATATTCTTAAAGTAGGAATAGAATTTAACCAACCTTTGCCAGAGAAAATTTCTGAATGGCCAAAATATATTACTGAAAAAAATAAAAATGATAGATTAGATTTTTATCCTACAAGAATGTATTGCGAACTTTCAAATAATTATAAAGATAGTTTACTTCAGGAAGTAAATTTTAATAAAACATTTAAAGATTCAAAAGAGAAACTTGATGGTAAAGTTAATATATATATTTCAAATGGTAACGAAAAATATCAAGTTGATATAGACTATGATGAAGATATAAAAGGTAAATTGCCTGAAAGTAAAAATAAGAGTGAAGATGATACTAAATTATGGGCTTGGGCGTATGGTCCTTTGCCTGTTACAAAAGATATTAATAATGATGGTAAAGTTGATAACAAAGATATTTTATGGATGAAAAATGAAGCATATCTAATAAACAACAACGGTAATATTTTAACTACTTCATATTTTACTTCTGGTGGTTCTAAAGATCCATTTACTATTCTTAAAGAAATTGCAGTTGAAAGTATAATATTTGTAAGGAGAAATAATAATAATTCTCCAGCAGATAATTTTTTTAATCGTAATATAGATCTTGTTTTAACAGCAGATATTGTTATAGCTTTAGTGAAACAAATTGCACCTTCTATGAGTGATATAAAAATAGAAAAAAATAATGATTAAATTTGAGTATTGCTAGAAGAGTATTTCTTCAAACAAAAATCTTTTCTTATTTTTATTTGATTTATTCATTATAATTTTATATAATAATTGCAAAAAATGTATTTTAGATTTTTTATAAGGAGAAGAATATGAAAAAATTTTTCTTATATATTTTTTTTATATTTTTTGCAGTTTCATTGTATAGCATCTCCTCTTACGCTATTGATTTAACACAAGAAATAATAGATTTAGGTTTAAATTTTATAGAAAATCCTGCAGATTTGTTTTTTAATCTACAACAGAATATAGAAGATTGCTCACCAATTCCTGCAGGACAAATTGAAGGGTTAAAAAAGAAATATTTTGGTTTAAGAACTAATGTATTTCCAACTTTGTTTCCTACATCTTTAGTAAATATTTCTTTTAAAACAAGATTTAATACTGAAACAAAATATATTCCTCAGATAGGTTTAATTGGTGGTGTTGGTAGAATTATCGCTTTAAGTTTAATACCGTCAACAAATTCAAATGGAGAAGAAATTCCTAAACCTGAAAATAATGTTTATTATTATGGTTTGATTTTTTCTAAAACATTTGAGAATACAATTTTATATTTTGGTACAAAATATTCAGAATTTTTTCTAAAAGTAAAACTTCCACAAGAAATAGATTTTTATGGCAGCACATTAAATGAGATAAATTTTATTGTGAATGATACTTTTTTGTTTACGGGTATAATGCTTCCAGTTGATATCAAAAAAACAATTGTTGCACAGATGTCTTATGGAATAAAATATAAAAAAATTGTAGGACGGTTAGGTGCTGAATATAATCATTTGCAAATAGGTGTTGACATATTTCCTGAGGGACTTTTAGTTTTACATCCATATATAGCATACAAATGGCAGTTTTAAAATAAGTTTTTTAAAAGTTATAGCTTTTTAATAATCTTTAAGAAATAAGAAAAACTGAAAATTATTTTTATCTTAACTTTATCAAGATGTTATTAAAGGTTCTGTATATAAAAATCTACACTAGCCTTAATTAATAGAATTGAGGTTTAAAAAGTAAATTAGGTAGTAGTCAGTAAAAGTAGATGGTAGTTATATATAAATAAAAAATTTAATAAAGCTTTTAAAAAGGAGTAAAATATGAGAATTGTAAAGGTTTTATTTTTTTTATTACTTTATTTTTTATTTATAGCTAGGATCTTTGCAGAAAAATGGTTGCCTTATTATTTGTTTGATTTTTCAGAAGGTATATATTTACCATCTAAAGGTAAATTGGGATTTGCTACTGTGCTTTTAAACGATATAGGTTTTATTTTAAAACCTATTGATGAACATACTGGAATTTTTTATTATCAGTTAAAATACGAAGGTCCTGGACTTAAACGTCAGGAGGGAGAAAAATTTGAACAAAGAATGATTGGCCACAGTTTAATCTTACAACATAGCTATAAATACAAATTTTTTGTTTTTAAAACAAAATTTAATTATGGATATGATTTTTTACGCAGTGGAACAAACGAGCTTTGGGGATTAGGATTGTATGATAATGAAAGAATTGGTTTATTAGAAGAAGTTGAGTATAAATTTTTAGAAGATTTTAAATTAAAAGGACAAATAGGATATAATTTTATAAAATTTCCTAATTATACAAGTTTAATTGAAGAATATATTTCAGGTGCCGAAGAAACAACTGCTGGAAAACAAGACAACCATATGTTTTTAGCAAACTTAAAATTAAATTACAAAATTAATAATTTTGGTATTTTGTCTATAATTCAAAACTATATAAACCAACAAGTTTTAGACGAAACAGCTACATATTCTAACGAAAAACAGAAAGATTTTTCTTTAGAAATAAATTACTATATTGAAACTCTAAAATTGACAAAGTTTCTTTCTTTTTCTCCATATACAGCTTTTAAATACAAAGATTCAAATCAAGCATTTTTGTATTTAATTTCGTATGATATCACAACTTCAACACCACAGGTTGTAAAAGATTATTATGATTATACAAAAATTATATTTTCTTTCCCATTTAATTTTTATCTTACAGAAACAAAAATTTTAAGTTTTATTCCAGAATTTGAGATAACATCTTATTTATTTCGCCAACCGAGAGATGAAAATAACAACTTTATAGAAAACGAAAAACAAAAAAATTTCTTAGCTTTGTATTCTTTGATTTATACATCACAAAGTTTTGACAAACACAGAAAAGTTTCTTTATTTTATACTTATCAACAACAAAGTTCTAACATGAAGTTTGAAAAATATTATCCGTATAACTATTCAGCACATTATTTTGGTATAAAGTTTAGTTATAGTTATTAACTATCAAATGTATGTTCTATAATATAAATATAATTTATAAATGAAAATTAATAAAATTATTTTATTTTTTATATTTTTTACTTTTTTATCTTCTTCACTTCTTTACTCAGTGGCACCACATATTTCTGAAAAGTATTATAAAAACAGACCAAAAATAAAACCGAAATCTTTAGTTGATGTTTCTTATCTTAAACTTAAAGCTGCTCCAAGAATAGAAATCGCTAAAGCTTTGGGTTCTGTTGGGACAAAAAAAGTTGCTGTGATTTTAGTGGATTTCCAATCTGTTCAATTTACAAATTTAAAAGAAGCAAATACTACTTTTAATAAATTAAAAGAATACTATAAAGAAGTTTCTTATGGCCAACTTCAGCTTGATATAACATTTTTTTATCAAGGCGGTTCTACAAAAACATTAACAGGTTTAGAAAGTCCATATAGAATGCCTAATGATATTTCTTATTATTCTAAAAACACAGAGTATTCTCTTTCTCAACTTGTTAAAGATGCTGTTTATAAATCTGGAGTTTCTAAATCAAACTATGACTGTGTTATGGTTTTACATGCGGGCTATGGTGCAGAATCTATGAACCCACCTGATGGTCATATATGGTCTGTTTATGTTAATTGGGATGATGTTGTTGTTAATGGATTTACTGACGGAACTATAGTCCCTGAGAAGGAAAGTAATAATTATTCGCCATTAGGTGTTATAGCTCATGAGTTTGGACATCAATTGGGATTGCCGGATTTGTACTATCCAGCAGAAGATGGCAGTCAATATAGTATAGTGGGTGTTTGGTGTTTAATGGATTATGGATGTTGGTTAGGAAATCCTTATGGTTCACAACCTGCACATTTATCTGCTTGGTGTAAAGATTTTTTAAGTTGGGTTGATTTAGAAATTGTGTCTTCTACAAAAAGAAATGTTCAACTTCCTTATGTTGAATTATCTTCTTCTGTAATAAAAGTTGAAATTCTTACTGCCGATAATCCAAAAAAAGAATATTTTTTGTTAGAATATAGAAGAAAAACACTTTTTGATTCTTCTTTGCCAGGTGAAGGAGTTTTGATATGGAAAATTGATGATAATATTGCTAAAGATCCTTATAGGTTAATGATGAACAATATAAACTCTGGTAAACCATATTATGGTGTTGACTTAATTGAAGCAGATAGCACTCCTGCTGGTTTAAATTATGACAATTCAGGCGATCCGTTTCCTGGTAGCAAGAATATTGTAAAATTTTTGCCTTCAGATTATAATTTAGTTGTTTCTAATGGTGAGATTATACCTATCTATATAACTGAGATTAGTAATAATTCAACATTTGCAAGTTTTAATATTTTGTGTGAGTTAGAAATAAAAAATCTTGTCCAAGGTGAGGTTAAAATTGGCAATAACTATACATATGCAGGGAAATTGATGACTTTAGGGTTTAATCTATTAGAACCTTCAGAAATTGAAATCTTAGTTTACAATTTATCAGGCAAAGTGGTGAAAAATTTTGGTAAAATGTATTTTACAGCTGGTAAACATACTATCCAGTGGTATGCAGTTGATGATGAAAATAAAAATTTATCTTCTGGTTTGTATTTTTTAGTATTTAAAGGGAAAAATATTCACAAAGTTGAAAAGTTTATAATAAAAAAATGAAAAAGTATATATTTTTAACTTTTATATTTTTTAACAAAATTTTACTTTTAGCTAATCAGATTGAAATAATTAACCTACCTTTAGCAAAAAGTTTATCTTTAGCATCAGAAACATCTTTGGTAGACAACAGATCTTTTAATGTGTTGACAAATCCTTCAATGTTATACAGAATTGATTCTGGTTACAGCTTAGAGTTTAATAAATTATTTTACTATGCAGATTCAGGATATAATTTGTTAGGATTTTCAGTTAAAGAAGGTGAGGGTAATATAAGCTTTGTTTTTGGCAGATTTTCTTCAGGAGAGTTGAAAGTTTTTGATATAGAAGGTAATCAAACAGTAGAAGTTGCAGAATATTCTGTTTCTTTGCTGGCAGTTGGATTTTCCTCTAAAATTAATTCATCTAAAAATTATAATTTATATTTAGGTTTAAGTGGTTATGGTATATTTGAAAAAATTAATATAGAATCACAATATTGGGGTTCTAACATAGGTTTGGTTTATGAAAGAGTATTTAATAGTAAAATTTTTAATTCTTTTTGTGTTGGTGGTGTGATAAAAGGTTTAGGTATGAATAATAATTTGATGCATAACGAAGCAATTTATTTTGATATTAAAAGAATAAAAGTTATATTTGGTTATCAAAATTATTATCCTGAAAAAGTTGAAGATAATTATAAGTTGGGTATATCTGCAACGATTTATAAATCAAAAAATAACAACTATAATATAATATTAGATTTAGGTTATAATTTTGGAGTTTATAATGAAAGTATTAGTTGTGGATTTGAAATAAGAATAAAGAATATTTTAATTAATTATTCTTTTGTAAATCATAGTTATCTTACTAGTTTACATAATATTTTTTTAAGCTTTAAGTTATAATTTTTCTTAAACATATCTCACATATAAAAACACTCCAATAATAAAAAATAAAATGTTTGGTATCCAAACAGAAATTATCGGATTTATAATATTTAATTCTCCTAATGTTCTTAAAAAAGATAATAAAACCCAGTAAATAATCAATGCTAAAATAGTATATATAAAACTTGTAAACTTTCCATATTGCGAATATATATTTTGTCCTAAAGATAAAGATAATAAAATTAAGATAAAATTTAAAAAAGCAATAGAATATCTAAAACTTATCTCAGATAAAATTCTTGCTGAATTTTGTCCTCTTAGTTTTAAAGTTTTTAAAATATTTTTTAATTCTTTTAAGTTTAAAAAATCTAGCTGTAGTGAAGAATAGTCATACTGAAATTCTTCAATACCTATTAATAGAGGATATTCATATCTCAAAACCGATTTTTCTTTTAAAAATTTGTTATCTTTAAATTCTCGGATTATACAGTTTTCTAAAATTAAAATTTTTTCATATTTTTTAGCATATGGTGAGATAATTTGTTTGTTTAAATTATTTTGGTTGTCATATTTTTCTATAATTATATTTTTTGCTTCAAAAGATTTGTTGTTATATTCTTTTATAAAAACAAAACAACTGTTTATGTCGTCATAGTAAAATAGATCTTTTAAATCTTCTATTTGTGAAGGTTGGTTTTTAATTTTTTCATTAAAAATTTTTTGTGAAATTAAAAATCCTTTTGTAGCTAATTTATCGTTTATTAAAAATGCTGAAATACTTATTAAAAGACCAACAATTAACCATGAAATAAAAAATTTTTTTAAGTTTACACCTAATGTTTGGATAGATATAAGTTCTTTAGTGTACATAAAATTATTAATTGTAATCAATGATGATAACATTACTGTAATAGGTAGTGTTTGCACAAACCATAATGGTATAAGTGTTGATAAATAATATAATATAATTCTCAAGTGAGGTTTAAAATGTAAAAAATCTGGTAGTCGCCAAAAAAATTCTGATGATGCAAAGATTAAAATTAAAAATAACGAGATTGGAAAAAATAATTTTAAAAATTCAGTTAATAAATATTTTTGTAGTGTTTTCATAAAAAATCGATTAGTTGTTTGAAAAAATGTTTAGTATGAAATAAACAGCAAATAGTGTGATATTAGGTATTTGTAAAATTAAAAATGTTAAAATAAAAGAAACAGTAATTTTTATATTTTCTATTACTGATAAACTTGTAGATAACAAAAAATAATATATAATTATAATTAAGATAGAGTAAACAAAACTTAACGGTTTTGCACTTTTTTTGATTTTCAATGATAAAACTATACTTAAAAGTGTAAAAACAACTATACTTATAGATATTGAATATCTTAGGAAATATTCAGAAAGTATTCTTATTTTATAGCTGTCATTTTTAGAATAGTTGTATTCATTTATTAACTCTTTGTTAGTCATTTCACGAAATGTTTTTGTTTCATTGAAAAATTTTGTTATTTTTGAGTTGTGGATTATAAATATATATTTTTCAAATATTATATGGATCAAATCTTTAAAGTTGTTTGTATTAATAGTTGTAATTTTACCATTGTATAGTTCAAATATTATATTATCATTTATATCATTTGAAACTTTTGCAGATTTTGCAAAAATTGTCTGTATTAAATTTTCTTCTTTTAAAAAAGTTTCAATAAAAACATTTTGTAATTCATTGTTTTTGGCTGATTTTATAAAAATTTTTTTGTTGTCTAATTTAAGTAGTGAATTGTCTGAAAATTTCATATACGGTTTTGATAAAATAAAATTAAAATACAAAGATTTAAAACTTTTATAACTTTTAGGTATTAAGTCAGTATTAAAATAAAATAAAAGAAAAGAAAACATAAGTGATAAAAATATAACATTTTTAGTATAAAAAAATTTTTTTAATCCCATAGTTTGTATTACTGTAAGTTCTTTTGATTCGTTTAATGTAGAAAATGTCAACAAAGTAGAAACAAGAAATGTTGTAGGTAATGCAAGCGGAATAATACTAGGAAATAAAAATAGAAATAATTTTATTACTACAAATATATTAGGTTTGCGTGTGAGGATTGGATTAATAATCTGATATATATAATTTAAATAAAACAAGGTTGACACAAGACAAAAATAAATAAAAAAATTTGATAAAAAATTTTTTAATATGTATCTGTTGATTGTTTTCACAAAATAAAATTTCTTATAAAATGTAGAAAATTTTTTATATTTTATATAATTATACTAAATAGTTTAAAAAATAACAATAAATTTTTGAAAAAATAATGTGAACAAGAAAAAATTTTTTATTTTTCTATTAACTATTATTCATATAAATATCTTTGGTAATTTTGTTTATTCTCAGCAAGAAAAATTTGATGAAAATGATTATATAATTTCAAAAAGTAGCGATACTTTTGATAAACAAAAATTTTTTAGGTTTGATCAAAAAAAATGGAATAAAATAAGGAATCGTATTGAACAAAACTTACCTTTATATGAAGAAAAAGTTTCTACAACTACTATTCCACCTGTATTAACTCCTACAACTATAGAATTTATTGAAGGAACACAACTTACAATCAGTGGTAGGAAGCTTATTGGAATACAAGTTAAATCTGTAAAGTATCCTGAGAAAAAAGAATATGACAGAACTGATATTAGTATGAATCAGGAATTACAAGTAGCGATACGTGGTAAAGTTGGCAACAATGTTGATGTTAACATAGATATTGATGATACCCAACCTGATAAAAGAGATATTTTAATTTTATATCGTGGAGAAGGAGTAGAAGCGCAACCCGGTGCTGTAGGATATAAAGCTAAACCTGGTGCTTTTATACAAGAAGCAGCTTTTGGTGATATACAGCTAAGTTTACCCAATACAGAATTTGTAGGTTATTCAAGACAGGTTTTTGGACTAAAAGTTACAGCACAGTATAACCAAGCAAGGTTGTATCTTATAGCTTCTCAGTCAAAAGGTAATTTTGAGACAAAAAGGTTCACAGGTAAAACAGAGTTTGAACGAAAAATTTTATTTGATACTTCTTATAAAAGAAGAAAGTACTATGATCTTTCATTTAATGGGAAATATAAACCTAAAAGAGATACTGTTGAAGTTTATTTAGATACATTAGATCCATCTAGAGACCCATTTACTTTAAAAACACTTACTGGTGTTGGTTTTAATGTTTCTACTTTTACTTATACTGGGAAATTTGAAAAATTAGCATTAGGTAGAGATTATACAGTAGATTATGCTAAAGGAATTATTACTTTTAATATACCTAATAAAATTATTCAACCAAATTGGGTAATTGTTGTAAACTATGTTGATTATCAGACAGATTCAACTTTGAGTAGTTTGTTAGGAACAACAAATTATATTATTTTGAAAGATAAAGATGAAACAGAAACAATTAACTGGGAATTAAAAAATAGATATGAAATTGGTAGAACAAATATAGTAAGAGATGATTCTACAGGAAATTTTTTATTAAAAATTACAGACAAAAGTAATCGTATATTAGATCCTGCAGTTGATAAAATTCAACCTGGAGATAAACCAGTTCCTGTGTATCAATCAGTTAATGCAGCAGATATAATAGTAGATTTTGAAAATGGCGAATTTTATTTTCTTTCTTTGAAACCTTTTGCTGAAGATTGTTATTACAAAACATCAATAAGTAGATACAACATTCTTGTTGAATACAGATATAGGTCTAAAACATATTTCTTAAAACCGTTTATAGTTCCATATTCAGAACAGGTTACAATTAATGGAAAACTAAAACAGAGAAATGTTGATTATTGGATTGATTATGATTCTGGTTTTATTACATTTTTAAAAGAAGAAGAAATTACAGAAACTTCTATAATTGAGGCAAGTTATGAATATAGTATGTTAGGATTGCAAGCTGGCGAAACGATAGCTGGAGCAAGGTTAGAACTTCCTTTAGCAAGTAAGTTGTTTGTTGGAAGCAGTTGGATTGGTAGCATACCTTCAAAAGGAGGGAATGTTCCTGATGTAAGATCAACTCCAAGTTCTCTAAATGTATGGGAGGCGGATACTAGATTAGTTGATTTCAAAATACCACTTTTACCGTTTAAGATAAATTCTTTCTCAGCAGAATATGCTGAAAGTGAAAAAAATCCTAATATTTGGGATAAAGCAATTATTGAAAATATGGAAGGGATTACTTTAGAAGATAACATTTCAACTTACAAACACATGTGGTATTACTCTTCATGTAGTGATATTTATATTCCTGGAACATATGATGTTGGTTCTGACAAAATTATAGGCGGTGAACTTAATTGGGAAAATGAAGATTTAAAATCTACAGATATAAATCCTAACAAAACAACAACAGTTGATAAACAGCAGGTTTTAAAGATTAATTACAATTTATATCATTCTTCTGAAGTTGCAATGGTGTATCAATTCTCAAAGATAGGTTTAGATTTCACAAAAAAACTTTATATTGAAGCAGAGATTTACAGCGATGCTAAAGGTGGACAGTTATATTTAGATTTAGGTCAATTAAGTGAAGATATCGATCAAGATGGTATATTAGATACAGAAGATAAGAATAAAAATGGTGTATTAGATTTAGATGAAGATACAGGTTTTGAGTATAATTTAGGAAATAGCAAATATTATATAAATACCGGCAATGGTAAGTTAGATACTGAAGATTTAGATGGTGATAATGCTTTAAACACTGTAGATAAGTTAGCAGGAAGTTATAAACTAGCAGATTTAGATTTTAATGGTTGGATTTCGACTCGTGTTGTTGTGGAAGTTTCAAATAAAATACTATGGAGTTCTGTAAAACATTTAAGGTTAAGAATTAAAGGACATAAAAAATCTGGTGTTATAAAGATTGCAAAAATCTCTGTTGTAGGCAATAAATTTGAAGTATTAACATCTACTACTACGAAAATCTATGCTGTTAATAATGAAAATGATAAAGAATATCAGAAACTCTCAGAATTAAAAGATTATTCTTCTATTTATGGAACACAATTTGAAGAAAAAAATTTTGAACAATCATTAGCGATAGAATATAATTTTAATGCAACCAACTCTTCTTCTGTGGTAAGTTTGTTGTATAGCAGAGCAATAAATTTTACATATCATCACAAACTTAATTTCTTTTTATTTAACAAAACAGCAAATGATGTTGTGTTTAAATTTCGTGCTTATACTGATAACAATAACTATTTTGAATATTCTACAACTACTTTAAAACTGCCATTGAATAAATGGGTTAAGTTTACTATTGATCAGGTTGATTTAAATTATGATAATATTCCAGATGAATGGGATATTAAAGATGATAATAATTCCTCAGGTTTATGTAAACGGATAGGAAATGCAAATTTGCAAGCAATAACTAAGATTGAGATAATTATAGAAAATACATCCTCTTTACCACAAAAAGGAATAATTTATGTTAATGATATCTATCTTTCAGATAGTTGGAAACGAAAAGGTATTGCAAGAAAGTTAGAACTAAATATGTCAATTCCTGGCTGGATAAATTTTGGTGGTAAAACAAGAAGCGTAGACAGAAATTTTGAAACATTTAGTTCTGCTATAACAAATCAGGATAACATTACAAACGCTGGATATTTAGATTTTGTGAAACTAAAATTTGTTCCGATGAATTTTCAAGGAAAACAAGAACAGACAATAACTCCTTCTGCTATAGAATCCGGAGATTTAGTTTCTACTATTGAGGAAGGCAAGAAAATATATACTGAAGGAAGTTTTAATACAACTATTAATATTTCAAAATTACCTAGGTTAGGTTTTAATTATACAAAATCTTTAAGTTCAACTACTGCATTAGCAAGGACTGATATGAAGGATGGTTATTGGACAACTTTAAGTTATACAAATCCTGTTTCAAAGTACATACCATTAGAAAGCATTTCTGTTAAATATGGAGAAGAAAAATTTTTACTTTATCCATGGAAGATTAATTTTTCTACATATACTATTAATTCTAATGTAGATAACACAAGAAATATTAGTGTTAATTTTCCGTTTAATTTTTGGAATTTGCTTAATTTAAATCTTTCTTTAGGGACAGCACATACTTTTACTGAATTAAGAATTTTTAACAAGAAAATAGATGAAGATTTAATAGTTCCACAACTTTCTAATAACGATCTTTGGGATTATTATAATAAATTAACTTTTTTTTCTTTTTATAATTTACAAAAAACATATGAAATTTATTATACCTCCTACTCTGTAGTGATAAGTTCTTATGAGAAGCGTACAGAATGGAATACAGATTTAAATTCTACAATTAACATACTAACATTTTTTAAACCTAATTTAGGTTATAAAATTAATGTAGTCGAAGATTATAATTATTCTGCGTCTACACGAACTAAAGATGTTTTACGTAATGCAACAGGTTCTTTAGGAGTAAGTTTTATGCCTAAGGATGTGCTAAATATAAAACATATACAAAGTTTAAGATTGTATTATAATTTTTCTCTTACTGCTGCAGATAAATATGAAAAATTACCAAAAGATTTTCCAATGATAGATTTTTATAATATGAGAAATTTAAATTTGTTATGGTATAAAACAGATATAGCAACAATTACAGTTTTTAGAACAAAATTTTTTGAACGAAAAGAACAGAAATTGCAAAGTGGTTGGAAGTTTTTTGAAGGTATCCCTTTTAAAGGGCCGGTTTTTTTCCTTAGTAAAACAGATTTGAATTTATCCTACTCTGATGCTATAGAAGAAAAAGAAGAAACACAGACAAAAACTTATACTTACACAAAAGTATGGCCTGATTTTACATTGTCATTTTATGATATAGAAAATATTGCAGAATATATTGTTAAAAAACAAAGTGTTGTAAAAGATACAAAACTTGATATAAATTATACTTATAGAACTACCGAGGTAAAAAAAATAAGTTTTGAAAGAACTATAAGACATAAAGAGATGTTAAGCTTTAGTTTGTTTAAAGAATACCAGATTTTGTCAAGTTATGAAAATATTTTTTCTGATGTATATAGTCACATTTTAGATCTTATTACTTCTAAATCGTATACTGATATTATAGGTTTGCAAGTAGGATTGCCATTTTTTGGTCAAAGGTTAACACCAAGATATGAATATAGAAAAGACTATGCTGAAGATTCTCGCAAATTGCCAACAAAAGATCTTACAACACATACTTTTGCTGTTTCATATTATGCAGATATTGTTCCACAACAAGGAATAAATTTTTTTGGTAAATTATTACCTTTAAAAAATAGATTAAGGATAAATTCTACTCTACAATATGTTAGAAAAGAAAGTCCTATTGATATAAATAAAACAAATACAGACAAAATTTCGATTTCATCAAAACTAGATTATGATATATCAAGATATATAAATATTTCTTTATCCTTAGGTGGTGATGCAAATGTCAACCGTGTGGTCAAAACAGAGACAAATTATAGTTATTTTTTAGGAGCAGAGGTTATAATAAGATTCTAAAAATGTTGAAAATATTTATAGATTTGTTGTAAAATTAAACATTTTAATTTAAAAAGAAAGGAGAAATTAAAAATATGAAGTTATTTTTAGATTCAGCAAATATAGAAGAAATAAAAAATATAAAAGAGTTAGGTATTCTTAATGGTATTACTACAAATCCAACTTTGCTTGCTAAGCAGCTTTTAAATATTACATCAGATCCGTTTAAAGAATCAAAAAAAGTTTTAGAAGAAATTTGTAAAATCATAGATGTAGAAATTTTAGCAGAACCTGTATCTACAGAATACAAAAAAATTGTTGAAGAAAGTTTACAATTGCTAAAAATTTCGCCAAAACAAATTGTAGCTAAAATACCTTTAACTTCTGAAGGATTAAAAGCAGTAAAAGAATTAAAACAAAAAAATTTTAAAACAGCATTTACTTTAATATTTTCTTTAAACCAAGCGTTAATTGCAGCAATGGCTGAAGTTGACTATATATGCCCGTTTGTAGGAAGATTAGACGATATTGGACAAATAGGAACAGATCTTATTAAAGAGATAATGCAGGTTTATAAATTATATAATGTAAAAACAAAAGTTATTGTTGCTTCAGTAAGAAATGTTGAACATATAAAAAAATCAGCACAATACGGCGCTGATTTTGTAACAGTCCCTTATAAACTTATATATGAGATGTTATCACATGAGCTTACAACAAAAGGTATACAAAAGTTTATAGATGATTGGAATAAAGTTTTAATATAAGTTAGTTTTAGTATAAAAGCAACAATTTTTCTTTTTTTGACTAATGAAGAGTTTTATTTTTTAGATATTTTTAAAATTTTTGGTTTAGAAAATTGAAAATTTAATCCGGCTGTGTGTATTTGTAAAAATCTTTACCCTGTTAAATTTGCGTAGCAAATTTTTTCGAGGCGAACCGATTTTATTAACGGATTTTGCGTTTGGACTTTCCACATAACATTTCTTTCGCAGGCTTTGCGCGAAAGTGGAAGTGAAAAGGACGATTTTGAGTTTTTCTAATTTAATACAGCCAGCTTTTATACTCTGCTGTGGCATCTTTCATATCTTCATAAAGCCATACCATACGGTCAGCAAACCAAAGTTTGCTTATAACAAGAACAACACCGCCAAAAATAGTAAAACATAAATCCAAAATTATTACACCCAGAACAAAGAAAATTCCTCCAATTGCTGCCACAAGGGAAAGAATATTAGGAACATATCGATGATGAGTTGGAACCGGTACGATTTTGCGGTTCATCCAGACCCATTCACCGAGAACAACTTTTGATGCCCAGTTATTTGTGTTTTTTGGTTCTGGGAAAATTCTGGGGTTAAACCAAAGCCATAAAACCACAATAACTATCGGAATAAGCGAATAGTAGCCTAGCCAAATTCTACTCCAAAAAGCCAATCCTAAAAGCGGCACCATTGAGAAACGAGAGTAAACACTCAAAGGATTGGAATGCCGTCTGCGTGTTTTCTCATCCATTTTGAATACCTTGGCTATTTTTTGTTCAAGAGTCATAAAATATTTTTTCTTGCGGAATATCAATAATTTTTTTGATAAGGTTAGAGACAGTGCCTTTTGCGTCAATGCCTAAAATTTTCGCTAACTCTTTTAGCGCGATTATTAACCATATTTTTAACTAAAATACTTTTTAGTATTAAACCGTCTCTGTTTAGTACTTCCTGCATTGTCATAAATCCTAGTGGAACCCATTCGGAATTTGTGTATTTATCACTATAACCCATTGATAGTTAGTAGTTATATCAGCCATAACCCATTCGGAATTTGTGTATTTATCACCAATCACAACAGCCAAATAATGCTTTCTTTCAAGTAAATCTAAAAAGTTAGAAACAACATCACCAAAAAGTTTTAAAAAATCCTTTACCGACTTGGCATTGCTTAAATCATCTGGTCTGTTGCTAAATTTGATAATATCGTGGTAGGGTGGATGCATTATTATAAATTGAACGCTCTGTCTTCCATAAGATTTCAAAATTTCATCAACTTTTTGTCTAGTTTCGTTTTTGGTACTATCTGCAACTAATACTTCAGTAAAAACTTTCGTATCAAATAATGATTCCTGATTAACTCTTTGCTTTGCTATTTCTGCGACTTCCGGCAATAATTCAATACCGATTCCATTTCTTCCTAATCTTTTACATTCAATCAATGTTGTCCCACTTCCTAAAAAGGTATCCAAAACAACATCACCCTTTTTAGTAAATCGCCTCATTAGTTGATTTGGTATTTGCGGGACAAAGTTTCCGTGATAATCGCCTCTGTGGGCACCGGATTTATCACGCTCACCGATAATCCATAAACTGTCAGTTATGATATCTTGATATTCTTTCCAATTATTTAGATTTAAATCGTTTATTTTTGACATATATTAACCTTTCTTAATTTCTCTTCACACTCTATGTAAATATAATTTCCTTGAGGAAATGGCTTATTCATTATTTTTATTGTTTTATAATCGTCAAAATCAATTACTATATTTACAAATAAATTACTGCCTTTGCTTACACTCGTACACATTCATTACAAATTTCAGTTAATTAGTTTTTTAGGAACATTGTTTTTATACTCTGCATATTTTCACTTTATTGAGTTCTCAATATTTACCAGCTGGCGGTGCCTTTCAAATTATATTAGAACTTTTGCTATGAAAAATTATACAAACTTAAAGATGTAAAATCAAGATTAGAAACTTGAATATAATATTTTAAGGAAGGAGAAAACAAGAATATATTATCTCACACTTTGCTTAAATAAAAATGTATTGCTTTTTATTAAATTTTTTCAATCAAATCATTATTATATTTAACCAGTTCAGAAATTTTATTCTTGTTTAATATACAATAGTTAGTTATATTTATACTTTCCTTACTTACAGGATCTACTAAAAATAACTTGTTCTGTGACCAGACTATTTTCACAAAAGTATTATTCCGAGGTATTTTAGAATGGATTTTATTAGAAATATATATTAGATTTTTGTGGTTATCAATAAGTTCTAAATCTTTTCTTGATGTAGCATAAGAAATTGGATAAATATGGTGTAGTTGATATCCATCTTTTTTAGAAACGTTATGATAGTCAAAATATAATTCTCTTTCTCTCTGACTCCTTGTGGCTACAAACTCTAAAATTTCCTGTGAAATACTTAACATCAAAATGGTTTTTCGAAAGGTTTTGAAATATATTGTTTGATTTAACAAATTAAACACCTGAAGAGATTCATTATACCAATTCATAAAATCCCGTTTTTCTGTCTTATTTTTTGCTTTCTTGTTAATTTCTTTAAAAGTTTTTTGAATATCAGTAAGTATGCTTGCTTGCTGTATTTTTTTTAACTTTCTATATTCTTTAATAAGATTTACTTTTTCATTAGTAGTTAAATTAGGATCGGACAAGATAAATGT
>CALFVX010000007.1 GCA_937928765.1 uncultured Endomicrobiia bacterium
ATAAAATTTCTGTTGAGGAGTTAAAACAAATTGCTGAAGAATCTTTTGGTGATTTGGTGAAGGCTACTGTTGATGTTGAAAAAGAGTTGGTGGTTATAGCAGGAGAACTACATTCTGATCAGGAAAGTTTTTTGTTAGACCAAGGTAGTAGTAAGAACAATCTCTAGGGGATAAACCTTTATCCTTTTAAGAATGGTAGACGGCGCTTAAGCGCCCTCCTACAAGATATATTTTGAGAAAAGCTGGCAGGCATTAGTATCCACTGAAATTCTTGGAGTAGAGGCTTTAGCCTCGTGAAGAAAAAATTATAATATAACGAGCCTGAAGGCTCTACTCCAAAAATCGTCAGTAAATCAAATTAGAGGTGGTAGGTGGTAGCAGGTAGAAGGGAGTGGTTTGGTATAGAAGTTAAATATGCAATATAAAGAGTTAGCAAAAGGGAGATGGTTTGAATTGTCTTTTGTTGAACAGATGGCGAATGTTGGTTCTGAAGTTATAAGAGCAATCTCATGGAAGAAAAAAGGTAATCTTGAATATTCTAAGAACGCAATTGAACGTGCGTTAGAACTTTTGTATTTAACTATTGAAGACCCAAAGAACAAAAAATTTCCGCGTTTAAAAGAACTTACCCGTGTTTACGAAGTTTTAGTTGATTATTTTTATTATGACAACATCTACGGTTCTTCAGACGATTTGTGGTACAAATATTTTTTTGCGTTTAATTATAAAGCAAATATAGAAAGACAACAAAAGAATAAAAAAATTTGATTTTGAAATACCGTAGGAATATTTTATAAGAATATCACTCAAGTATAGTATTTGTAATTGTATTTGTAGGTAGTATCCAACCTTTAATGGTCGTCTACGAAGATAATTTTTAAAATTAGCTTTGTTTTTAAAATAACTATGAATGATATATTATATGTATAACCAATTTGTTTTTAAAAAATGAGATATAACTCTATGGTTGATTTTACAAAAAATGTTAAAATAAAGAATTTTTTTATTTACATTTTTACTTTTCTTATAACTTATCAAATATATTTTACTTTTTATTTTAAGAAACATCTTACTGCTGCTTTTTTGTTGTGTTTTTTTATTTCTTTTTTGTATCTAAAAGATATAAAAAAAATTTTTAAAGATAAAACAGTGATCGTTTACATTTTTTTTATTATATCTTTGGCGTTAAGAGGATTTTTTTCGTATGATAAACTTGAAGTGATAAAATATGTTTTATTTCTTGGAAGCGGGATATTGTGTTATTTTGTATATTTAAATTCACAAATAAAAAAAGAAAATATTGTTTTAACTTTAATCATTTCAGTTTTGCCAATGGTAATTTTTATGGTTTATACTTATCATAACGAAAATTTAGAATTTGAAATATTAAAACATCCTTTAATGAAACTATTTATTGAACCAAATACTTTAGAAGATATTTTTTTAGGTAATTTTTATCCAAATATTTATGAAGCAAAAAGAGTTGGAGGATTTTTTATCAATGCTAACATTTGTAGTATGTTTGTTGGGTTAAATTTTATTTTATTGTTTAGTTTGTTTTTCTTTTATAAAAATTTAGTTAAAAAAATTTTTCTAATAATTTTTGGAGTTATTTTTTTTATTAGTATA
The DNA here is from genome assembly GCA_937928765.1 of uncultured Endomicrobiia bacterium. Lineage (GTDB taxonomy): Bacteria > Elusimicrobiota > Endomicrobiia > DTEH01 > DTEH01 > JANXDG01. The sequence continues at coordinate 1,630 of CALFVX010000007.1, forward strand.
ATTTATACTGGTTCCAAGGGAGCAACTGTTGCATTTATTTTATCATTTGGCATTTCAGGAATAATTTTTATCTTAGAAAGAGTAATTGTGAGGGTTAAAAATAAGATTATTTTTTTAATAATTTTTTTATTGACCATTTCTTCAGTTTATTATATTATGTCAAAATTAAGTGGACGAAAAAGTGATCTGCAAAAATTAAAAGATTTTCATGGTAGAAGTTTAATCTGGAAAGCATCGTTAGAGGTCATAAAGAAAAACTGGCTATTTGGCACAGGGTTAAGTGGAGATGAATGGTCTAAAAATTACAATCCTGAGGCAATAAAAATTGGTGCTTCAGAGAATATGCCTCCTCATAATATGTTTTTATATGTATGGGGAAAAGCAGGAATATTTTCAGCAGGACTTCTATTTATATTTTTTATTTTGAAAATTTTTAATTCTCTTAGGAATTTTTATATTTATCATAACCAGTATTCCCTAGCAGTTTTTACTGCAACTTTATGGATTTTTATACAAGGAATGGTTGAAAATTTTGTTTTAATGGATTTGAGAATTTCAGCAGTTTATTGGTTAATTATTGCTTTGGAGAATAGAAATGGGCTCTCTTAGAGCTGCAACTTTCTTTCTTGTAATTTTTTCAATCTTAAGTAAAATTCTTGGAACTGCTAGAGAGATAATGACCGCATATTTGTTTGGAACGACTTCTTATCTTGACGCTTATTTGATAGGAACAACTATTCCAAATCTCATTATGCATCTTATCGTTGGTAGTACATTTTTAGTTGCTTTTATACCTGTTTTCACAAAATGTATAGCAAATAATGATGAACAAAAAGCATGGCGATTTGCTTCAAATATAATAAACCTATCTGTTGTTGTTTTTGGGATATTTATCATACCTTTTTCTATATTAGAAGCTCCTTTTCTTGTTAAATTATTCGCTCCTGGTTTTTCTAAATCTACATATAATATTTCTGTTTCTTTAACAAGGATAATGTTGCCTTCTATGTTGTTTTTTAGTCTAACTACTATTTCACAGGGGATACTCAATAGTTACGAACATTTTACTACCCCAGGATTAAAATCAACAATTCTGAATTTGACTATGATTTTAGTTATGATTTTAGGTTATAAAAATTTTGGCATATATGCTCTTGCGGTTGGATTTCTTCTGGCTTCTATTTTTCAACTTATAGTTCAACTGCCACCACTTCTATCCAGAATAAAAAATTATTTTTTTTCAATAGATTTTTCAGATAAAAGTTTTCAAAATTTTATAAAACTTTTTTTACCTTTAACTATAGTTATGGGAATAAACGAACTAAATATTCTTGTAGACAGGATGATTGCTTCAACACTTTCTGAAGGAAACATTTCTGCTTTGAGTTATTCTTCACATCTTATGCAAGCATCAGAAAATATCTTTGGTGTATCTCTTGCAACTGTTCTTTTCCCAAGATTAACTTCAACAAGTTATAAAGGTGATTGGGCTCATTTTGAAAATATTCTATCAAAAGGTTTAAGTGTTTTGTTTTTTTCAACTTTGCCGGTAACTTTTGGATTTATCTTTTTTGGTAAACCAATAATAACGATTCTTTTTCAGAGAGGCAGTTTTGATATAATATCTACAAATGTTACGAATAACGCATTATTTTATTATTCATTTGCAGCATTTTTTATGTCAGCAAATTATGTTTTAATTAGAACACTTTATGCACTTGAAAAAATTAAAATTACAGTAATTATAAGTTCTATTTCACTTATATTAAATATTATACTTAATGTTTTACTTTCAAGATTAATGGGTATAGGTGGTATTACACTCGCTACAAGTATAACAACCGGATTTCTTTTTTTTATGGCAATAAATATTATAACTAAACAAATTGAAATAAGGAAATTTGAAAAAATATATAAAAAGTTTTTTATGATATTCTTGATAGAATTTATCTCATTTTTTATTGGCTGGACGATTTATAACTTTCTAAAATATTCTTATATTATAAACTTTGTGATTTCAATTTTGATTTCCTTCTTTATAATTGCTTTACTTTCAGAAATAACTAAAATAGAAGAGTATGTTTGGATAAAAGAACTTTTATTTTCTAAACTTGTAAAAAAACTACAATGAAAATAGCAATAGTTGTAAGAGAATGTCATCGTAGAGGTGGGATATCCAGAGTTGTGTCAGAGATTGTAGAAAAAATAGCAATTTTGGGACACGAGGTCCATGTTTTTAGTGGAAATTATGAAAATGTGGATGATACAAAAATAATTCTGCATAAAATTCCTATGATTAAAGGTTCGTTATTTAACAATTTAGGGTTGTATAAAATAGCAAAATTTCTTGAAGGTATAAGTTTTTGTATAATAAGCAAGTTTTATTTAAAATCTGACATTTTTGATATAGTTCATGTAAACGGTGATACACTTTCTAAATTTGATATAAGGATGGCACACAGTTGTCATAAAGCATGGTTGAAGTTGGCAAACAAAGATTTAAAAGGACCTATTGACTGGATTAAAAAGAATTTAAATCCGCATCATTGGAGAATTTTGATAACAGAAAAATTTAATTTCAAAAAAGGAAATTATAAGAAAATAATTGCTATTTCAGAAATAGTTAAACAAGAAATAGTTGAAAATTATGACATACCTTCTAAAGATATAGTTGTTGTTCATCTTGGAGTTGATTTAAATGAGTTTAATCCGACAAATAAAAAATTATATCGGAATGATATAAGAAATAAATATAATATTTCTAATGAAGATATAGTTCTACTTTTTGTAGGTTATGATTTTAGAAGAAAAGGGTTAGAGTTTGTAATAAGAGCGTTAAATAAACTAAAGTATAAAAATATAAAATTGTTGGTTGTAGGGAAGGATAGAATTTCTCCATATTTAAATTTAGCAAGACAGCTAAATGTTGAAGATAAAATAGTTTTTGTAGGTCCTCAAACAGAAATAAATAAATTTTATTCTGCAAGCGATATATTTGTATTCCCAACTGTTTATGAACCGTTTGGTCTTGTAATAATTGAAGCGATGGCATCTGGTGTTGCCGTTGTTGTTTCAAAACTCGCAGGTGCTGCTGAACTTATTACTGATAACAGAGATGGTATATTAATTGAAAATCCAAAAAATGTAGATGAGATTGAAGAAAAATTGTCATATTTAATTGAAAACGAAAAATTGAGAGAAGAAATAGGGAAGAATGCAAGAATTACTGCTGAAAATTTTTGTTGGGATAAAGTTGCTAAAAGAATTGTTAATGTTTATAAAGAAGTCTTAGAAAGTAAAAAATGAAAATCTGTATTCTTTCAAGAAGTATTCCTGAACATTCAATAGGTGGCATGGAAATTCATTGTTGGATAGTTGCTTGCGTTTTTGCTAAAAGAGAACATAAAGTTAAACTTATTACAACTTCACATCCTAAAGGAATAGAGTATAAAAAAATAGATAAAAATCTTGAAGTATTTTATCTTAAAGGAACAAAACCAGGAAAGTATTCAAAAACTTGGTGGGAAAGAAGTTTACAAAAATTTTTTGAACTGAATTCGGTTGAAAAGTTTGATGTTGTCTTAAGTGAAAGTTCTGGGGCACTTTCTGTTTTAAAATATAAAGTAAAAAATCAACTTAATATTCCTATAATTTTAGTAATGCATGGAACAGCAATAAGAGATGCAATATCTCAACTAAAACAGTTATCTATAAGAAGTACTTTAGCTGCAGTTAAAAATTATATTTTTTCATTAAGAGATATAAGATGGATAAAATATTCTGATGCTGTTATTGCATGTAGTGATGAAGTAGCAAAATCTTTAATTGAACAATTAAAAGTGCCAAAAGAGAAAGTTTATACAATACTAAATGGTGTTGATACAGAAAAATTTTCTCCTTATATAGATACTTTAACTTTAAGAAAACAACTGAATATTTCAGAAGAATACAAAGTTATAACTTGTATTACAAGGCTAAAACTTGAAAAAGGAGTTCATATATTATTAAAAGCATTTAAGGAAGTAATTCAACAAAGACAAAATGTCTTTCTTATGATTGTTGGCTCAGGAAACTATCAAGAAAAACTAAAAGATATTTCAAAAGAACTAAATATAGAAGAAAAAGTAAAATTTATAGGAAGCATCTCTCATGAAAATTTAGCAGGATATTATGCTGTTGGAGACATTTTTGTTTTTCCTACACTTGCTAAAGAAGGGCTTCCATGGGTAGTGTTGGAAGCAATGTCTTGTGGCAGGCCTGTTATTGCATCAAGAATTGGTGGTATCCCACAGATAATAAAAGATAGTGAAAACGGACTATTATTTGAACCTGGAAATATAAATGAACTAAAAGAAAAAATATTTTTACTATTAGAAAATTATGAAATATGCAAAAAATTATCAAAAAATGCAAGAGATTATGTTGTTCAAAATTTAAGTCAGGAAAAAATGATTGATGAAACTCTGAGGGTTATATCAAAATGTTTGATAAAGATGTAATTAAAACATTGAAATTACATTGTAATGATTTGGTATTTAAAGAAATTGATTGGGAGAAAATTATTGATAACAAAATATTAAATTTAAATACACCTTCTTTTTTTAGAAGAGCAATAGATAAACTTGTATTAAAGAAAGAAACTGACTATTATTCAATAATCTTAGAAAAAATTTTAAATTTGAGAAAAAAAATAAAATCTTTATTTGGCACAAATAATGATGGACAAGTAAGATTTCTTTTAAGAGTAGATGATTTTCCAAGGTTTGGAGTTGAATCAGAAATGTTTTATGAATTTCACAATATTTTGAAAAGAAATAATATTCCTTATCTACTTGCGGTTACTCCAAAACCAGGTAATAGAGAGTTAACTTTATCAGAAGTAAACATATTAAAAGATATTTCAAAAGACAAAGTTGAATTTGCATTGCATGGATTTACTCATCAAATAAAAAATAAAAATATAAAAAGTGAGATAATTGGAATGAAAGAATCAGAAATACATAAAGAAATAAATAATAATTTAGAGTATCTTAAAGATTTTAATATAAATGTTTTTGTTCCTCCTTTCAATAGTATTGATTTAAAGAGTTATAAGATTATCTCACAAAAATTTAAGTGTATCTGTGGTGGAAGAGAAACAATAAAATATTTAGGTTTTTGGTTTACACCTTGTTTTTTGATGAATAGTTTATATGTTTCATCTTATTATCCTGTTTATGGTAAAGCAAATGAAATTTTAGAATACATTGTTAATAAGTTGAATAAAATTAAAGAAAATATAATTGTGCCACTTACACTTCACTGGACTTGGGAGATTAAAAACAACTTTAAACATACTGAATTGTTGATAGAAAGTATAAAAGATAAAGTAATAGCTTGGAATAAATTTTTGAAAACAGCGATAGATATATTATGAAAACAATAGGTTATTTAATTAACACATTTTGTCGTAAATCAGAAGGGTTTATATACGACCAAGTTGTTGGTATTAAAAATTTTCAAGTAGAAGTTTTAACACGAGAATATATAAATAAAGGACAATTTCCTTATGATAAAGTTAACTCTATAAATGATAATTTCTGTGGACTAGAAAAGTTTTGGCATATTTATTCATATACTATTTTTAGAAATTGTAGTTATTTTTCAAAAATTATAAAACAGAAAAACATAAAACTTCTTCATGCACATTTTGGTCCTGATGGTGTATATGCATTGAAATTAAAACAAAAACATTCTTTACCACTTATAATAAGTTTTTATGGCCATGATTTAACTCGTCTTCCAAAGTTTGTTTTATATCCTCCAGCATGGTTTAATTACTGGTTTTACTTTCGTGAACTTCAAATTAATGGTGATTTATTTATTGTTAATTGTGATTTTCTATCCAGAAAAATTATTGAAAGAGGATTTCCTTATCAAAAAGTAAAAACTCACTATCTAGGTATAAATATAAATTACGATTCTAATTTAGAAGATAAAGAGAAGATATTACTAACTGTAGCTAGATTAGTAGAGAAAAAAGGAACCTTATACTTAATAAAGGCGATGACAAAAATAGTTAGTAAAGATAAAGAAATAAAATTATATATTGTAGGAGATGGAATATTGAGAAAAAGTCTTGAAAATTTAGCAACAAAACTAAATCTTAAAAACAATGTTATTTTTCTTGGATGGCTAAGCAGAGAAGAGGTAATTAAACTTATCAAAAAATCAATTATATTTGTATTACCAAGTATTACAGCAAAAGATGGCGATTGCGAAGGATTACCTACTGTTATATTAGAAGCAATGGCATATGGTTTACCTGTAGTTTCTACATATCATGCAGGCATTCCAGAAGCAGTTATAAATAATGAAACTGGTTTTCTTGTGCCTGAAAGAGATTATAAAGAACTTGCTGACAAACTTATAGTTTTGATTTCAGATAGAAGATTGAGAGAAAAAATGGGTAAAAGAGCTAGAGAGGTTGTCCAAGAAAAATTCAATATTGAGAAACAAATTGGTAAGTTAGAAAAGATATATAAAGAATTTATATAAAAAATGATTGAGATTATTTGGTTTTTATTATTTTTAATGGCAGTTTTTTTAATAGGGAGTAATATTCTTAAATTTTTTTATTTTATTGATATTAATTTTGAAGAAGAGTTTATTATTTCAGAAGGTATTGGTTGGGGAATATTTTCTTTTTTAACATTTTTGATGGGATGTTTAGGTATTTTGGAAAAGATTATTTTTCAGATTATTATAACTTTGTTTGGTATTCTTGGTATTATAAGATTTATAAAAAAAAATAAACCTATTTCACTTTCTACACTAGTAAATTTCAGGGATAAAATTTATATTTTTTTTATTGTTTTGGGTTTTATTTCTATTATTTCTTACTTACTATCCTGCTATTTACCTATACTAGAAAGTGATGTTCTTATCTATCATCTCAGTATACCAAAAATATTTATACAAGAAGGAAAAATTTATAATATAAGTGAGTGGTTTAAGTATGCTACCTTTCCCCAACTTGCAGAAATGTTATACTTATCTTCAATGATTATAAGTAATGAAACACTTGCTAATTTTATTCATACATTTTTTGGAATACTTTCTGCTTTTTTAATATATATAATTTGTAAAAAGTTTATTGATATAAAAACAGGTATTATAGCAGCGGTTACATTTTTGATATTGCCAGTGGTGAAAGATCTTTCAGGCACAGCTATGGTTGACCTTATGCTAAATTTTTATTTTTTATTAGTAATTTTTTCTTGTTTAGAGTGGCTTAATAAAAAAGATATAAAATGGTTTTATTTGTCAGGGGTATTTTGTGGATTTTCTTTTGGTGTTAAATACACAGGTATTGTTTTTTTGTATTTAGTTATACTTACTATTTTGTGGTTGAAGAATAGAACGGATAGCTTATCCAAATTTTTTATTAAAGATTACGCTATTTTTTTATCAATTTTTTTGATTCTTGTTTTTCCTTGGATTATAAAAAATTACTTATGGACAAAAAACCCATTTTCGCCTTTTTTTTATAATATTTTTGGTGGTACAAATTGGAATGATTATCTACAAATGGATTTAATAAATCATTTTATATCAGATAAAAAACCAGTTATTAAGTATCTATATGATTTTATAGGAGAGAACGGCGATATTTTTGTTTTGTTTATTATTTTTATACCATTTTTAAAGCTGCCCACGAATATAAAATTCTTAACTTTATGTGGTGCAATATATATGTTTATATCAATATTTTTCTTTCCGAGAATATTTCGTTTTATGCTACCAGGCATATCAATTTTAGTTATATATACTTCTTATATATTTATTCAAGTTTTAGAAAATAAAGAAATTTTTCGTTTGAAATATTTAAGATCTTTTTTGCTACTTTATTTTTTATTATCTGTTTCTTATAAAACATTGCTTGCTATACAAAAAATAACCTTACATAATAAGTGGAAAGTTCTTATAGGTATAGAGAGTAAAGAAAATTATTTACGAAAAAATACTGAATACTTTAGTGTTATTGAATATATAAATAGTAACTTGTCAAAAGATGATATATTGTTATCTTTAAACGAATCAAGGGGATACTATTTTAAACCAAAATTTTTGGTTTCGTATCATACTAAAATTGGTTCTGTAGTTCACACAAGTAAAGATATAGAACATATTATAAGACACTTAAGAAAAAATAAAATATATTATCTTTTTATAAATCGCTCAGATTATTATAGTAAATCGCAAAGATATACACTTTTAATAGAAAATTGGGTGTTAGAAAAATATTTCTTTTTGCTTAATACTAACGGCATATGCTATATCTATAGAATTAAAGACTAAAATGATAAAAAAATAATTTGTTTTACTAATTTATTTGATTGCAGAAATAAAAAGAGTTATTAAGCCTGGTGTAACTTTAGTTCTCATAACACCAAACTTTCGTAAATTGAAAAATATTTTAATTCTAATTTTTAATGGAGTATTTCCTAAAACATCTGGAGATCCCATAGGCTGGGATGGTGGACATTTACATTATTTTACCTATAGAGATATTAAATATATTCTTACAAAATGTGGGTTCAAAACATTATTACTTGAAGGACTGCTAAGTACAGAAAGATTTTTTATACTTAAGAAATATTTAAGATATTTTTTCCACGATATCTTTTTAATGAATTTATTGCTGGTGGTATTATAGTAGTGGCACAAAAATAAATAGAATATGTTGAGTAATAAAAACATCATCTGTTTTGGTTTTGCTGATTGGGATAATCCCTATAAGACAAATCAGCATCATATTATGCAGCGACTTTCACAAAACAATCGTGTGCTTTTTGTTGAATCACTTGGGTTAAGACAACCTGTTTTTCAAAAAAAAGATATAAAAAGAATTTTTAGACGGTTAATAAAAGGAATTAAAGGTATAAAAAAAATTAACGAAAATTTATACATATACTCACCACTGGTTTTACCGTTCCATAAATTTTCATTAGTTAGAAGAATAAACAATTTAATATTAAAATCAAAACTAAAAAAAATACAAAAAAAGTTGAATTTTATAGATCCTATACTCTGGAGTTATATACCAAACATTATAGATTTTAAGAATTTTTTTAATGAAAAACTAATTGTATATCACTGTGTTGACGAACTTTCTGCAAATCCTTTAATACCAAGTGAAATAATTTCAAGTATGGAAAAAGAACTAATCAAAAATGCAGATATAATTTTTGTAACTTCAAAACCTCTATATGAAAAAAAGAAAATTTATAATCCACAAAAGACATATTATATGGCAAATGTTGCTGATTTTGAACATTTTTCAAAAGTTTGGAAAGAAAAGTTACCTAATCCTGAAAATGTTAAAAACATCAAACACCCTATAATTGGATTTGTTGGTGCAATCTCAAGATATAAAGTTGATTTCTCAATCATTGAATATATTTTGAAAACACATCCTGAATGGTCTGTTGTTTTAATAGGTGCAGTTGGTGAAGGAGAAAAAGCAATAAATATTTCTGAATTTAAATATCCAAATTTATATTATCTTGGTCCTAAACCATATTCAGAATTGCCATCTTATATAAGTTGTTTTGATGTCTGTATTTTGCCAAGTTTAATAAATGAATATACAAAAAATATGTTTCCAATGAAATTTTTTGAATATCTTTCTACTGGAAAACCAGTAGTAGCGGTTGATTTGCCATCATTAGAAGAATTTAAAGAGTATTTTTATTGTGCAGAAAATAAAGAAGATTTTGTTGACAAAATAAAAAAAGCACTTAATGAAGATAATGAAGAATTTAAAAAGAAAAGAGTTGACCTTGCAAAACAGTTTACTTGGGAGAAACGAATTGAAAATATAAGTAAAATAATAGAAACAACTATAAAACAAAAATTAAATGTTTAATTAAAATCAAATGCGTGGTAATAAATTAATAAAATATATAGATTTAATTTTTGGTATTCCGGTGTTGATTTTTTTAAGTTTATTTAAAATTTTTGAAACAAAAAAAGATGTAGGTAAAATAAATAAAATTCTTATAATAAAACTGTCTGCGTTAGGAGATACAATTTTGTTAATTCCTGTTATAAGAACTTTGAAAGAAAATTATTCTGAATCAAAAATTAGTGTTGTTTTAACAGAAATTAATAAATCAGTTGCAGAAAGATGTGATTATATAGAAAACATTTTTGAATTTAAACCAGAAGAGTTTATAAAGAATCCTCTAAAGTTATTAAAATTCATAGAAAAAATAAGAAAAGAAAAATTTGATTTAGTCATAGATGCAGACCAGTGGTTAAGAATCTCAGCATTGTTGTGTTTTTTTTCTAAAGCAAAAATAAGAATTGGTTTTAAGACAAAAGGACAGTTTAAACATTATACTTTTAATAATGTTGTAGAACATAAAAAAAATATTCATGAAATTGAATGTTTTTTTGATTTAATAAAACCACTTAAAGTAAAAATAAGAGATAAATCTCTTGAGTTTAAAATTAAAAATGATGAGATTAAAAAAGCAAAAGATTTGTTAGAATCTATTGGTATAAAAAAGAATGAAAAATTTATTATAATTCATTCTGAAGTTCCTCAACATGCTTTTCAACGACAATGGCCAATTAAAAATTTTGTCAAACTTATTGAAAAAATTATAAAAAAATATAATATTAAAATATTAATTACTGGTACAAAAAGGACAAGTTCTTTTATTAGATTAATTTCAAGTGATATTAAAGAAAATGTAAAATATATTCTTGACACAGATATTGGTGTGCTTTCTGCAATTATTTCAAAATCTACTTTGGTTGTTTGTAATAATACAGGTTTAATGCATCTTACTTGTGCAGTTGGTGTGCCGGTTATAGCTTTGCATGGTCCAACAGATCCTTTGAAATGGGGGCCGATAGGTGAAAATAGTGTAGTTATAAAATCAAAACTTTCTTGTAGTCCATGTTTATATCTTGGGTTTGAATATGGCTGTAAAACAAATAATTGTATGAAATCAATAGCTGTAGAAGAAGTGTTAAAGTATGTTGATAAAGTATTATCTTCGTAGCAATTAAATTATGTTTAGTTTCTAATTCATATTTTATATTTATAATAATGATCCAAAATTTAATCAAACTATAGGAGAGTATATGAATAATATAAAACAAAAAATTATAAATAAAGAATCAACTGTTGGTGTTATAGGGTTAGGTTATGTTGGGTTGCCCTTAGCAATGCTTATTTCTAACAAAGGTTTTAAAACTTACGGGTTTGATATTGATGAAAATAAGGTTAAACTTTTGAAAAATAAAAAAAGTTATATTTCACATATACCTGAAGAAAAAATTAAAGAGTTAAAAAATTTCTATCCAACAAACGATTTTTCAAAATTAAAGAAGTGTGATGTTATAATTATTTGTGTTCCAACACCAACTACTGAATCAAACGAACCAGACCTTTCTTGTGTAATAAACACAACAAAGACAATTGCAAAATATCTTCGTAAAGGTCAACTTATTGTTTTAGAAAGTACCACTTATCCAACTACTACCAGAGATGTTGTAAAACCAATCCTTGAAGAGACAAACCTTAAATGTGGGAAAGATTTTTATTTAGCATTTTCACCTGAACGAGAAGATCCAGGAAGAAAAGATTTTAATACAGAAACAATACCCAAAGTTGTCGGTGGTGTGGATAAAACTTCTGGTAAGATTGCGTGTGAGTTTTATTCACAAGTAGTAAAAAAAGTTGTCCCTGTATCATCAGCAGAAGTTGCTGAATCAACAAAGATGCTTGAGAACACTTTCCGTGCAGTAAATATTGCTTTGGTTAACGAACTTAAAATTCTTTTTGACCGTATGGGAATAGATATATGGGAAGTAATAGAAGCGTCTAAAACAAAACCGTTTGGTTTTATGCCGTTTTATCCAGGTCCAGGCTGGGGCGGACATTGTTTTGAAAAAAATCAAACTGTGATTATAAAAGATTATAAAGAGATAAAATGTATAACAATTGAAGAGTTATATAATTTAATATATAAAAAAATTAATTCACTTAAATTATCTACTGTTGTATCACATAAGAACTATCACAGAAATGTTAAAGATTTAGAAATCTTAAAACCTGCAAGTGAAATAGAAATACTTTCTTTTGATATTGAAAATCAAAAAATAACTTTTCAGCCAATAAATTATGTTTCAAAAAGAATTGCGGATGATATTATATCTATAAAAACCCATTATAATTATGAAATAAAAGTAACAAGTTTACATCCTGTATTTGTATTTGATGGATTAACTAAAGGAATATCATTAAAGTTTGCTAAAGATATAACAAAAAATGATTTTTTGTTGTTACCCAAGAAATTACCTGAGGTGTATAAAAATTTAAACTATGATCTGATAGAAATGTTGAACAAATTATATCCAGAACTAATGGTTAAATTTAGAGTTAGGCCAATAAACTGTAAATGGAAACAATATAAAAAAATTATTTATTCAAATATAGTTGGTAACAAAAAATATGATTTTATAAGAAAAAATTATCTTCCTTTAGTTGAATATATTAAACTTGAAAAATACTTAAACATAAAAAGAGATGAATTATTAATTTTAAGTGGCAATGGTAATTCTGTTAATTCTTTTAATGCTTTTAATGCTGTCATAACGATAGATAATGATTTTGCAAGATTGATTGGTTACTATTTAAGCGATGGATGTTTAACTGAAGATAAAAAAACTTTGAAAATAAGATTTGCTTTTAACAAAAATGAAAAGGAGTATATTGAAGACTTAAAAAATATATTGTTAAAGAAAAAAATAAGATTTTCAGAATATGAAGATAAAAAATATAAAACTTATCACATAAAAATTTCTTCGTTTTTATTAGGGTTGTTTTTTAAACATGTTTTAAATCTTGGCAAAGATTGTTATTCAATGAAAATTCCACAACAGATATTTTTGTCTACTAAGGAATTAAGAAAAGAGATACTTAAGGGAGTTTTAAGAGCAGATGATGGTGTGTATTTAAATAAAAAAAATAATAAAATATACGAACACAAAGACAACTCTGTAGAAGTAAGTTTTTTTACTTCTTCTGAAATATTATTTAATCAAATACAACTATTGTTAAGAGAACAAGAAATATTGCCTATAATTAAAAAAAGAAAAGGTCTATTAACCATATTTGGCAAAAAAAATATAATTAAACTAAAAAACATATTCTTAGGTAAAAAAGAAAAGTTATTACAGAAATATTTGAATAAAATTTCAAAACAACCAAATTATAATTTTGTTATAGAAGATGAAAATTATTTTTATGTAAAAGTTAAAGACATCTACAAAATACATACGACTGAAAAAGTATTTTCTGTTGAAGTAGATACTACAAATAATCTTATTGTTAACAACAGTATTTTAGTGCATAATTGTATTCCGGTGGACCCGTTTTATCTATCTTATATTGCTAAAAAATATGATTTTTCAACAAGGTTTATAGAACTTGCAGGACAAATAAACATTAGGATGCCGGAATATGTTGTAGAAAAAGTAATTGATGGTTTAAACAAACATAAAAAGACAATAAATGGCGCAAAAATTCTTATTTTAGGACTTTCTTATAAAAAAGATATAGGTGATCCACGCGAATCACCGTCGTTTAAGATTATTGAACTTTTAGAACAAAAAGGTGCAAAGGTTGATTATAATGATCCATATATACCTTATATGCCTAAAATGAGAAAGTTTAACTTTTCTAAAAAATCAGTAAATCTTGATAAAAAAGTTATAAAAAGGTATAATTGTATAATTATTGCGACAGATCATTCTTGTTATGATTATAAGCTTATAGTTGAAAATGCAAAGTTGGTATTTGATGCAAGAAATGTTGTTGAGAAATTTTTAGAAAAAAAGTTTGGTAATGTTATAAAAGTATAAAGTTGTAGCAAAAATAATAAATGATTATAATAAGTATAGTACTTATCTTATTAGGTTTATTATATTTTTACTTACCTAACTTAATAATAAAATCTTCTGAATTAGTAAAAAAATATATTTTTAATGAACGGATAATTATTTTGTATAGTAAAAAAATAGGATTAGTTTTAGTATTATTAGGGTTGATAATTCTTTTTTTAGATATAAGAAAAAGTTTTAATAAAAATAAATTATATTCTGCGTACAAAAAATTCTACTCTTATGATTTTAAATCAGCTGAAAAATTTTGTTTAGAGATTTTGTCTGAACAACCTAAGAATATTGATGTTTTGTATTTATTAGGTAAATTGTATTTTGTTACAGAACGGTATATGCCTGCCAAAAATATTTTTTTAAAAATAAGAAGTTTAGATTCTAAAAAAGAAAAAATGGTAGATAAATATATTGAAGCAATAGAAAAAAAGTTAGTGATAAAAAAATGAATGTAGATTCACATACAAAACTTTTGGGGATTATAGGGTATCCTATAAAACATTCTTTATCGCCGTTTTTGCATACTTTTCTAGCTAAAAATTATGGTTTAAATTTTGTATATCTTGCATTTGAAATTTTGCCACAAAGGTTTAAATATATAAAAAATTGTATTCTTACTTTTAACATAAGAGGTTTAAATGTTACAATTCCATATAAAGAAAAAATTCTTCCTTTTTTAGATGAAATTGATAAGTTGGCAAAAAAAGTTGGTGCAGTAAATACTGTAGTAAACAGAAATGATAAACTTTATGGATACAATACTGATATCTATGGATTTATTAAATCTATAGAAGGTGAAAAATTAAAAGATGAAAATGTATTAGTTTTAGGTTGTGGGGGTGTTAGTAAAGCGATAGTTTGTGGATTAAAAGAGTTAGAAGTAAAAAAAGTTTTTATATATGATATAGATAAAAAGAAGATGGAGAGTTTAAGAAAAAAATTTGCTGAAGGTATAAGCTGTATAAAAAATTTAGGTGAAATAAAGAAAATTGTTGAAGAAGTTAAGATGATAATTAATGCAACGCCTTTAGGTATGAAAGAAACAGATCCTGCAGCTTTAGAATTAAATCTTATTAAAAAAGAGCATATTGTTTATGATGTGGTATACAATCGTGAAACAGAACTTATAAGTTACGCAAAAAAGCTTGGTTGTAAGACAATTGATGGAACTTTAATGTTTGTATACCAAGCAGAACAAGCATTTTTTTTATGGACAGGAATAAGACCTGATGTTAGATTTATGTTAGAATTAATTAATAAGATAAATTTAAAAAGTGAGAAAGTGGGATAGTTAGAAAGTGAAAAAGAGATGAGCTTATAGGCGGTAGGTTTTAGTAGGTAGTGATTGGTGATTAGTTCATTTATAATTTAGTAATTTCTACTTTATTAAGATATTAAGGTTTAAATAAAGAGCAACTAAATAATAAATTAAATTTGAAAATTTTTTAAAAAATTTATGGATAGTGCAACAAAAATTTTTATTTTTCTTCTAATAATTTCTATTATTTTTGGTACAGTTGTAATTTTAACTCATCCCGAGTATAGAGTAAAAAATATTTATCAAACAAATAAGAATTATTATCCCCAGATAAATGATGAGAATTTAAATAAAGAGTTTAAGAAGTTGTTTGAAAGAAAAAAGTAAATGGATATAAGAGAAAAAATATCTAAATGGTTAGATCTTTTAGTAGTAATTTTGTGGTTTTTTGTTTTTGGTATAGGTGTTGGAATTGTTTTTTATTCAAACGATTTTTCTAATTTTTATTTTTTGAAATTTAAATATCTCTTCTTATATCTTTCTTTAATTTTTATATTCTTTTCATTAGTTATAAGAGCAAAAATTTTTCTTCCTAATTTAACTATTAAACGATTTTTTTTAATTTTAGCAAGTTTTAGTTTTGGCATTTTTTGGTATTTAAAATCTACAACTGAGATTTCTCCTTCACATCTTCTTGCAAAAGAAAATGGAAAGTATAAATTTATTGATACTGACATTTCTGAAGAAACAATAGTTTATGGAACAATTGTTTCAGATCCAGATATTAGAGAGGATCATACTAATATTGTAATAAAACCTGACATTATAATTCCTGAGCCTGAAAAATATACAATAGAACTTGACACAACAAATGTTAAGGTTATTATTGAAAAAGATTTTGTTTTAAGAGTTATAGATGGAGATACTTTTGAGACAAAACAAGGGCAAAAAGTTCGTCTTTTAGGTATAAACGCACCAGAGGTTGGTCAACCTAAAGCAGACAAAGCAACAGAATTTTTAAAGAAAAAACTGTTAAATAAAGAAGTTGAGCTTATAATTCAAGAGGATTATATTTTTGATATTTATGATAGAGTTTTAGCTGTAGTTTTTGTTGATGAAGAAAATATCAATAAGTTGTTGTTAGAACAAGGACTTGCAGAAATTTATGACGATCCTAATATTAGAATTATAAAAAAACAGAAATATGGAGAAAAAATTAAGATTAAAGGAAATAGTGGACTTATAAGAGCAAAAGTTTTGCCTACAATTGGAAATTATTATTTTGAGATGAACTATGGTGATTATATAAAAATAATCTCTCCTTTGATGTTACCAAAAAAAGCGACAAATCCTGCCGGGTTTGATTATAGAAAATATTTAAATGCAAGAGGAATTTATGCTGTTACTAAAACATTAAGAAATCCACAAGAAATAGAACTTCAAGGTTTAGGAAATTTAAATATTTTTGTAAAACTTTCATATATACTTAGAAAAAAGTTATTATTATCTATTCGCAAAACAGTGCCTTATCCTCAAAGTGCATTTTTAGGCGGTGTTACTTTAGGATACCGTGGTGGTGTTCCACAAAAAATTAGAGAGCAATTTCAAGCAACAGGTGTGGCTCATGTTTTAGCTTTGTCAGGTTTGCATACAGGATTTATTGCTGCATTGTTGTTGATTGTTTGTAATATTTTTAAGATAAAATCTTTAGGAAGATTCATTTCAGTAAGTTTTTCGTTGTCTGTTTTTGTTACAATGACAGGAGCATCACCAGCAACTGTTCGTGCTGCGTTAATGTTTTGTTTAGGACTTTTTATGTATGATGTTTTGAAATTATCTTTAAGAAATAGTTCAAGAATAACTATAATTATTGCTGCAACAATTATTTTATTTTTTAGTCCACAACTTTTACCTGACGCATCTTTTGTTTTATCTTTTATGGCGGTATGGTCGTTAATATATGTTAGTCCGTTAGTTGAAAAAATATTGTTGTATTCAAATTCAAAATTTATACATCAGTTTTTAACTTTTCCTTTATTTTCTGTAATTAGTGGTATGACAGTTTTATCTTTATTTGGCGGAATTTTGCAAGAAGTTTCTATTTTTAGAAAATTTTTTCCATTTTTTACTTATTTACCATCGTTGGAAAATCTTTTTCCAAAATGGTTTAATGTAGAGACTTCTCAATGGTTATCAAAAGGTGAGTTTTTCCTTTTGTCTTTAACATTTTATTTTTGTGGAATTTTGATACATTATTTATATTCGTTATCAGGCAAGATGTTAGTAAGAGATATGATAAGATACCCTTTATTTCGTACTCTAATGAAATTTGTCTCAGCACAAGTAGCAATACAGATTGGTATGATGTGGCCATTGTCGAGTGTTTATTTTTATAGATTTCCAATTTCTGGTTTTTATGCAAACTTTTTAGCAATACCAATTATTGGTATAATTGTTCAACTTGGTTGGATTGCAGGGTTAGTGAGTTTGATTTTTGATTTTTTATCATATTTGTTAGGAATAAAATTTGTTTCTACAATAGGTATAAATATTACTTTACTTATAAATGCATTTAATACACAACTATGTCAGATGTTTTTAGGTATGGCAAAGACATGGGGTAATTTTGTTCCATATCCTTATGTGGAGATGTTTAGTAGTAATTCGTTAATTTTATGGTTTTCTTCGTTATTAATTATTATATGGTTTGATAGAATAAAACATTTGGTTGAAATTTATAAAATAAAAGCTGTTATTTTTTTAAGTTTGATTTTTTGTTTTGGATTATATTATTTTGTTTTTCCACAGATTAAAAAAAATAAAAATGTTGAGATAATATTTTTTGATGTAGGTTTTGGTAATGCTGTGTTAGTTAAAACGCCTAATAAAAATATTCTTATAGACACAGGTTCACCAGGGCCTTCGGGATGGTCATCAGCAGAATCTGCAGTTGCACCTACTTTGACAAAATTTGGGATAAAAGAAATAGATGCTCTTATAATTACTTCTGTTAAACCACAATGTGTAGGAGGGGTTATCTATATTTTATCTCATTTTAAAACAAATAAATTGTATTTACCAAAAAATTTTTTAGATTGTTCTACTCTAACTTATTATGATTTTATTGAAAAACAAAATTTGTGGTATTATATAACAAATCCTTATTTATATGAGGCAACTTCTTTATTTGTAGAAAATTATAAGTTGTCAAAATATATAAAAGAGTTTTATGGAGAAATTAAAATTGTTTCTGATAAAGAAGAAATTGTAATTAACGAATTAATTGATGGTAAAAATTTTAAATTAGTTATTTTATCTTCTGAAAAGATTGTAGACACTTTAGATACTATAGCAGATAACTCTTTATGTGTAAAGATTATATATGGTAATCACTCAGTTTTATTGCCAACTCAATTAGGAGTAAAACTACAAGATAAATTTGTTGTTCATTTTAGTGATGTTCTAAAATCAAATATTTTGTTGGTGCCACAAAACGGACATTATAACGCATATAATGAAGCTTTTGTCAAAAAAGTATCTGCAGAAATAGCGGTGTGTCAATATGGATGGACAAACCAACGTATTGGTTATTTTAATCCTTCATATGTTTTAGCAACACAACAAAAATATCAGTCTTTAAACATAAAATTTTTAAGGACAGATTTTGTTGGTTCTGTAAGTTTTGTACTTGATGGAGAAAAATATATTTATACTACAGGCATTTCCGAAGAGGAATACAAGACAAGAATTAATATTGATTAACAAAAAGCAGGATTAATTTTTTTTATGAAACATTCAACAAAAATAGAAATAGAAGCAAAAAGTATTTTAGAAATTTTTTATTTTTTATTTAAAGGAATAAAAAATATTTTTAAATTTATAAAATCTATTTTTTCTTTACCTATATTGGTTAGTTTGGGTAAAATAAAAGATTTACAATCCTGCGGGTTAAAGTATAAGTTTAAATATTATTACAATCTTGATGAGATTTTATTAAAGCAATATCCACAAGGAATGATTGGTCAGATGATACACCGTTATATATATCAAATACTTAATAAAGAAACAAAATTTGACAAAGAACACATTTTGGAAGTGATAATATCTAAAATAGAAGATGAATATAAAGATTTCACTGAAGAAGATAAAAATTTTCATATAAGGAATATTAAAAAGATGCTAGAAAATTTTTACAATTGGTATTCTGAAAACAAATATGAGATTGTTTCTGTAAATTATGATATTTTTGTTAAATACAATAATGCAAAATTTAAAGTAAAATGCGATTGCATACTTAAAGATGAAGACTATATTGTTATAGATTTTATGACTAGTAAAAAAAATTTGTCTTCAGAATTTTTAACCTATGATTTTGATACAAACTATCAATATTTTGTTTTGGATAAATTTTTTACAAAAAAACAAAAAAATTTCAAGTTGATAAAATTTTTTCTTCCTTATAATAATTTTGTAGAATTCAAACCCGATTGGGCACAACAAAAAGAAACTGAAAAAATTATTTTTGATCTATTAGAACAGTTGAAGAATAAAGAATTTGAGATTAAAAAAGGGCCTATGTGTGGTTGGTGTGGATATTATGATATTTGTCCTGGATGGAAGTTAGAAAGAGAAGGGGATAAAGGAAAAAATATTCCTGCTTTTGCAGAAAAAACAACTTTGTTTCGTCAAGCAAGAGAGACAAAAGCTAGGATGGGACTATCATACTCAAAACTGTCAATGTATATTCAGTGTCCTAGAAGGTATAGACTGTGTTATTTAGATAAGAAAGGAGTTAAACCTCAAGGATTTTTTTCTATAGGTTCAACTATCCATAATGCTTTAGAGGTATTTTATCAAATAAAAACAAAAAATAATAAAGAACCAAGTATAGATCAACTTTTAAATTTATATGATAAATTTTGGATTTCTGCTGGATATAAAACTCCTCAAGAAGAAAAAGAATATTATTTAAATGGTAGGCAGTGGTTGATAAATTATTACGAAAAATTTGTGAAAGAAAAATTTATTACTGCATATGCTACAGAAGAATATTTTGAATTACCAATTGGCAAAAATACTCATGTTATGATAGGATATATTGATAGAATACAGAAAAATCCTGACGGAACTTTTGAGATACTTGATTATAAAACAGATCCAAAAATAAGGTCTCAACAAGAAGTTGATAGTGATCTACAACTTACCATATATTATTGGGCGTTGAGAAACAGAGGTATTGAAACAAAAAGTTTAGGATTAATTTTTATAAGGTTTGCAGAAATTGTTTATACTACCAGATCACAAAAAGATATTGATGTATTAGATGGTTATGTTAAAGAAGTAGCAGACAGAATGTGGGCTGATGCTGAAAAATATATGAATTTAGCTAAAGAATATGATGAAAAAAATCAAGTTATTCCTGAAGAAAAAATTGAAGAAATTTTGCCATCAAAGATAAACAAATATTGTGGAGGCTGTGATTATTTAAAAGGATGTCCTAAGGAAGAACTTGTAAAGACAGAATATAAAGATAAACTTTTGTTTGAAGTTTCAGATACAGGAGAGGTTTTAGATGAAGAGATAGAAATAGATATTAAAGAAGAACCTGAATAAGAATAAATTATGAAAAATAAAAATTACTGGAATAGAAGATATGTTAAACAATTGGAAGAAAAAATTTATTGTGGTGAGTTGTGTATTTTTATTGATAAAATATTGATATTAACATTTTTAGTTATATTAGTTTTTTTAGGATTTTTTACATTTAAAAAGTTGTATTATCAAATACAACTTAACAGAAATTTAGAAAAATTAAGTTTTGAGAAAAAAATTTTAAAAATAACATTTTTTGATGTTGGCCAAGGAGATGCGACATTAATCTCTTCTTCTAATGGAGAGAATATTCTTATTGATGCAGGTTCAGGTGAAGGTATGAGAATACAAGAATCTGAGCCAGGAAAACTTATAACTGAGATTGATGCTGGCAAAGAAATAATTGTTCCGTATCTTAAAAAAAATGATGTTACTCTTACAGGGATCATTATCACACATCCTCATTCAGACCATTTTGGTGGGTTGTTTAGTATTTTTGAAGCAGGATTTTATCCTAAATGGTTTATAGATAATGCTGTGCCAACTTCGCATCCTTTATATGAAGATGTTTTAAAGATAATTAAGAAAAAAAATATCAAATATTCTGTTGCAAAACCCGGTCAAAGGATTAAAATTGATGATGAGATAGAATTGTTATTTTTAGCGCCTGTAAATGAATATAAATCAGAAGTTGTAGACAGAGCAATAAATAATTCCTCTATAGTAGCAAAACTTATCTATAAAAATTTTTCTTTATTATTTACTGCAGATATAGAAATTTTTGCCGAAATGGATTTGTTAGAATATAAAGATCAGTTAAACTCAACAGTGTTAAAAGTGGCACACCACGGATCGTTTACTTCTACATCTATACCATTTCTAGACAAAGTAAATCCTAAAATTGCAATAATTTCTTGTGGAAGAGGTAATCCTTTTGGTCATCCTCATCAAGAAACAATTGAAAAACTTAATAAAAGAAAAATAACCATTTTTAGAACTGATCAAAACGGTAATATAACAATTCTTACCGATGGGATGAATTACAAGATTACAAAAGAGTTTGAGTATTAAGATATATTTTTTCTCATCAAAATTAATGTTGATTTAATCTATAAAATTTTATAAAAATTAAAAGTTTATTTAATTTTTTTTCAATTTATACTGAGGGGAATTTATGAAACTTAATTTAACACAAAAGATAATTTTATCTCATTTATTAAAGAAAGATAGATTTTTGCCTTCACCATTGCAACCAATAAAGATCAAAGTTGACCAAACACTCACTCAAGATGCAACCGGAACAATGGTATACTTGCAATATGAAAGCATAGTGAAAGAAAGAAAAGATAAAAAAATAAAAGTTTCCTTAGCAGTATCATATGTTGATCATAACACTCTACAGCCAAGTTTTGAAAATTCTGATGATCACAGATATTTACAGACTGTTGCTGAAAAGTATGGGATAATTTTTTCTGCTGCAGGTAATGGTATTTGTCATCAATTACATCTTGAAAATTTTGCAAAACCAAAACAAGTGTTGTTAGGTTCTGATAGCCACACACCAACTTCTTCTGCTGTTGGTATGTTAGCAATAGGAGTTGGCGGTCTTGAGGTGGCTTGTGCTTTAGCAGGAGAACCTTTTAGTCTAAGAATGCCTTATGTATTCAATATAATTCTTAAAAATAAACTTAAAAAATATGTTTCTGCAAAGGATATAATTTTGTATTTGTTAAAAAAATTCACAGTAAGAGGTGGAATAAACAAAATTTTTGAATACACAGGTGATGCAATAAAAACATTGTCAGTTTATGACCGTGCAACTATCACAAATATGGGTACAGAGTTAGGACTTACCTCTTCTATATTTCCTTCTGATGAAATCACAAGACAATTTTTTAAATTTCAAAACCGCATAAAAGATTTTGTATATTTTTATGCAGATGATGGATGTAGATATGATGATAAATACGAGATTGATTTATCTGAAATTTCGCCGATGGTTGCTTGTCCACATTCGCCTGATAATGTAGTTTCTGTAGAAGAACTTGAAGGATTGGAAGTCTCTCAAGTTTGTATTGGTAGTTGCACAAATTCTTCTCTTAAAGATATGATATTTTTTGCAAAAATGTTAGAAAATAAGAAAGTTAATCCTAATGTTTCAGTTGTTGTATATCCTGGTTCAAGACAGGTAATCTTAGTTTTGGAACAACTTGGGCTGTTGAAAAATTTTTATAATTCGGGTGTGCGTGTTATGGAACCTGTCTGTGGTGCATGTATAGGTCAAGGACAAGCACCTCAAAGTGGTGGTATTTCTGTTAGAACTTTTAACCGAAATTTTGAAGGACGTTCCGGAACAAAAGATGCAAAAGTATATCTTACTTCTGTAGAAGTTGCCACTGCATGTGCAATTTTTGGTAAATTTGTCCATCCAGAAAAATTAGGTGAATATCCTAAAATAAAACTTCCTAAAAAAAATAAGTTTAAACCAAATTTTATCTATCCACCTAAAGATTCTAAAAACATAAAAATTTTTTTTGGACCAAATATAAAACCATTACCTGAATTTAGTAGGTTAGAAAAAAATTTATCTTTATATGTGATAAAAAAATTGCCTGACAATATTTCTACTGACGATATTTTGCCTGCAGGAACTAAAATTTTGTCTTTGAGGTCTAACATTTCAGCAATAAGTGAGTATATGTTTTTTAACAAATATCCAGAATTAACTTCTGAAATTAAAACATTAAAAAAAGAAAATAGAAACTTTATACTTATTGCAGGAGAAAATTATGGTCAAGGATCCTCAAGAGAACACGCTGCTATTGTTCAAAGGTACAACAACATAAGAATAGTTTTGGCAAAATCTTTTTCAAGAATACATAAAAATAATTTGATAAACTTTGGTGTTATACCTTTAGAATTCATAGATGAAAAAGATTATGAGATTTTATCTGAAAAAGAAGAAATAATTATTGAAGATATAATTAGCCAGTTACAAGCTAGACAACAAATTGTTATAATAAAAATTAAAAATAATAATATTTTGAAAACAAAGTTTTCATTAACAGATGAAGAAATAAAAATATTACTATTTGGAGGAAAACTTAATTTTGTTAAAAGTATGTTATGAAAAAAAATGGGTTGTTTATAGTTTTTGAAGGGCCAGAAGGTTCAGGAAAATCAACTCAAGCAAAACTTTTATATAAATATTTGAGAAATAAAAATTATGATGTTGTTTTAACAAGAGAGCCTGGAGGAACTAAAGTTGCTGAAATGATTAGAGAAATTTTGCTTCATAAAGATATAAAAATTTTTCCGTTGACAGAATTGTTGTTATACGAATCAGCACGAGCACAGCATATACAAGAAATTATTAAACCATCTTTACTAAAAGGTAAGATAGTTATTTCAGATAGATTTTCTGATGCGTCTTTAGTATATCAAGGTTATGCTCGTGGATTAGGAATGAAGTTTGTTAAAAAAATTAATGATATTGTAGTAAAAGATACATATCCTGACATTACTTTTATTTTAGATGTAACTCCAGAGGAAGGATTAGCAAGAATAAAAAACAGAACTAAAAAAAAGTTTGATAGATTAGAAAACGAAAATATTGAATTTCATAAAAAAATTCGTCGAGGATATCTGAAATTGGCTAAAAACAAAGAAAATTTTTATTTAATCTCTACTGAAGGTAGGATTCCTCAAAAGGTACATAAAGAAATAATAAAAGTTTTAGTTAAAAAATTTAGCTTATAAACTATGAGCTTAAAAAATGTTTTTGGTCAACAACAAGCAGTTGGTTTATTGATAAATGAAATAAAAACAGGTAATGTTAAACATTCTTATATATTTTATGGTATAAAGGGTATTGGAAAAAAATTTACTGCAATACAGTTTGCAAAGACTTTGCTGTGTGAGAATTTAGATAGTGTGTATAGTTGTGATGAATGTACAAATTGCAGAAAGATTGAAGACAACGCACATCCTGATGTTTTTATAGTTGATACTGAATATCAAGAAAGGCTGTTAGATAAAATTGATAAACAAAAAAACATAAAAATAGATACTATAAGATACATAAAGGAACAAGCAAGTTTATCTCCTTATTTGGGTAAATACAAAATTTTTATAATAGACCAAATAGAAACATTACAAAAAGAAGCAGCAAATTCTTTGTTAAAACTTCTTGAAGAACCACCAAAAAATTGTATAATTATTCTTGTTACTGCACTACTGGGTGTTTTACCAAAAACTATTATTTCTCGTTGTGAACTTATAAAGTTTTTACCTTTAAGTAAAGATATAATCAAAAATTTAGTTTCTTATGATATAGAAATACCTTGTAATTCTATGGAGGAGATTTTTTATTTGAAACAACTTTCTAAATTTTTAGATAATTTAGAAAAAGACTTAACTTTAGAAGAAACACAAAAAATAGCAGACGAACTTAAAAAAGATAAAGAATTAGCAAAAAATTTTGTTGCAAAAATAACAGAAAAATTTTTACATCAACAATACAACAACGAATTATCTTATGATTTTCTTAAAGATATTGAGATTTACCTAAAAGAGTTTAGATATAATATAGATGTGAGTTTGATGATAGAAACAATTTTGGTTAAAATGAGGTTAATAAAATGCAACAAAAGTTGATAACAGAACTTAAACTCAGCAATAACGAAATAATTTATGGAGAAAATGTTAATGGGATAGATTTGAAAATCAACGATAAAGTTATTGTTTATTTTGAAAGAAGTTATGATATAGCAGTAGTTTCTAAAGAAGAAAGGCTTGTTGAATCAACAAAGATAGATAAAAATATATATAAAATTGTAAGAAAGCTAAACCAACAAGATATGCAAAGATTAAAAGAAAATAGTTTTAAGTCAGATGAAGCATATAAAATTATAAAAAATACAATACATAATTATGAAATAGAAATTAAAATAGTAAAAGTTTTTTATTCTTTTGACAGGACAAAGCTATATGTATATTATACTTCAGAGAAACAAACTGATTTAAAAAAACTTATTCGCGAATTTGCTAATAGGTTTAAAGCAAAAATAATTATAAAACAAATTGGACCGAGGGATGAAACCAAGATGTTAGGTGGTATAGGGATGTGTGGTTATGAATTATGTTGTAAAAAATGGATTAAAAAATTTGAATCTATTTCTATAGAAATGGCTAAGACACAACAACTATCTTTAAATATACCAAAACTTTCTGGTGTTTGCAACAGGTTAAAATGTTGTTTACATTATGAATATCTCTTTTATAAAGAGTGTGTAGAAAAATTTCCCAAGATCGGTTCAAATATAAAAACTAAAGATGGTGAAGGAAAAGTTGTAGGTATTGATTGTATAAAAGAATTAATACATATTGAATTTACAACAGAGGATAAAGAAAAAATTATAAAAACATTTAAAGCTGAAGAAGTTTTATAAAAATGAAAAAATTTTATTTAACAACACCAATATATTATGTTAATGACGAACCACATATTGGTCATACTTATACTACAACTATTGCAGATGTGATACATAGATACTACAAATCTTTAGGATATGAAACATTTTTTCTTACAGGGACAGATGAACATGGTACAAAAATTAACGAAGCTGCTAAAAAAAATAGCCTTAATCCAAAACAATATTGTGATATGATAGCAGAAAAATTTAAGCTTACCTGGCAGCAACTTGGTATCAAATATTCAAATTTTATTAGAACCACAGATGAGTATCATAAAGATACCGTTCAGTTAGTATTACAAAAAATTTATGATAAAAAAGATATATATAAATCTAATTATGAAGGACTCTATTGTATTAATTGTGAAAAGTTTATGTCAGAAGAAGAACTTGTAGATGGACTTTGTATTTATCATAATACAAAACCTTTATTTTATAAGGAAGAAAATTATTTCTTTCGTTTATCAAAATATAAAGATATAATTTTTGAAAAAATTAAAAATGATGAGATACAAATTATTCCTGATACAAGAAAAAATGAAATATTAGGTAAATTACAGTTACCTTTAGAAGATATTAGTATTTCAAGAAAAAATTTAAAATGGGCAATAAGTTTACCTTTTGATAATGAACAAACAGTCTATGTTTGGATTGATGCTTTAATAAATTATCTTTCAGGTATAGATTTTTTTGATATAAAATTTAAACCTTCAATATATAAAAAATTTTGGCCTTGTGATTTACATCTTATTGGAAAAGATATTTTATGGTTTCATTCGGTTATTTGGCCTGCAATATTGTTATCTTTAGAAATTGATCTGCCAAAAAAAATTTTAGCACACGGATTTTTTACAGTTGAAGGGAAGAAAATGTCAAAGACACTTTGCAATGTAATAAGACCAAAACAACTTATAGAACTTTTTGGAGTTGATGCAACAAGAATGTTGATTTTATCGACTTTTCCTTTAGGAACAGACGGAAATTTTTCTTTATCTGAGATGAAGGAAAAATATAATCAAGATTTAGCAGACAACTATGGTAATTTAGTTTTGAGAACTTTTTCTATGATACAGAAATATTTTTATAATGATATTAAAATTAAAAAAATTTCTTACAAAATTAAAGAAAAGATTTTAGAGTGTGTAAAAAATTATAAGTTTCAATTTGAAAATTTTGAACTACACAAACTTAGTGAGACAATTTTATCTTTAACTTCTTTTGCAAATAAATATATTCAGCAAAAAACTCCTTGGATTTTAGCTAAAGAAAAAAAAGTTGAAGAATTAAATCAAGTATTGTCAGACTTGTTGTTTTGTATAAAATCGGCTACTTTATTATTTTATCCAATAATGCCAAATGTTAGTTTAGAAGTTTTAAAATCTTTTGGTGAAACAAATAATTTTGAAAAAGAATTTGTATCACTTATAGAAAATTATGAAGTAAATATTACAAAAGAAAAAATTTCTTCTTTAGATATACTTTTTAAAAAACTCCAATGAAAAAAAATATTGTTTATAAATATAAAGATAATTTATACTTAAATATAACAAACCGTTGTCCTGTAAAATGTGTTTACTGTATTAAATATCGTTGGAAGTCAAGATTTCGTGGATATTATTTAGGGCTAAATAAAGAACCTAGATTTGAAGAAGTGATAAAAGAACTAAATAAAAAACTTAAAATATATTGTAATATAAAAGAAATAGTTTTTTGTGGTTATGGTGAACCATTATTAAGATGGGAAATTTTAAAAAAAGTTACTTTGTGGATTAAAAAGAACTATCCTGAAATAAAAATTAGAATCAACACAAATGGTCTTGCAAGTGCTTATAAAAAAATAAACATACCTAAAAAATTAGAAGGGTTGATAGATACGATTTCAGTATCTTTAAATGCGCATAATCAAAAAGTTTACAACACTCTTCACAAAACTAAAATAAAATCCCCATTTAATAAAATTATAAATTTTATCAAACAAGCAAAAAAATATTCATCAAAAGTTGTAATAACTACTATTTTGCATCCTAAAATAGATGTAGATAAAGTTAAAAAAATAGCTGAAAAATTAAAAGTTGAATTTAGACAAAGAGAATATTTAACAGATTACGAAAATAAATAGTATTTAGTATAAAATTTTATAATATAGATTATTTTTTCTTAGATTTTCTTTCTTCCAAAACTTCAGGTAAGATTTCATTTATGTGTTTCACAGCTATTAGTTCTATTTTATCTTTTACATACTGTGGCACTTCTTCTAAATCTTTTTGGTTAGCATAAGGGTAATATACTTTTTTAATACCGTCTCTGTATGCAGCAATAAGTTTTTCTTTTAATCCACCTATAGGTAAAACTCTTCCCTGAAGAGTTACCTCTCCTGTCATTGCAATACCATCTTTTATTTTTCTTTTTGTTACTACAGAAGCAATAGCAGTAGTTATTGCTATACCAGCAGAGGGTCCATCTTTTGGTATAGCACCTTCGGGAATATGTATGTGTAAGTCATACTTCTTAAACAACATCGGATCAACTTTTAATTTCTCTGATATAGATTGAATATAAGACAACGCGGCTCGTGCTGATTCTTGCATTATCTCACCTAGTTTACCTGTAAGTATAAGTTTACCACTACCTTTAAATAATGCTGCTTCTATTGTTAGAATTTCGCCACCATACTCTGTCCATGCAAGGCCAGTCACTACACCTATATTGTTTGGAGAAACAGTTTCTTTTATAAACTTTGGCGGACCTAAATATTTATTTATATTTTCTTTTGTTATTTCTATTTTATGTTTTATTTGTTTTTTTTCTTCTTCATTTAAAGTGATTTCTTTTAGCGCTTTTCTTATTACATTAGAAATTTCTCTTTCTAAATTTCTCACACCTGCCTCTTTTGTATATTTGTCTATAATTTCTTTTATAGCATCATCTTTAAATTCTATCTCATTTTCTTTTGCACCATGATTTTTTACTTGTTTAGGTATGAGATATTTTTTTGCAATTTGCAATTTTTCTTCCCAAGTATAACCAGAAAAATGTATAACTTCTAATCTGTCTAACAAAGTTGGAGAAATAGTATAAGTAGTGTTTGCAGTACATATAAACATTACATCTGATAAATCAAATTCTACATCTAAATAATGATCTACAAAACGATAATTTTGTTCTGGATCTAATACTTCAAGTAATGCAGCAGATGGATCACCGCGCCAATCAACTCCTAGCTTGTCAATTTCGTCTAACAAAAATACTGGATTTTTAGATTTTGCTTTTCTAATCCATTGAATAATTCTTCCAGGTAAAGAACCGATATATGTTCTTCTATGGCCACGAATCTCTGCTTCGTCTCTTATTCCACCAAGTGAAACTGAGACAAAATTTCTTCCCAAAGCACGAGCAATTGATTTTGCAATAGATGTTTTACCAACGCCAGGAGGCCCTACAAAACATAATATAGGACCTTTTAATTTTTTTACCCTTTTTAATACTGCAAGATATTCTACAACACGTTCTTTAACTTTTTCTAATCCGTAATGGTCTTCATCTAAAATTTCTTTTGCTTTATGGATGTTTAGCCTATCTTGAGTTTTTACACTCCAAGGAAGTGAAATTAGCCAATCAAGATATGTTCTTACAACAGTTGCTTCTGGCGAATACGGCATCATTTTTTCTAATCTTGAAAGTTCCTTTTCTGCAGTTTCTTCAACTTCTTTTGGCATCTTTGCTTGTTTAATTTTTTCTCTCAATTCATCAATTTCTTTTGCAAGATCATCTTTTTGACGCAATTCTTTTTGAATTGCTTTCATTTGTTCTGTAAGATAATATTCTTTTTGTGCTTTTTCAATTTGTGATTTTACTCTTGTATGTAGTCGTTCTTCTACTTTTAGTATCTCTTTTTCTGAAATTATAAATTTAATAACTTTTTCAATACGGGATTTTAAGTTAATTTCTTCTAATATTTGTTGTTTGTCTTGAATTTTTAGAGGTAAGTATGTAGTTATAGTATCAGCGAATTTCCCAGGTTCCGAAATTGTTTGTAAAGACAATATTAATTCTTGTGGTAGTTTACGATTTAGTTTCAGATATTCTTCAAATTCTTCTTTTGCTTTACGATACAATGCTTCTATTTCAACTGGGTTATATTCTTCTTTAGATTCTTTTAAAACATTAAATTTTGTTTCAATAAATCCCTTTGTAGTATAATTAAACTCAATAATTTCTATTCTTTCAATTCCTTCAATAAGAATTTTTAAAGTGCCGTCAGGCGTTTTTAAAGACTGTAGTATTTTTACCAAAGAGCCAATTTTATAAACATCTTCAAAATTAGGTCTTTCAATGTTAGGTCTTTTTTGACAACTTACAATAATAAATTTTTCAGGTTTTGATAAAACATCTTCTGCAGCGCGAATAGAAATATCTCTGCCTAAATTTAGTGGTATTACAGAATTTGGCAACACTACAGTATCTCTTAAAGGTATAAATGGAAGTCTTTCAGGATATAAATTTTTTTGTATCATAATTTTGTCCTTTATTTAAGCAGTTTTTTTAGTTATCTCTTGTTTTTTTATATAAACAGGTTTTGTTTTTCCTAAAACAACATCTGAGTTTATTATACATTTTTTTATTGTTTTATCTTCAGAAAGTTCATAAATTTCATTTATCAAAATGCTTTCTAAAATAGTTTTTAATCCACGAGCTCCACTACAAAGTTGTTTTGCTAAATGTGCAATAGTAGAAATTGCGTCATCACTAAATTCTAATTCTATACCTTCAAGTTCAAACATTTTTTTATATTGTTTTATTAAAGAATTTTTTGGTTTTATTAATACATCTTTTAGTTCTTCTTCAGAAAGTTCATAAGTTACTGCTACAACAGGAAGTCTCCCAACAAGTTCTGGTATAAGTCCGTATTTTATCAAATCTTCTGGTTTTATATGTTTATACCATTGATTTGATTTTTCTATTTTGTCATCTTCTTTAATAAAGCCGATTTTATTTTTATTTAATCTATCTTCTACAATTTTTTGTAATCCTTCAAACGCTCCTCCACAAATAAATAATATATTTTTTGTATTTACCTGTATAAACTCCTGATAAGGATGTTTTCTTCCACCTTGTGGAGGAACATTTGATATAGTCCCTTCAAGAATTTTAAGTAATGCTTGTTGAACACCCTCACCTGAAACATCTCTGGTTATAGAAGGAGAGTCGCTTTTTCTTGAAAGTTTGTCTATTTCATCTATATAAACAATACCACATTCTGCAGATTTTATATCAAAATTTGCTGATTGTAATAAACGCAACAAAATATTTTCTACATCTTCACCGACATAGCCTGCTTCAGTATAAACAGTAGCATCTACTATTGCAAAAGGAACATTTAATATTTTAGCTAATGTTTCTGTTAATAATGTTTTGCCATTACCAGTAGGACCTATCAATAGTATATTAGATTTTTGTATTTCAACATCGTTTTCATTTTTTAACAAAAACACTCTTTTATAATGATTATATAAAGCAACAGAAAGAATTTTTTTTGCTTCTTCTTGACCTACAACATATTGGTCTAAATATGATTTTATTTGTTTAGGAGTTGGGAGTTTTTCTGATGCTTTTTTGTGAATATTAGCAGTTTTTAATCTTGACAAAAGTTCGTATGAAAATGTTATGCATTCTTCACAAATATAAATGTTATTTTTACCTATAAATTTTATTTCTTTTTTTGTATCATTTAGTTCTTTATTACACATTATACAATAAATTTTTTCTTTCATATTATTTTAAATTTTTTCTACTTGTTATTACTTCATCTATTATACCATATTGTTTAGCTTCTTCTGCTGACATATAAAAATTACGTTCTGTATCTTGTATGATTTTTTCTATTGGTTGTCCAGTGTGTTTTGCCAAAATTTCTATAAGCTTTTGTTTTGTATGCAAGAGTTCTTTTGTTTCAATATCTATATCTGTTACAGCACCGCTTAAGCCTTCACCATAGATGAGTGGTTGGTGAATCATAATTCTTGCGTGCGGTAAAGCAAAACGTTTACCTTTAGTTCCAGCAGCAAGAAGTAGTGCACCAAAACTCATCGCCATACCGACACAAACAGTTGTTATAGGACAGCTTATATATTGCATAGTGTCATATACAGCAAGCCCAGCAGTAACCATACCACCAGGCGAGTTTATGTATAAAAATATATCTTTGTTTGGATCTTCTCCTTCAAGATATAAAAGTTGTGCTATTACTAAGTCAGCAATATCTGTTGTTATTGCACCACCATAACCACCCACAAAAATTATTCTGTCTTTTAATAATCTAGAAAATATGTCATATCCTACAGCAGCGCCTTGGTTCCACCTTTCTATTATTGTAGGAATTATTGCTGGCATACAAATCCCCCTTTTTAAAAATTAATTCTTTTGTTCTTCTGTAATATCTACTTCTTTAATTTTAGCGTTAGAAATAATAAGTTCAAAAATTTTTTCTTCTAAAATATTAGATGCAATAGTGTCAAAATTTTTTTCAAAATAATCATTAATTTCTTTTTCTTTTGTAGGATATAAAGCTAAATATTTACCTTTTTCTTTTTCAATCAATTCTTTTGTAATTTCAATTTTTTCTTCTTTTATGATTTTTTTAAGTATATATTTTAATTTTATTTCATCTTCTGCTTTTTTTAACAAATTTTTTTGTTGCTCTTCTTTAAGTTTAAACTCTTCTTCTTTTCCACCTCGGGAAAGATGCTCTTGTTTTATATAATCAAGGATTTCTTGGTAATGTTGTTTTACTTCTGTTTCTGGTAAAACTAAGTTGTTTTCTTTAAGAAGAATTTCATAAATTTGTTTTTTTAATTTTTCGTTTGTCTCATTATCAAATTCTGTTCTTAGAGATTGTTTTATTGCAGAGATTAGTTCTTCTTTATTTTTATATCCCAAATTTTTTACAAAATCATCATTTATTTCTGGCAGTTGTTTTTCTTTGATTTCTATAAGTTCAACTTCCATATTCACTTGTTTACCCATAAGTTCTACTTGAGGAAAATTTGATAAAAATTCTACTTTGATAGTTTTTTTCTCTCCTTTAGACATACCAACTAAACCTTCTTTAAATCCTAAAGGTAGATTATCTTTAGAAAGATCTATTAATATATTTTTAGATTCAAAATTTTTTAACTCTTTATCTTCCAAAAAAATTTTATAATTTACCACACAAAATGTTTTTGAATCGGAATTAATATCTTCTTTTGTAATATTTGTTTTTTCTGAAATAATGAGTTTTGCATTATTTTGTTTTAGTTCTTGTAATACTTTATCAATATCTTTTTGTGTAACTTGTCTTATTTCTTTTTTTAGTTTTAAACCTTTATAAGATTTAAGTTTAACTTCTGGTTCTACTTCTAAATTCAGTTCATAAACCATATTTTTATCTTCTTTAAAATCTAATTTTTCTATTTTTAATGTATTGGCTATATAGTTAATATTCTTTTCTTCTAATATTTTATGTAATGTTTCATTGATTATTTTATTTATAGTTTTTTCTCTCAATGTTTCAGAAAAACGTTTTTTTATGATTTCTAAAGGGACAAAACCTTTTCTAAAACCAGTCAGTTCTGTTTCTTTTTGTAGTTCCTTAGCGGCTTCTTCATAATTTTTTTCTACTAATTTTTTATCAACTTCTATATTTAATTTCATTTTACAACCGTCAAGTTTTTTTATTTCTGTTTTTACTAACTCCATGATGTCTCCTTTCTTAAATTTCGTATTTTTTGGCCAAAAAATTTTTGCCGCGAGAGGGATTTGAACCCTCACTCCTTTTAGGAACACGGTTCTAAGCCGTGCGCGTCTGCCAGTTCCGCCATCGCGGCAAATTGTAATATTATATTTATTTCAAAACATAAAGTCAATAAAAAATAAATAAAATGAGAAGCGAAAATTTAAATAAAAAGATAAATTGTTGAAAATTTTATGGTAATATACTAATGTTTCAATATTGACATTTATAAAATAATTTGGTAAAAAATGAAAAAATAAAATAAAAAGATAGAAAAATTTGGTAAAAAATATAAATTTAGAAAAATTAAATGTAGGTTATCGTTTTTTTAATTATATTTTAGGCATTTTAAAAAATTTTAAACTGCAAAATTAAAATTTATAACTTAATTTTAAAAAAGGAGTAAAAAATTTATGTTAAAAAGGTTAGAAATTTATGGATTTAAATCATTTGCAGAAAAGACATTAATAGAATTTGATTCAGAAATTAATGGTATAGTAGGACCTAACGGTTCTGGAAAATCAAATATTGTAGATGCAATAAAATGGTGTTTAGCAGAACAATCTTTAAAAGAAATAAGGGCGAAAAGTCCAACAGATGTAATATTTGCAGGTTCTGAGAGTAAACCACCGCTTAATTATTGTGAAGTTACAATAACTTTTGATAATCAAAAAAGAATTTTCCCAATTGACTACGAAGAAGTTTCTATTACAAGAAAAATTTATCGTGATGGAGAAACAGAATATTTTATAAACCGTGCTCCGTGTAGACTAAAAGATATAAAAGATTTAATATTAGACACAGGACTTTCTTCTGACGGATACAGTATTATTCCACAAGGTAAAGTAGAATTTGTCGTATCAGCAAAACCAGAAGAAAGAAGGTTGTTGTTTGAAGAAACCGCAGGTATTGCAAAATATAAAGTTAAACGAGAGGAGGCTTTAAGAAAACTTGAACGTGTCAAACTTGATATGGCACGTGTAGAAGATATACTAGCTTATTTAAAAGATCAAATGGCTTCATTAGAGCAAGCAGTAAAAAAAGCAAAAAATTATCAGAAGTATAAACAAGAATTAGAGATGTTAGAATGTACACATTTTATAAAACAGACAAATATTATAGAACAAGAATTACAAAAAATTGAAAGTTTATATCAAGAACTTATTTCACAATATACTCCTTTAGCTACAGAGATTACATCAAAAGAAGCAGAAAATGCTCAAATGAAATTAAGTTTGACAAATCTTGAAAAAGAATTTATAAAGTTAAAAGATGAACATTCTTATGTTGAAACTCAAATCTCGCTTTCTACACAAAAAATTGAAAGTTATAAACAAGAGGTTACAAAGTCTGAGGAAAACATTAATAAAATAAATCTTGAGATAACAACTCTAAAAAATAGAAACAACTCTTACATTAGCGAATTAGAAGAGTTAAATAATAAAAAAATTTCGTTAAAAGATAATATAGATCTTGTGTCTGAAAGGAAGCTAGCATATCAGAAAGAATATGATAAGTATAAAATTGAAATTATTAGTAAACAAGAAATACTTAAAGAAAGAAATAAACGAATAACTGAAATTTCGTACAGTCGTGCAAAAATAAAAAATGATGTTGTTGTTTTATCAAAAGAATTACAAAGATTACATTTAGAATTAAACAGTGTTAAGAAAGATATTATCTTAAATGAAAAAGAAAAATTTTCTTCAGAAGAAGAAATTAGCAATATAAATAAATTATTAGATGAATATAAGAATAGCCAAATACAGTTGCAACAAAAAATAAATCAACTTTCTTATGAAATAAAAGATATTTTAGAAAAATTAACACAAAAAAGAATTTTAGCTGAAGAAAAAAATAAAGAGTTTTATGCTTTATCTACAAAGTTGGAAAATATAAATGCGAATTTTTCTCCTTTCGGATTAAACCTTAACAAAATTATAAAACTGCTTGAAGAAAAAAATTTATTAAGCTTTTGTATTCCAATAAAAGCATTAATAAAGATCCCATCTACACATTATTCGATGATTTCAAGTTATTTAGGGAACAGGTTATTATGGTTTTTAGTAGAAAAAGAAAAAGAAGTTTTAGAAATATCAAAGTTGTTAAAAGAAAATTCTTTAGGATTTGCTACTTTTATAATAAAAGAGAAGTTAGATTTAGTAGATGAAGGTATGTTTAATCCTGTAGATGAAAAGATTCTACAGATTTTAAGTTATGATAAAAAATTTGATAAAGTTGTAAAATTTTTGTTTTCTAAAACAGAGTTAATAGATGCTACTTTAAAATCTGATTTTATATTTCACACTGGCAAACACGAAGTTAAAGAAGAACAAGATGATTTTTATACAATAGAAGTAAAACTTAATAATGTTTCATCTGAAATTAAAGTTTTAAATGAAGAGATACAAAATTTAAACGAAAAATATCAAAAATTTGTAGAAGAAAAGAGTTTATTAGAGAAAGAATTAGTGTCAATAGAAACACAGCTTAAACAATTACAGCAGTTAAAAAAAGAAAAAGAAGAATATTTAGGATCTGTTTTAGAACTTTTTGGTGTGTTATCTACAACTTCTTTAAGTTTAGAAAAACAAATTCAGGATTACGAATTGCAAATTAATAATCTAAACCTTGAAGTAAAAAATTTTGATGATGAAGAAAAAAAATTAAGAGAAGAGATCAATACTTTATTATCAGAAATTTCGCAGCTGCAATCAAACAAAGTTGTAGATGAATATTTAAACATAAGTTCTGAATATGCAAGATTTGAAGAACAACATAACAATTTGTTGTCTGAAATAGAAACAAAAAACAATTTGATAAACATAAACGAACAAAAAATTTTATCTTTAGAAAAAGAAATAAAAGATATTGAATACTATATATTAAAAACTAAACAAAATATTGTTGAAGAAGAAAATACTATAAATATTTTATTAAATAAAAGAGAAAACCTTACAAAGAATATTACTGATATAACTTCTCAATTAGATCAAAAAAGAACTGCGCTTAGCAATTTAGAAATACAAATTAAAAATTTGGCAAGCCAAAAAGAACAATTACAAAAACAGATAAATGATTTAGAAATACAAAAAAGTATATTAAGCAATAATAAGAATAACTACATAAATTTGTTAAAAGAAAAATATAATCTTACTTTAGACGAAGCAACTGAGATGTATTGTAATGTTCAAGAAGTAGATATTCAACAAATTGAAAAACTTAAGAGACGAATAGATTCTATGGGAGCAATAAATCTTGCTGCACCAGAAGAGTATGCACAATTGGAAGAAAGATACAATCTTCTTATTAGCCAACAACAAGATTTAATAAAATCGCAACAAGATCTAAAAGATGCAATTTTTAAAATTAATCAACAAATTAGTATAAATTTTAAAGAAACATTTCAAAAAGTTAAAGAAAATTTTATCAGCTTATGTAAAATTTTGTTTGAAGGAGGCACCGCTGAATTAATTTTAACTGACGAGAGTAATATTTTAGAGTCAGGTATAGAAATAATAGTCCAACCTCCTGGCAAGAAACATCAGAATATTAATCTTTTATCTGGTGGAGAGAAATCTTTGGTAGCGTTTGCGCTGTTATTTTCATTTTTTATGGTAAAACCTTCTGCTGTATGTATTTTAGATGAAGCTGATGCACAATTAGATGAAACAAATGTTGTAAGATTTATGAAATTATTGAAAGAATTTTCTAAAAATACAGAATTTATTTTAATAACACACAATACTCGCACGATGGAATTCATTGATACATTATATGGTATTACTATGGAAGAGTTGGGGGTTTCTAAAATAATTGCTATAAAATTGCAAAAAGCAGAAGTTGCTGTATAGATAAGATTTAATATAATGTTTATATATGAAATTAATGGCATAAAAATTTTTTTTAGTAGAAATTTTGATGAAACAATAAACTTAATTGATAATATACTTGCAAAAACAAAAAATCCTTGCCAGATTACTACATTAAATACACTTATTTATTATCAAACGAAGAAAGATTTTGAGACATACCTTGCAGTAAAAAATTCTAAGTTAGTAATTGCTGATTCTTTTGGTATAACTTTTTTTGTTAATCTTTTTAATTTTAAATTTTTTAGAAGGCAGCCAGGTATTGAATTAATACATTATATATTTTTGTTATCAAAAAGAAAAAATTATAAGATTTATCTTTTAGGAAGTACTGAAGAAGTCGTTTTAAAAACTAAAGTTGTTTTAGAAAAAAAGTATTTGTTAAAAATCTATGGTGTACATCATGGATATTTTTTGAACTCACAGGATTTAACTGAGAAGGTAATAAGTGATATAAATTCAAAATCAATAGATATTTTGTTAGTAGGCTTACCTACTGAAATACAAGAAAAATGGATTTTTAAAAATTTAAATAAATTAAATTGTAAGATAGTTATAGGTGTTGGGGGTAGTTTTGATGTAATAAGCAATACTCTTCCTCGTGCACCGAAATTGTTTCAAATTATATGTCTTGAATGGTATTATAGATTACTTATACAACCATCAAGAATAAAAAGAATTTTAAAACTACCTTTAGCAATATTTTTTTTATTTTTTGATTTTTTAAAAAATCATTTTAATAAATTTAATTTAAGATATGAAGATTGATAAACTTGTAGTTGTTTCAACTTGTGAGGAATATAAAAGTACTAAAATATATGGAATATTAAAAAAACATCTTAATTTTTTTGATTATGAAAAATTTTATAACAAAAAAATTCTTTTAAAACCTAATCTTCTTTCTGCACAAAAACCACAAAAAGCTGTTACCACTCATCCAGAATTTTTACATGCTGTAATAAAATTATTTAAAGATTTCAACTGTAAAATATTTGTTGGAGATAGCCCGTCAACTTTAAATTTTGATGAAGTGATAAAAACAACAGGGATAAAATATATATGTGAGAAAGAAGATGTAAAAGTTTTAAACCTTACAACTTATTCTAAGATAGAATTTGATTTCAACAAATTTGGATTAAAAAAAATTGTGATATCTAAAATTGTGGAAGATGTAGATTATATAATCAATTTACCGAAACTTAAAACACATTCTCTTATGTTTTTCACTTGTGGAATAAAAAATATGTATGGTTTAGTACCTGGTATGACAAAAGCAATTTATCACAGGTATGCTTTAAACCCAGAAGATTTTTTTGAAATTCTTTATGCTGTTTATCAGTATAGAAAACCTGAGTTGACTATTCTAGATGCCATATTAGGTATGGATGCAGAAGGTCCTTCAAATGGTAATATAAGAAAGTTTTCTTTTATACTTACTTCTAATGATGCTGAGTCTGTTGATTGGTTTATACTCTACGAGTTTTTTAAAAAATCAACAAAGTTTTATGATAGAATATTAAAATCGAAAAAACCAAATATAATATATCATAATTTTAATCCGGATTTGAAGTTAAAAAATTTTGTTTTTCCTCAGACGACGTTTTTTATCTCAGTTTTACCAAAATGGATTTTAAATTTAATAAAACCATTTTTTTGGTTTTATCCTTTTATATTGCAACAAAAATGTAGAAGATGTGGGAAATGTTATGAAATCTGTCCTAAGAAAACAATAAAGTATATAAACAAAAATTATATTGTTTTTAAAGAAAGTTGTATTTCTTGTTTTTGTTGTATAGAAACTTGTCCTTATAATGCAATAAAGATTAAAAGAAGTATGTTTTACGAGTTAATTTTTAAATTAAAAGGTTTAATATCAAAATTGGCAAAATTGCTAAACCTCAAAAATTCTTGATTTTTTGATAAAAATTTTGTATAAAATAAGAATGAATTTTGAGTATATAAAAGAAAAGTTTTTTAAGTTAAAAGAAGAGGTAGAAAATTTTGATAAAAATATAAAAATAGTTTTAGTCACTAAATATGTATCAGATATTTCTATAATTTCTGAACTTTTTAACATAGGTGTTACTGATATTGCTGAAAGTTATGCTCAGCAGATGCAATATAAATATCAAGAGTTAAAAAATATAAATTTTTCTATAGAAAACTACACTTGGCATTTTTTGGGACATTTGCAGAAAAACAAAGTAAAGAAAGTTGTGGCAATTGCAGATTATATCCAATCATTAGATTCTATAGATCTTGCCGAAAAAATTAATAGTGTTGCTGAGAAAAACAATAAGGTTTGTAAATGTTTAGTAGAACTTAAAGTTTCTAAAGAAGAGACAAAATTCGGGTTAGAAGAAGAAAATATTTTCAGTGTTGTAGAAACTTTATTTTCTAAGAAGTTTTCTAATATCAAACTTGTGGGTCTTATGACAATGGCTCCATATTTTAAAGATCCACAGCTTACCCGACCATATTTTAAAAAAGCATATAATATATTCACACAGATAAAAAATAAATATAAGGATTTTGTTATTCTTTCAATGGGTATGAGTAACGATTATAAAATTGCATTAGAAGAAGGTGCAAATATGTTGCGTATAGGAAGTTTGTTATTTAGTAGCGAAAATAACTAAAAAAGTAGAAATATGAAATTTGTTAACAAAAAAGTTGGGATTATAGGTTGTGGCAATATGGGAGAAGTTATCTTAGATTCAGTAATATCAACTGTGGAGCAAAAAAATATTTTTTGTTATGATATAGATAAAAATAAATTAGATGAAGTAAAAAAAAACTATAAAGTTAATATTGTAAAATCCAATTCTGAATTAACAAAAAATTCCGATGTTATAATATTAGCAGTAAAACCACAAAAAATAAAGGATGTATTAGAAGAAATTAAAACTTTAGTAAATTCTAAAAAACTAATAATCTCTATTGCTGCAGGAGTAAAAATTAAGTTTATAGAAAAATTTTTTAATAAAAAAATTCAGGTTGTTCGCACAATGCCAAATCTACCTTTAAAAGTTTGTTGTGGCGTTACTGCTATATGTAAAAACAATTTTTGTAGTAAAAAAAATTATAACTTTGCTAAAATGATTTTTTTAAAAAAGGGTATAGTAGTTGAAGTGAAAGAGAAAATGATGAGTTTAATAACAGCAATTTCAGGTTCAGGTCCTGCATATATATTTTATATTTCTGAAATAATGCAAAAAATATCAACTGTTTTAGAATTAAATAGAGAAATTGTTGCTGATGTAGTTAACTATACAATTTTAGGTGCTGCAAAGATGTTAGTTGACCAAAAGAAAAATTTTTCAGCAGAAGAGTTAAAGAATAAAGTTACATCCAAAGGTGGTACTACAGAACAAGCTTTAAAAGTTTTTTATAGTAATAATTTAGAAAAAATTTTTGAAGAAGCAATTAAAAAAGCATATTTTCGTGCAGAAGAATTGTCAAAAATAGTAAGCAAAAGTTAATCTTAGATATTTAAGGAGTAGATCTATGATCATAAAAGTTCGTGTATTACCAAATTCAAAAAATAATGAAATAGTTTCCCGTATAGGAACAGTATTACGTGTATGTGTTAAAACAAAAGATGTTGACAGCGATGAAACAAACAATCTTATAAAAAAAATTGTAGCAGAATTTTTTGGGGTTAAAGAAAGAGATATATACTTAAGGAAAGGTCAACGAGGTAAAGAAAAAACAATAGAAATTGAAGGTAAATCTGATGAAGAAATCAAAGAGTTGCTAGACTGTATTCCATAGCTTAACTCTAACCTTTAATATGAGATTATAATAATACTGCTATAATTACTTTTCATTTAAAAATTTTAATATAAATTAGTATTTGTATGACATCATATTTAGTATTTAAATTTTTTCAAAAACATAGATATTTTACGATTTTAATTTTAAATTATTTAAATTTATGTTTTTTAAAGATATATTTTTTTATAGATTGATTTTATACATATGTTGATTACAAAAATATAATTTTATATATCAAAAATATACAGGTTGCTATATTAATTTTATGTTATTTTTTTGAATTATAAGTTTAAAAAATAAAATTATATAAAAAATTCAACAGAGCTATTTTTTGGAGGAGGAAAGATTTATGTTTCAAGGCTCAATAGTAGCGTTAGTTACACCGTTTAAAGGTGGTGAATTAGATGAGAAAAAATTGTGCGAGTTAGTAGAATGGCACATATCCGAAGGGACTGATGCAATCTTACCTTGTGGGACCACAGGTGAATCACCAACTTTATCATATGAAGAACATAATAGAGTTATAGAACTTGTAGTAAAACAAGCAAGAAGAAGAGTTTTAGTAATTGGTGGTACAGGAACAAATTCTACCTCTGAAAGTTTACTTTTGTCAGAACATGCGAAGGAAGTTGGCTGCGACGCTTTGTTGTTGATTGTTCCTTATTACAACAAACCTACTCAAGATGGTATTCTACAACATTTTAAGACTATTGCAGAAAGAATCAAAATACCTGTTGTAGTTTATAACATTCCTGGTAGGACTTCTATAAATCTTGAACCACAAACTTTTGTAAAGTTAGTTAAGGAATGTGAATATATTGTAGGAATAAAAGAAGCATCTGGTTCTATTGAACAAGCATCACAAATAATGTCTTTGCTTATACAAGAGAATCTAGAAGAGAAAATTTCTGTCTTAAGTGGAGATGACAGTATTACATATCCTTTAATGTGCTTAGGTGCTAAGGGTGTGATTTCTGTTTTAGCAAATATAATACCTAAAAAAATGCATGTATTTACAGAACTATTGCTTAAAAAAAAGTTTGATGAAGCTAAAAAACTCCATTATGAGCTATATCCTTTGATGAAATCAATGTTTATTGAAACAAATCCAATACCTGTAAAAACAGCAATGGAGATGATGAATTTGTGTTCTTCTGAATTGAGATTGCCAATGACAAAAATGAAGGATGAAAATAAAGAAAAATTAATAAAAATTTTAAAAAAATATAATTTAATATGAGATTATCTGATATTCTTAAAAAATCAATACAACAAAAACAAAATTTTTCAATACCACAAAAATCTGATACAGAATCTTTGCTAAACCAACAAAAAATAGAAAATATAATATATTCTGAAGATAAAGTTTATAAAGTTGTTGATCAGTCTGAAAAAAAATTGTCAATTTCTGTTGAAGAAGTTTATTCAAAGGGTATAAAACTTTTAAGAAGTTTGTTTAAGGATTTAAATTCATCTAAGAATAATATTCAAATAAACGACTTGATAGAAGTAGCAAAAGATATAACAAGATTTATTTTGGATAATAACGAAGAAATTTTGTTGTATACATATTATTCTACAATTGATAGTTATGTTTATGCACATAGTCTTAATGTAGCAATTTATAGTTGTGTTATTGCAGTAGATAAAAAGATGAAGATAAACGAAATTGAAGAGATTGTTTTATGTGGATTATTACATGATATAGGTATGGCAAGGATTTTAAATTTTGTAGATAGAAAACATAATTTTTCTTCTAAAGAATTTGAAGAAGTAAAAAAACATTCTGAATATGTAAAGGAAGAGATTTCAAAGTTAAATTTATCTTTAGAGTTGAGAAATAAAATAACCAATGTTGTTATGAAAGTTCACGAACGTATTGATGGGAGTGGTTATCCATTACATCTAACTTCAGAGGACATAGATTTATATACAAAAATAATAAGTATTGTGGATGTCTATGAAGCGTTATCTCATCCACGTCCTTATAGAGATAGGATTTTGCCTCATGACGCTATTGTTGCTGTTGTAAAACAAGCGCAGACAGAATTTGATTCTAATTTAGTAAAAATTTTTGTAAATAGAATGTCTTTATTCCCTGTAGGAAGTTATGTAAAACTTAACACAGGAGAGATAGCACGAGTTATATCTACAAATCCTTC
The DNA here is from genome assembly GCA_937928765.1 of uncultured Endomicrobiia bacterium. Taxonomy (GTDB): domain Bacteria; phylum Elusimicrobiota; class Endomicrobiia; order DTEH01; family DTEH01; genus JANXDG01. The sequence goes on from CALFVX010000007.1 coordinate 45,492, forward strand.
CTCGCCAGTAAGACCAAAAGTAAAAATAATTTTAAATTCCGATGGTAATGCTTCCAAGAAAGAAGAGATTATAGATCTTTTAGAACACACAAAGATATCTATTGTAGAAGCCATAGATGAAACAAAACTTGATATAAAAGATAAGATATTACTTTTGCAGATAAAGACACAACGATGGTGGGTTAAGGATGTTACGATATAGTGGAGAGTTTTATTTTGTTTTAGGTTCCGATATTGTTTTAAAGATTAATTACTTTGATATCTCCAAGAAACTATTAAGCCAAATTAAAAAAAATTTTGATTTTTTCATTAAAGATGAATATTATTGCAAAAATTTTTTTGAATTGGAAATATATACAAATAATATTAAAAGATATCTGAAAAACAAAAAAATTTTTAAATTTTTAAGGAAAGATGTGGAATTGTTTTATGATAATAAAAAATTTTATGGAATAATTTCAGAGAATATCTTTTCTTTTGATACCTTACTAAGAATTTTATCAAGTTTAGTTATTTTAAAAAATAATGGTATAATCTTGCATTCTTCAAGTATTGTAGAAAATAGAAAATCTATTTTATATGTAGGTCCATCAGGTTTTGGGAAGTCTACCATTGCTAAAAAGTGTGAAAGAAATAAAATTTTGACTGATGAATTATCAATTTTATTTTTTGAAAATAACAAATTAATTTCTGTTAGAAGTCCGTTTTGGGGAGAGCTTAAATATTCATTTTCTAAAAAAGATAGTGTTGAAGAGAAATTTGTTGTAGATAGAATAATGTTTTTGTGTGGATTTGTTAAAAATGATAGGCCAAAAGTTGAGGTTTTAAGTTTCAAAGAAGCTGTTATATTACTGCTTAAAAATTTGTTTTGGGTTGTAAAAGACGAGATATATAATGAGAGAATTCTAAGAATAGTTATTAAAATAGCTAAAACAACAAATTGTTATAAATTTTATCCTTTATATGAAATACAGAATAAAACCTAACCTTGCGTATAGAAAAATTTTTGACGAGATATACATTGTCGATAGTAAAAACTCTTATTTACATAAGATAAATGAAGTTGGAAGTTTTATTTTTGAAAAACTGAAAGAAGGTTTAAATGAAGATGAAATTATTGATGAATTAGTAAAAACTTATGATGTTGAGATTGAGGTTGCAAAAAGTGATTATAAAAATTTTATAGAAGAAATTTTTTTAAAAGGTTTAATAGAAAAGGATGCAAAAAAATAAAAAAAGTTTAGTTGATGTCCTTTTCAATATTTCTTATTGCAAGAAAATACCTTTGTATACTTTAATAGAGCTAACTTATAGATGTAATTTTCTATGTAAACACTGCTACATACCAGAATCTTATCGTAAAAAAATATTAGAATTAACTTCAGAAAAGATTATTTCTCTTATTGAAGAGATATATTCTTTAGGTGGAATTTATTTAATTTTTAGTGGTGGAGAACCTTTATTAAGAAAAGATATTTTTGAGTTAATAAAGTTTGCTAAGAAATTAAATTTTTTTGTTGTTTTATTTACTAACGGTAGTTTGTTAGATGAATCTGTAATAGAAAAATTAAAAATCTGTGGTATAGACAAGGTTGAGATAAGTTTGTATGGAAATAAAAAATATCATCAAGAATTTGTAGGTAAGAATGGTATTTATGAAAAGATAATAGAAGCCATTAAGTTGTTGAAGAAAAAAGATATTAATGTATGTATAAAATCAGTAATTACAAACCAAAATTTTAAACAAAGAGAATTTTTAGAATCTTTAGCGAGAAGTATTGGGATAGAATACAAGTTTGATTTTGTTATTGCTCCTAAAAATAACGGTGATTCTTCTGCTATAGCTTTAATGTTAAATGATAAAGAAATATACAGCTTGCTAAAGGAATATAATTATGAAAAAGAAAAAACTAATCTTTTGTCAAAAGTTATCTGTTCTGCTGGAATTAACATTGTAGCGATAAATCCTTATGGTGATGTTTTTCCTTGTATTCAACTGCCTTATAGATTAGGTAATATTAAAGAAAAAAGATTTAAAGATATATGGGAAAATGATAGTTTTAGGGAAAAATTTATTCAAATCAAAAATTATAAAGAATGTAGAAAATGCGATTTATTATTTTGGTGCAACCGTTGTCCTGGTTTAAGTTTTGTTGAAAATAAAAATTTATATAGTTGTTCAAGTATAACCAAGAAAGTTGCGTCGATTTCTAAAAAAATATATGTTTTTAGTTGACATAGAACAACGATTTAAGTATATTTTTTATTTGATGATAAAAATTAAAAATAGTTTAAAAATTTATTAGTAAAGGAAGGTAAGGTTTTATTTATTGCACAATGAAAAAGGATAAAAAGAAAAAGTATAAAAAACCAAAAATTATTTCTGAAAAAATTTTTGAACAAGCAGCGCTTGCCTGTGGGAAATGCATTTCTGGCAATCCGGTATTCAAGAGCGGTTGTAGGTATGCTCCAAGGTTGTCATAAATAATTTTGAAAAAGATATAAATTTTATGAATTTATTGTATGTAAGACTTAAAGGTGGTTGTATGCGGCCACTGTTAATAGACGAACAGGTGGTATTGATTTTACCGCTGTATAAAAAAGTTAAACCTGGAGATGTGGTTTTATACAGACTTGAGGGTCAATTGTTCCTACACAGGGTAGTTAAACTCTCTTCAAAAAGTATGTTTGTTGAAGATGACAGTGGTATTACTTGCAGAGTTGTTGTTCCATTGAAAGATGTTTTAGGTATTTATCCTACTATTTTATCTGGTTTTTTAGGATATATATATCACATCTTAGTGAGAACAGTTTATATAACTTTTAGGTCGGTGAAAAAATTGTTTTTACAAAAAATATAACTTTATGCAACAGAGTTCTTCATATCTGTCCTATTGGGGACTTAAAGAATTACCGTTTTCTACAACACCTGATGTAAGATATTTTTATTTTTCAAAAGAACATGAAGAAGCATTTGTCAGACTTAAATTTGTGATAGAACACAAAAAACCTTTGTGTATGATAACAGGTGAGTATGGTATTGGCAAGACACTTCTTTGCAATTTCCTTATTTCTAAACTTTCAGCGACAAACTATCAGTTTGTATATTTAGGCAACCCGTTTGTCCCTAAGGAAGAACTAGTACATAATTTAGTTTTATTTTTAACCCGAGTGGGTGTGGGGGGTATAGAGAAACTTCCAACTAAATATACAGAGTTGGTCCAGTTGTTTGTTGAAATAGTAAATCGTAACTTCCAAATTGGTAAACATACAGTGATATTTTTTGACGAGGCACACCTTGTTGAAGATATAAAAGTTTTTGAACAACTCAGAGTTTTGTTAAACAGTGCTGGTCAAAATACATCTTCTTTAAGTATAATTTTGTTAGGACAAACCGAGTTAAGAGAAAAGATTGCTTCTTTAGGACAGTTTAAGTCAAGAATTACATATCATTACCATATAAAAAATCTTGATAAAGAAGAGGTGGCAGAATATATAAAACACAGGTTACTTGTAGCAGGCCATCCTACTGGCGAGTTGTTTTGCAAGTTCGCAGTGGAAGAAATTTATAATCTAACTTTGGGTTTGCCAAGGACAATAAATAATATATGTGATATAAGTTTAATGCTTGGTATGGCTAAAAGTGTGGATAAAATTAATAAAGAAATAGTGTTAGAAGCGAAAGAAGAAGTTTTGTTGTGAAGTTTCAAAATAGTAGCCGACATTTAAGTATCGGTTTAGAAAAGAATGAGTGAGACTAAACAAAGGAAGTTAAAGCATTATTTTGAAAAAGGGGCAGTCTATTTTATTACTTCTGTCACAAAGGATAGAAAAGAGATATTTAATCACATCATAACAGCGCGGTTTTTAGCAATAACTATAGCATATCACAAATTCATTCTGAATTTCTCGTTATTCGGATATGTCATAATGCCTGACCATTTTCATCTGTTATTACAACTCGACGATAAATACCCGTTATCAATTATTATGAAAGGTATTAAAGGTAACTTCGCAAGGAAATATAATGAATTCTTAGATCAAAAATTTACCCAAAACACACTACTCGGTGATCACGGTAGCATTGGTAACAAAGGTAATGTCGGTAATGTCGGTAATATCGGCAATATCGGTAGAGGGAGAGGGAGAGGGGGATAATGGAGGACAAGGTGGTGAAAAGATTGAAGGTGTTAAGAGACATCCTTTAGGACATTTATATTTACCTGTTTGGCAGAGGGAGTATTATGAACATATTATTCGTGATGAGAAGGATTTTATTGAAAAGTTGAATTATATTCATAACAATCCGGTAAAGAAGGGTATAGTAAATTCGCCAGCAGATTATGAGTTTTCAAGTTACCATCAATGGTATGGTGAAACAAGGCAGAATATACAGATACCAATAGACAAGATTATGATTTGAGCAAGGTAATACTTAAGTATCGGCTACGGGTTTACGGGTTATAACGGGTTATGGGTGGTTATTTACTATGGTTAAAAAAGTTGCGATAGTTTCAATAGTTACAATAATTTTAGTAGTTACAGAAGTTTTTTCTGCTACACGGATAAAGACGGTTGAATGGAATTTTGGGTCGTATTATTCTGCAACAGATATTGCTTCTGGTTCTGGTTGGACTGCACCGTATATAATTGTGAACTTGCCTGAGTCAGGTGTCGTAATAAGAAATGCTTATGTAGAGATTGAGTATTTATCTTCAGCAGGTACTGCTGCTGATACTACAAATATTGATATTTATTTCAATGCAGGAACACAAGCAACTGATATAGTTGATAACATCACAGGCAATCAAGTGCCGGATTCTTCCGGTGAGTCAAACCTGTTTGTAGCGAGAGCAGTTGTAACTTCAAAAATTACTTCCTGGAATAACCAACCATATTCGTTAAGATTTGTTTCAGTTGGTTCACCACACAATATGCATTCTGCAAAACTTTATATTACTTACGAATATGATGATACTTCACCAACACAGATAAAAACTGTGCGCTTCCCTTTATATTCTTCTTCAACAGATGGCACTTATGGTATAGCATCAACTGGAGGGCAACAATCATCTCCTGCATCAATCCCGTTTAAATATATTGCTGAAATACCTGAATCAGGGACAACAATAAGGCAGGTCTGGTTTGAAATTCGTGGCCTTCGTCAGAGTGGTGCTACAACTACTGACGGGTCAATAAATGTTAACATTTCAGGCTATGCTGCTGAACCAACAATGAACTTAGACGGTTCACAGATTGATACTTATAGGTTTAGATATTTATCTTCAACTGGCACACCGGCAGGCTTCGCTATTAATACTTTACAGACGGTATATGTGAACCTTTCAGGAAATGCAAACACAAATGTTTTAGGTGGCGAGGTTGTTATAACTTACGAATATCCATCAAATGCATCAACAAAACTTAAAACAATCTCATACTTTTTTGCACAATCAACAGGAACTGTTGGCAGTGTTACAAGTTTCTCGGTCCCTGTTTATCTTAATGAAAGTGGAATAACAATAAAAAGAATTTATGCGCTCATTTCCGGTTCTTATGATTCCACTACGGTTGGTAATTTTACTGTTAACTCTTCAATTGCAGGAAATTCTTTAACACAAAGAAATTACGCACTTGTAGTAACTGCAATACAAATTTCAGGGTTTGAACTTTATCACGACCTCTCTGAAGGAAAAAATTACTTAGTAAACGGTGCAACTGTTACAATCTCTTGGCCGAACAATTTAGCAGCTCTTGGTGGTTGCGGTGTTGAAATAATTATCACATATACTTATACTTCCGAAAACAAATACACAGAATTTTACCGTATCTTTGCAGGACAAACTGCAAACGAAGTTGCCTCCGGTAGTGTTTATAATTATACTGCTAATATATTTTTCCCTAATCCTGAGTATCCTGTTGGAAGAAAATTACTCAGAACTTCTTGGTTAAGAGGAGATTTTTTAGAAGGCGATGCTACTGTTACTCAGGATCCAACAACTACAATGAATGTTAACTCTGCTACTGGCAAAGCACAGGTTGTTAAACATCAGTCAACTACGGAAAATTTCCAAACAACAGCATTATATGATTTCACTGACAGAATCACACCGTCATCTACAACATTTACTGCAAACTATACTTTAACAGGTGACCCGTTCAATGTCAGTGGAGTTGCTTCAATTGTTTACGAATACTATCCTGCACCGTCAACACCGACTGCACTTGCACAATACCGTTCAGACGGTGTTACTGTTATTTCAACAGGTGGCTGGACCAATAGTAGTTCTGTAGTATTAAAATTTAATATGTTTTCAAAGATTGCTGATACACTAACACCAGTAGTAGAAGTAAAACCTATCGGGACAGCATTTAACGAAACAAACCTTTCCACAGGAACTGCGGTTTATTATCCTGGCAGTGGTGTAGTAGTTGGCTCTGTAACAGTTTCAGGTCTTAGTGATGGTACAACATACCACTGGCGTGCAAGAGTTGTCTCACCAAATGGTTCATCACTCTGGCAAAGTTTTGGTGGAAATTTAGAGACAGAGATAGATTTTGGTTGTGATTTAAGTTCACCAACAGTAAGTTTAACAAATCCATTAAATGGTTACACAACAAACCAGATGACAATAAACTTTACCTGGTCAGGGACAGAGTATCCAACAGGGTCAAATTCTGGTATTAAACAATATGAGTTTCAAGTTTCAACAGTTCCAAGTTTCAGTACAATTTATTATTCTTCAACAACTGTTTCTTCAACTGTTTCTACTACATTATCGCAAGGAACTTATTATTGGCGTGTCCGTGCTGAAGACAATGCTGGCAATATTGGTAATTGGTCAAATGTATGGTCAATTTTGGTTGATACCACTTCACCTTCGGTACCAGTTTTACAATCACCGATAAACAATTACGCAACGAACCAGATTACATTAACATTTTCATGGTCAGTTTCCGACGATAGTGGTTTTCGTGGCGGGTCTGGAATAAGTGGTTATGAATTTTACATTTCAACCACAAGTGATTTTACTGTTTTTACATCTTCCGGGTTCACATCTTCTACTTCGTTAGTTGTTTCTCTTTATTCTTCAATTTTTTATTGGCGTGTCCGTGCAAAAGATGGTGCTTTTAATTTTAGCAATTGGTCAGATATATGGTCAGTTTTAGTTGACACTGTACCGCCACAGGTGCCATCATTAGTTTCACCATTAGAAGATTTTGCTACAAATTATGCAATAATAAATTTTGTATGGTCGGAAGTTTCTGACCCTTATCCATCTTCAGGGATAAAATATTACAAATTACAGGTTTCAAGTTCACAAAATTTTAGTTTAGTAAACTATTCAACTTTTACAACTCAGACAAACATTCAGGTTGGGTTAAGTTTTGAGTCTACATATTACTGGCGTGTGAGAGCTTATGACAATGTTCTGAATACTTCTACTTGGTCAAATGTGTATTATTTACAGTACGACACTTCACCACCGAACGCAGTAAGGAACTCAATCCCGGATTCACTTCAGACACCACCGTATTTCAGAGCACAAGGACCTGTTGAAGGTGATGTAGATTTTACTGATTATTTAAGTCGGCTAAATGAATTAAAATACCGAGTAAGTTCAAAACCTGACGGGACTGGTACTGAAATTATTCCTTACACACTAATCGTTTCCTCTCCGGTAAATATAAGTTCTTACACAACAAACTGGTTAATACCATTTGAGAACTTACAAGAATGGGCTACGAATTATGTCCATATTTATTATTCAGACCGTGCAGGGAACAAGGTTGTCTGGAACAACTGTTTTGATATACTAAAAGATACAACACCACCCACAACACCTGGGTTAGTTTCACCACAGGACGGGTTCACTACAAATTATACTTTAATAAATTTTGACTGGTATGATTCTACTGATTTACGTTCAGGTGTTACAAGTTATGTTCTACATATTTCTACTGATATAAACTTTGGTGTGATAACCTATTCTGCAACAAGTTATGTCTCAAATGTTACAATTAACAATATTTCTGAAGGGTTATACTACTGGCGTGTTTGTGCAAAAGATAAATCTACACCTGCAAATTTTTCTTTATGGTCATCAACGAGAAGTTTCAGGGTTGATTTGACAGCACCAACACATATTATCGGTTCATCACTTATTGGTGGTGATACAACATGGCGTAGGATAAACGACGGTGTTTATGATATAGATTTTTACGACAATGGTGGTTCAAAACTTGACAAATTCCAAATCTCAGTAAGCAGTTCACCTAACAGGTCTACTATTATCCTTGACTGGACTGATAGCGGAATAAACATTACAGGATTGACTTCATACACATCCGAGTGGCAGTTATCAGACACTATCTGGGGAACATTAATCTCTGGTGGGACAAATTATATCTCAATTAGAACATATGACCTTGCAGGCAATGTCTCAACTTATATAGACGCATTCTTTGTTAAAAAAGATACAATACCACCTTCTGCGCCAATATTGTCAACTCCGATAAATAACACCACTACTAATTATACAACCATAAATTTCAGTTGGAGTTCAGTAAACGATTTACCTTATAATGGTTCAGGTGTTTATGGATATGAATTATATATCTCTACAACATCAGATTTTTCTGTATTTATATCATCAAAATTCGTTTCTGGGACACAATACCAACAAGTTCTTTCTCAAAACATTTACTGGTGGCGTGTACGTGCAATAGACAACGCAGGTAATTTTGGTAACTGGTCGTCAGTTTATCAATTAACAGTTGATACTACAGCACCAACTATTGTAGATGGCCAGCCAGGGGACGATTCCTGGCAGAACACTGGCGGGAAAACTTATAATGTAGATTTTTATGATACAGGCATTGGCCAGTCAGGGTTGTATTCACTACAGTATGCAGTTTCTACTACACCATACTTAGGTGCGCCTGTTTTAATCCCGTGGAGTGATATTGTCCCACCACCTGTGAACCAACCTTCATATACTTCTGACTGGCAGGTTTCGTTTGCAGCATTGTTAGAAGAAGTAACAAATTATGTTTCAGTGCGTGCAACAGATTTAGCAGGTAATACTTCTTATTGGTATGACATTTTCTATATTAAAAAAGATGTAACTTCTCCGTCAATCATAGATAACCAACTCGGTGATGATACCTGGCGTAAAGAACCCAAGCCTGACGGGTATGATGTAGATTTTGAAGACCGGGGCGGTTCTTTGTTAAACTATGCACAATGGCGTGCTGTAAGATACCTTTCTGACGGAAATACAATTTATATCACTAATTGGATTGATATATTCAATTCTTTAAATCAGCCAACATATACACAAAACTGGAACATAAACTTTGATTTACTTATTGAAGGTCAGAATTCTATCTGGGTACAAGTGTTTGACAATGCTGGCAACCCACAAAATATACAAACCTACCCTGACCCGTTCTATGTGAAAAAAGATACAACACCACCGACTTGTATTGATAACCAATCAGGTGATGATACCTGGAGGACAACAAATGATGGTGTTTACGATGTAGATTTTAAAGATGCGACAAGTGGTTCTGGAGTGAACCGAGTTGAAATAAAAGTTT
>CALFVX010000008.1 GCA_937928765.1 uncultured Endomicrobiia bacterium
TATACCTTGCAAGAACCTAAATTTTTATTCTTTAAAAAAGCAAAATATATTCCAAGCGAAAATTCTATAATTAAAATATACAAAAAAATTTAAATTTTTATTATTGAAATCTTACCTTATAATAATGTAAAATAAATCTTAAAAATTTTTTATATTTTAAGTAAAATTTATGGCCTGGCAGGAAGAGTTTAAAGAAAAAGAACTTTATTGGCAAGAGTTCTGGGAAAAGGAAAAAATTTTTAAACCAACTATACGACCGGATAAGAAAAAATTTTATTGTCTTGTGATGTTTCCTTATCCTTCAGGAAAAATTCATATGGGTCATGTAAGAAACTATGTTATAGGAGATGTTATTGCAAGTTATTGGCGTATGAAAGGATATAATGTTTTTCATCCTATAGGTTGGGACGCATTTGGTCTTCCTGCAGAAAATGCTGCTATAAAACATAATGTTCATCCTGAGAAATGGACTAAAGAAAATATTGAAAATATGCGTATGCAACTTAAACATCTAGGTATAAGCTATTGTTGGGAAAACGAAATTGCTACTTGTGATCCTGAATATTACAAATGGAACCAATGGTTTTTCATAAAAATGTATGAACGCGGGTTAGTATATAAGAAAAAATCATTAGTTAACTGGTGTCCTAAATGTGAAACAGTACTTGCTAATGAACAGGTACAACAAGGCATATGTTGGCGATGTGAAAGCGAAGTTGAACAAAAAGAGTTAGATCAGTGGTTTATAAAAATTACTAATTATGCAGAAAGATTGCTTGAAGGGCATAATTTACTTAAAGATTTTTGGCCTGAAGAAGTTTTGGTGATGCAAAAAAATTGGATTGGGAAATCTGAAGGTACAGAGATAAAGTTTAAAGTTTTAGATTTAAATTTACAAATTGAAGTTTTTACTACAAGAGCTGATACTTTGTTTGGAGCAACTTTTTTAGCTGTTGCAGTAGAACATCAATTTACAAAATTTGTTGCAGAAAAAAATCAAAATGTTTCATCCTATATTGAAAAAATATTTAAAAAACCATTACAAGAGCGCAAACTTGCTAAAGAAAAAACAGGTGTTTTTAGTGGATATTATGCAATAAATCCTATAAATGAAGAAAAAATTCCTATTTATATTGCAGATTATGTTTTAATGGAGTATGGAACAGGTGCGATAATGTGTGTTCCTGCACATGACCAACGAGATTTTGAGTTTGCAAAACAGTATAATATACCAATAAGAGAAGTCATAAAACCTGTTTTTGGAGAGACAACTTTGCCTTATTCAGCATACGAACCTGATGGTATTATGATAAATTCAGACAAGTTCAGCGGTCTTACATCTCAGCAAGGAAGAGAAAAGGTTACTGAATATTTGCAATCAAAAAATTTTGGTAATAAAAAATTTTATTATAAACTTAAAGATTGGCTTATTTCAAGACAAAGATACTGGGGAACACCTATACCTGTGATTTATTGTGATAATTGTGGTATTTTACCTGTTGAAGAAAAAGATTTGCCTGTAATGTTGCCTAAAAATGTTGATATAACAGGCAAGGGAGAGTCACCACTTAAATATGTAGAAGATTGGGTAAACACAAAATGTTATAAATGTGGCAGTAAAGCTAAAAGAGAAACTGATACTATGGATACTTTTGTAGATTCTTCATGGTATTATGCAAGATATTGTGATCCTAAAAACACTTACTTCCCTTTTGATAAAAAAATTACAGATTACTGGTTGCCAGTTGATCAATATATTGGCGGTATAGAACATGCATGTATGCATCTTATATATTCTAGGTTTTGGCATAAGTTTATGTATGATTTAGGATTAGTTAATAGTGAAGAACCATTTAGTAGATTACTTACTCAAGGGATGGTAACTCTTGGCGGATCTGCTATGTCTAAATCAAAAGGTAATATAGTTGAGCCTGAAAAAATAATATCAAAATATGGTACTGATACTACAAGATTGTTTATACTTTTTGCAGCACCACCACAAAAACAGCTTGAATGGTCAGACGCTGCTGTAGAAGGTTGTTGGAGGTTTATAAACCGTGTTGATAAATTGATTGAAAAAGTTATAAATAAAAAAAACATTTTTTTTAATGTTGATGAGAAAGAGAAGATAAAATTATTGTCTAAATATCATAAACTTCTTAAAGAAATAACAGAAGACATTGAAAAAGAATATCAGTTTAATACAGCGATTGCAAAATGTATGGAGATTACAAATTCTTTATACTCTTATTCATATTTAGGTGATGAAACTTCTTTACAAATTATAAAAGAACTTGTTGTTGTTTTATCTTTATTTATTCCGCATTTAGCTGAAGAACTATGGCATAAATTAGGCGAGAAAGAGTCGGTACGTCTGGCTAAATTTCCTAAGTATAAAGAAGAATTGATAAATGAAGATACAGTAGATATACCTGTACAGGTTAATGGTAAACTAAAATATGTAGTTAGAGTTCAAAAAGGTTTAGAAGATGAAGATTTGAAAGATAAAATTATTAAAGAACAAAAAGTTTTAACAGCAATAAAAGATTGTGAGATTGAAAGGTGGGTAATTATAAAAGATAAATTGGTAAACATAGTTACAAAAAAATTATGAAATGTCCATTTTGTGGATATTACGATACAAAAGTTGTAGATACAAGATCTATTAAAAATGCTTCTGTGATTCGTAGAAGAAGAGTATGTGAAAGTTGCAAACATAAATTCACAACTTATGAACGTGTTGAAGAACCGCCTTTGATGGTAATAAAGTCAGATAAGCGCAGAGAACCTTTTAATATAAACAAACTTCGAGAGGGAATTCTTCGTGCAATTGAAAAACGTCCTATAAGTAGTGAAGAAGTAGAAAAAATTATTTCAGAAGTTCAACAGGAATTATCTAAAAAATTTGTTTTAGAAGTCACAAGTTCTCTTATTGGCAAGTTAGTGTTAGAAAAACTTTTTGAGATAGATCCTGTTGCATATGTAAGATTTGCTTCTGTATATTATCATTATGATAGTATAGAAAAATTTTTGACCGAATTAAAAAAGTTAAAAAAAAATTTATCTAAAAAACATAATAGAAAAAATAAAAAAAATGAATAGCATAAACGAATTTGCAGAAAATGTTTACGAAGAAATAAAATCTGAAGGTTACAATATAGAAGATATAGTTTCTGGAGACATATTACCAGATAAAGATATAAAAGATAAAGTAGAAAAGCTTATTTCTTTAGATAACAATTTTTATTCTAACCTATTGTATAGATTGGTTTCAGAAGAATTTGATGAAAATACAGCAAAAAATTTGTGGTTTGAAATTTTAGAGCATAAATATAAAATTTCTGAAAGACTTGGCAGAAACATAGGTATTCGTGTAGCAACATTAGATTATCTGGAAAATATAAAGAAAATAATTACTAAACCAAAAATTATTGAAGAAAAAGATTTTTTAAAAACTTTAAGATTAGCCACAAAAGATCCTTTGACAGGATTGTATAATAGAATGTATTTATTTAATTTTATATTACAAAAAATTCGTCAAAAACAAAATTTTTCGATAGCATTTCTTGACTTAGACGGGTTTAAAAAATATAATGATAAAGAAGGACACCAAGCAGGAGATGTTATTTTACACGAATTTGCTGCAATGATAAAGTTAAAATTTTATGATGAAAAAAAGTATTTAGCGGGAAGATATGGTGGTGATGAATTTATAGTTTGTTTATTATCAGTTGCTAAAGAAGAAGCAAAAACTTTACTTGATGAATTTAGGTTAGCAGTGCAAGAAGAGTTTTCTTCAATAGGAATTACGGTAAGCATAGGTGTATGTGAATACCATCATGATTTATCAAAATCAGATGCAAGTGATTTTGAAGAATTGTTAGAAAAAGCAGATGAACTTTTGTACAGAGTAAAAGAATTTGGTGGGAATAAAGTTTTTATATTTAAACCAATATTTTTTAGATACTTTTTAGAAAATGATTATAAACCAAAAGAAGTTGCAGTTGTTGGAGATTTTAACAATTGGGATAGAAAAAAAGGTATTATGGAATACGATAGTAAAAATAATATATGGTTTAAAAAAATATTATTAAAACCTGGAACTTATAGATATAAATTTTTGATAGATACTAATCTTTGGATAATTGATAAACAAGCAAAATATTTTGTAGATGACGGTTTTGGTGGTCAATGTTCAGTGATGGTAGTAGCTGAAGAATAAAAATTTCATAAAGAAAGTTAACAAAACTAATTTGAAAATTAGGTAAAATAATTATATATTGTTGTATATGAACCATATTGGACTTAAAACCGCCAGTCAGTACCAAAGAAGCATTGGCAGTTTAAGTAGTTCTAGAAGCGGTTTAAAAATCGGCGTAGTAAAAGCAAGAAGTGTCAGTAATAATCCAATCCTTGTAGGTTTAAGTTTGCCGGATGGCTAATCTCCTTAGCAGCTAAAAAAATTGCTGCAAAATAAATTGGAGCATAAGGGGATGCTTCCCGAAAAACTTAGAAAATGACATTGCTGTTCAAAAAGGGGGTTCATCATGCAGGCTGAAAGGTTCAGAAGTTGGGTGCTATGGAAAGAAGAATTTTCTGGAAACTTGGCGATCTTTTGCAGTGATGAAAGGTTCGCCAACGCAACTTTTGAGTTCCTGAGGCGACACCTTGGAATTGAACGTTGTGATTTGATGGTCGTTGCTGGGGGTCCAGCATTCATACCTAAAAACGAAATTGCTTTAATGGAGAGAGTTGACCTGTTGCTTAAAGCCCACGAAGTCAAAAAAGTTATCCTGATCGCTCACGATGATTGTGGTTACTACAAACACCTTCACAAAGATTTGCCGTATCAAACCATCAAGAGAAAACAGTGCGAGGATCTTTTAGCAGCCATTACGAAGCTTCAAGCGAAAGGTATCCAAGCGAAAGCCTTCTTTGCGTTCGTTGATAGCGGAGAAGTCGTGTTTGAAGAAGTCAAGCCGTGATACACCATTAGTTTTTTGGTTAAAACATTAACTCAACGAACCAAACTTTTGCGTCAACTTTTGGAACGACTACGATGTGGAAGTTTTGAGTGAGAACATGTAAAACACTTGCTACTTTCGTCGTTGCAGTTTCCTTCAATTTGGCAAAGACGTCTACATTACTGTGAACAACTTCTGTGATTTGAATTGCGTAACTGCTCGTTGGCTTCTGACTCATAAAAACTGCAATAACTATTTTTTTGAACTCAGTGTGTTGTATATTTGAATCCAAAATATTCAAAGTTGGCAAGGCAAGCTGTATTCTCTATGCAGTTTTGTAGCCGCTGGATTTTGTAGGATCTATTTTAGATATGCCCAAGGAATAATTTAAAATTTTGTAAGATGTGTAGCCGATACTTAAGTATCGGCTTGATATTAAAAAATTTAATGCCAATATAAAACTTATTAATTTAGGTAAAATTTCTTTAATTTTTTGTGAAACACTTAAAATTATCCTTTTTCTAGCAGTAAAAGACTTTAAGTTGTAAATATATCAATCAAACCAAGAGTAATAATGAATTTTTATTATTATGCTGACAAATTTAGTTATTTTAGTAGTAGGCATAGCAAATAAATCATAACTTGCTATGAGATATTTTACAAAATATGGTGAAGATGAGTCAGATATTATTCTACTTTTAGGTTTTACAAATACTCAAGTTCTTAATATTGCAAAAGTTTTAAATATTTCAATAACTGTTGATAAATAATTTTAGATTTTGTTTTAAAAAAATATGAAAAAATTGGTTGCAGTTATAGGTGGCTCTTTTATAAAATCTGAAGAGATTAGAGAGATTGCTTATGATACAGGCAAAGAAATTGCAAAACGGGGATACATTTTAGTATGCGGAGGTATGGGTGGTGTAATGGAAGAATCTTCAAAAGGTGCAAAGAGTTTAGGCGGGACAGTTGTTGGAATTTTGCCTGGTAAAGATGAAAGAGATGCAAATCCATATATTGACATACCTATTATAACTGCGATGTCTCATGCAAGAAATGCTATAATAGTTCGTTCTGCAAGTTGTATTATAGCAATAGATGGTGAATATGGAACATTGTCAGAGATAGCTTTGGCTAAGGTTATAGACAAACCTATTTTTGGTATAAAAACTTGGGATATAGAAGGTATAATGAAAGTTCCTGATGCAAAAACTGCACTTGATATTTTTGAAGGCAAAATAAAACTATGAGAATAGATATAGAAAAAAAATGGCAAGAAGCAATTAAAAAAACAAGAATTATAAGAAGTAGATATGGCAAACTTGAAACATTTAAGAAAACAATAGTGCCTTATGTTTTGATAAATAAATCTATAGTTAATAAAAATACTACTGTAGTAAGAGAAGGCAAAGTTGAAGTTTCACCTATTATGATACATCTTCCTAAGGGAAGTTTTGAATTTTACGGATTTGACTTTAAAAAGACAACTGATTATAGTGATGAAATTATAAAATCTTTTTTATTAATTCGTGGAGTGCAACTACCATCTATGAAATATTCTAATACTGAGGTAAAATTAGATATTTTTGATAAACCAGTAGAAGAAGTCATTAATGAATACAAAAATTTGTTATCAAGAAAAGAAGATATTGAAACAGGTATAATATTAGGAATAGCTGATGTTTGGCAATTTTCGTTAGTAATATACTTATCAAGTTTAGTAATAAAGTCAGTAGATAATGATATAAAAAATATTTTAGATCTTTTAGGATGAAAAAAAATTGTCTTTTCATAGGTATATTTTTTTTATACTCATCAATTTATTCTCAACATATAGGTTTTGGTGTAGGATTTGCTCCATATGAATTATCTTACTCCACTGTAGAAGTAAAATTTAAAGATGAGTATATAGAAAAAATTTTTTTATATTTTAAAAATAAAGACGAAGAAATTTTTCAACTGCGGGTTTCTACATCAGATAGAAAAACTAATTTTTTAGTTTCACAAAACAATTTTACTAAAAATCTTAATTTGGATGAAATTAAAAAAATTTTTTTTGGTTTTGGTAAAGCAGAAACAATAAGAATTATTCTTATCAAACAAAAAAGAAAAGATATAAATTTAAGAGATTTAGTTGATTTAAGAAGAAAAGGTAAAACTTTTGAAGAAATTGCAAAAAGATATAACATTGATTTTGTAACCGATATATGGTTAGAAAGTAAGAAAATTTATAAAGAAATTTTTGAGCTACAAGAGGAATAAATTTTTGTATGAAAGCAGTCATACAAAGAGTAAAATACTCATCTGTTGCATACAACAATTGTTTTGAAGAAATATCTAAAGGTTTAGTGGTATTTTTAGGTGTTTCACAAAAAGATACACAAGAAGATGTAAATTATTTAGTAAAAAAAATTCTTAATTTAAGAATTTTTGAGAACGAAAAAGGTAAAATGGACAGATCAGTTTTAGATGTAAATGGTGAGATTCTTGTTGTATCAGAGTTTACTTTATATGCGGAATGTTCTTATGGTAACAGACCAGATTTTACTTTTGCTGCAACAGCTGATTATGCAGAAGAATTGTACAATCATTTTGTTGAACAAATCAAAAAAGTTATAGGTGAAAAATTAAAAACAGGTAAGTTTAGACAACATATGATTGTTGAAATTCATAATGATGGTCCTGTTACGATTATTTTAGAATCAAAAAAATAGTCTTTGTTTATGAAGCCAGTATATAAAAATATTTCAGATAAAAAGTTCAAACAAATAATAGATAACTTGTATGAAATTATTTCTTGTTGTCAACTATGTGGGCATAGGTGCAAAGTTAACCGGTTGAAAGGTCAGATAGGTTTTTGTGGAGCTTATTATAGATTAAAAATAGCAAGTTATAAGCTGCACTTTGGTGAAGAAAAACCCATTTCTGGATATAATGGTTCAGGAACAATATTTTTTTCTCATTGTAATTTAAATTGTATTTTTTGCCAAAATTACAAAATCAGTCAGTTAAAAGAAGGAACAGAAATTTCCGAAGAAAAACTTGCAGAGATTATGCTTGAATTACAAAAACAAAATGCTCATAATATAAATTTTGTTTCGCCTACACATTTTTTGCCACAGATAATAAAAGCATTGTATTTAGCTTCAAAATTAGGTTTAAATATACCAGTGATTTACAACACAGGTGGATATGATAATAAAGAGGTAATAAAAATTATTGATGGAGTTATAGATATTTATATGCCTGATATGAAATATGCTGATAATAAATTTTCAGAGATATATTCTTCAGCAAAAGATTATTCAGATGTTAACAAAGAATTAGTAAAAGAGATGTATCTACAGGTTGGCAACTTAAAAACAAATATTTATAATGTTGCATATAAAGGTTTATTGATAAGACACTTAGTTTTACCTAATAATATTGCTGGTAGTAAAAAAGTTATAGATTTTATTGTTGAAGAGCTAAACTGTAATGTTTATTTAAACATAATGGCACAGTATTATCCATCTTTTAAAGCCAAAGATTATCCAGAACTCAACAGAAGAATAAAACCTGAAGAATATATTGAAGTTGTTAACTACGCAAAACAAAGAAAAATTAAAAATTTAGATTTAGAGCAAATAGAAATATTTTTATGATACAAAAGTTAATACAACCAAAATACAAAGGTATGGTTTCTGTTGAGGAAGCAATATTTCTAAGAAGGTCTGTTAGAAATTTTAAAGATGTAAAAATTAATGAAGAAAAATTATCACAAATATTATGGTCAGCATATGGAGTTACTGAAAGAATTAACAATTTTAGATCTATCCCTTCTGCAGGAGCAACATATCCTTTAGAGATATATTTTATAAATTATGAAGGATTGTATTATTATTATCCTAAAGACCATTCTATAGAAATAATAAAAAAAGGTGATTTAAGAAAACAACTATCAAACTTATGTCTCAATCAAAATTTTGTTTCAAAAGCAAGTTTGTGTATTATAATTTGTGCTGTTTATGAAAGAACAACAATTTATTATGGTCAAAGAGGTTTAAGATATGTGTATTTTGAAGTAGGACATTGTGCACAGAATGTTTGTCTTCAAACAGTCGCTTTGGGTTTAAACAGTGTTTGTATAGGTGCGTTTGACGATAAAGAAATAAAAAAATTATTATCTTATCCTGAAAATTTAGAACCTTTATATATTATAGCAATAGGAGAAAAATTATGAAATTTTTATATACTATATTAGCAAGTTTTTTAGTAAGTATAATATCTTTAATAGGAATATTTACTTTTTTTATAAAAGAAAATGTTATTAATAAGATTTTGTTTATATTGATAAGTTTTGCGGCAGGAAGTTTAATAGGAGCTGCGTTTTTACATATTTTGCCAGAAGTTGTTGAAAAATCTAACAATACAGAAACATTTTATTTTGTAGTTTTAGGATTTATAATTTTTTTTATACTTGAAAAATATTTTTATTGGCGACATTGTCATAAAGGAGGTGAATGCGAACTTCATCCTGTAAGTTACTTAAATCTTGTAGGTGATGGTATACATAATTTTGTAGACGGTGTTGTAATAGGAGCAAGTTTTTTTGTAGATATAAAATTAGGTGTGGTTTCTACAATAGCAGTTATTTTTCATGAAATACCACAGGAATTAGGCGACTTTGGTGTTCTTTTATATGGTGGATTTTCTAAAACTAAAGCTTTGTTTTATAATTTTTTAATTTCTTTTACTGCTGTTTTAGGTAGTATTTTAGGATTTTTTTTAACTGCTTATATTGAAAATACTTTTATATATTTATTACCTATTATAGCAGGCGGATTTATATATATATCTTCATGTGATTTGATACCCGAGATACAAAGAGAGCCTGTGGTTAGGAAATCTATAATATCTTTATTGTTTTTTGTAATAGGAATTATTTTTATGGTAATTATAAGACATTAAAAATTTTTAAACTTTTTAAAACTATTATGAACAATTTAATAAAAGAATTTTTGTCAAAAAAAACTTTTGCAGTAGTAGGTTCTTTTAAAAATGAACAAAAAGTTGCATATAGAATTTTTAAAAATTTAAGGTCAAGAGGATATGAAGTTTATCCTGTAAATCCTAATATTAAAGAAGTTGACGGTGTAAGATGTTATTCCAGTATAAAAGACTTACCAGTTGTGGTAGATGTTGTAAATTTTGTTACTCCGCCAAAAGTTTCTTTAGAAATTGTAAAACAATGTTTAGAAAAAAGAATAAATATGATATGGTTGCAACCAGGTGCAGAAAGTGAAGAAGTAATAAATTTTTGTAAACAACATAATATAAAAGTTATACACAACATTTGTATAATGATGACAAATTAATTTATAGTTAGAAAATTTTTAAAAGAAAGGTTTAAAATATGAATTTAATAGATAAATTGATAAAATCTTTAGTATACAAAACCTATATTTACAAAAAAGCTCTAACTTTAGGATTTAAAAATTTATTCTCTAGAAGTTCTACTTCTAAAAAAGTTGATTATTATGAATATATTGGCGAAACAAAACAAAAACATTGTTTTCATAAAAGTCTTAACAGAATATCTTCTACAAAATTTTATTGTACAGATTGTGGTAAGTCGTTTAATTTTGTTCAGGAAGAGATTGCTTTGTTGTCAGAATTAGTAGGTATATTATTGGTTGGCAGTATAGTATATTTTTTAACTAAAAAGAAAAAATAATTTTTATAGTTTAGATATTTTTTCTACTAATTCTTGTATACAACTTTGCAAGTCAACTTTTTTAATTGTTTTACCTTTAATAAATAAAATTCCAGAATTTTTGCCCATAGCAATACCTAAATCAGCAGAACTTGCTTCTCCAGGACCATTTACTTCACAACCCATTATTGCTACTTTTAAGTTTTTATAAACCAAATTTTTCTTTTCAATTTCTTCTTCAAATTTTGAAACTAAGTCTATTAAATTTACTTTACACCTTCCACAAGTAGGACATGAAATTAGCTCTATTCCAAATTTTGTAAGATTTAAAGATTGCAAAATATAATATCCAACTTTTACTTCATCTTGTGGTGAAGATGTCAAAGAAACACGTATTGTATCTCCAATACCTTCAAATAAAAGAATACCTATACCTAAAGCAGATTTTATACTACCTTGAAGTAAGGGACCTGCTTCAGTAACACCTATGTGTAAGGGATATTTATATTTTTCTGCTAGTTTTTTGTATATATCAATTGTTGATAAAACATCTGTTGTTTTTGCTGATATAACAATTTTTTTAAAGTTGTGTTTCTCAAAAAGGTTTATAAATTCCTCTGCTTGAGATAAAATTGTTTCAGTAGGATTTTTTAGTTTTTTTTTATATGAACCTGAATTTAAGCCAATTCTTATTGCCACATCATAATCATTTGCAATTTTTATAATTTCAACAATTTTTTCTTTACAGCCAATATTTGCAGGATTAATTCTTATTTTATCAGCAGAGTTTTTTATAGATTCTATTGCTAATTTATAATCAAAATGTATATCTGCAATAAGTGGAATTTTAATTTTCTGTTTTATAACTTTTAATGCTTTTGCAGAATCTAAATCTGGTATCGCTAGCCTTACAACCTTACCACCAACTGATATTATGTCTTCGATTTGTTTTAAAGTAGAATTAATATCTTTAGTTAAAGTTTTTGTCATAGTTTGTACTAAAATAGGATTGTTATTACCAATTATTAAATTGCCAATTTTAACAGGGTAAGTTTTTTTTCTTTCTATCATTTTATGTTCTCAAAAAAAGTTATTTTTTTAATTTTTTTGTATCTATCAAGAATATCTTTATATTTTATTTTTAACAATTTTTTAACACTAAAGTCCTCTACACAAAAAGATGCTAAAACTGTGCCAAATATTATCCCTTGACGAATAAGTTTTTCATTAAGATTTTTTGAGTTGTTTAATTTTGAAGCAAGAAAACCCATTACACCTCCAGCAAAACTATCTCCTGCTCCAGTAGGATCAAAAACATTTTCTAACGGATACGCAGGAATTGTAAAAATATTTTCTTTATAAAAACATATAGAGCCATATTCACCTCGTTTTACTATAATTATTTTAGGACCAAGTTTTTTTGCAATCTTTGCTGCTTTTATTATGTTGTATTCATTGGTTAGTTGTCTTATTTCAGCTTCGTTTATAAAAAAAATGTCTATAAGTTTTAATAATTTTTTTAACTCTTTAGGTTTATTTTGTATCCAACAGTTCATTGTATCACAAGCAACAATTTTTGGATTAATAAGTTGGCTGTAGACACTATATTGTAAATCTGGATCTATATTTGCTAAAAAAACAAATTCCATATTTTTAAATTCATCATTAAGTTGAGGATTAAAATTAGAAAATACATTTATTTGTGTTTCAATTGTATTAGCAGTGTTAAGATCGTAAGAATAATATCCTTTCCAAAAAAAAGTTTTACCATTTACAACTTGGATACCTTTAGTGTTTACATTGTTGTCATTTAAAAGTTTAAAATAATTTTTTTTAAAATCATTGCCTACAACTGCTATAATAGATGGTTTTGTAAAAAATCTTGCTGATAATGCTGAATATGTTGCAGAACCACCTAAAGTTTTTTTTGTCTTTCCAAAAGGTGTCTCTACACTATCAAATGCTACTGAACCTATAATTAATAAGTTCATAGTTTTTAATTCTTTCATATATATTTTTCTATAAGTAATTTTAAGTTTTTATAAGTTTTTTTGTTAATTTTTTCTTTTTTAGTAAAAATAGCATTTTTTAGAGTATCTTTGCATTCACAAATGCGAGTCGTTATATCTAAATTTTTTATTATAGTCTTTATTAATTTTTTAGAATTTTCTGCGTTTGCATTTAAGTTTGAAATAACTTCGTTTATTGTTACTTCGTTGCCTTCTTTCCATACATCATAATCAGTTACAATACCAATTGTAACATAACACATTTCTGCCTCTTTAGCAAGTTTTGCTTCTGGTAGTGTTGTCATACCAATAATGTCAAATCCAAGCATGCGGTATACATTTGATTCTGCTTTAGTAGAAAATTGTGGTCCTTCAATACAAACATAAGTGCCACCAAAATGTGTAGTTATGTTAAGTTTTTTGCAGTATTCATAAACAAGTTTTCTTAAATTGTTGCAATAAGGTTCTGAAAAAGATATATGACAAACAATACCTCCTTGAAAAAAAGTTTGAATTCTAAACTTTGTCCTATCATATATTTGGTCAGGTAAAACAAAATCTCGTGGTTTAATTTCTTCTTTTAAAGAACCACAAGCTGAAATACTTAACAAAAATTCTACACCTAAAAGTTTCAATGCATAAATGTTAGCACGGAAATTTATTTCTGTAGGCGAGATAAAATGTCCTCTACCATGGCGAGGTAAAAAAGCTACTTTTTTGTTTTCTAACTCTCCAACTAAAATTTTGTCTGATGGTTTACCAAAAGGTGTTATAATATCATATTCTTTAACATGTTTTATTGCTTCTATATTATAAATACCACTGCCACCAATAATTCCTATTTTTATATCCGTAGGAAATTTTTGTTTTTTTTTCATGATTTTTTACCTTTCTTTTTTCATTTATTATAATTTATTAAAAGATTTATAGTTTCATATAAAACATCTAAGAAATCTACTGAATTATTTCTGATTTTACATTCAGCAGCAAAAGGGTGTCCTCCACCAGAAATTTTTGTTTTATCTTGTAATTTAGAATTTAATTTGTCAGCAACTGAAGATGCAATTTTGCCAAGATGTATTTTATCAGTTGTCCCACGAAAAGAAATATGAATACTTTCATCTTTTTCTATATTAAACATAATTATTACAGCATCTTTATTATTTTTGTATTGATAAAGTTTTTTAGAACCAACCATTGGCATCAATTTTATATCTTTAGCAAAAAATAAAAATATCTTTATAGCATTTGTTTCTTTTGACAATATAGTTTGTTCATCAAATTGTTTTTCTGTTTTTTGCCAATCAGATAAAAATAAATCATAGATTAAAGTTATTATTTCTTTATTTTGCTGTGGCAAAAAATTTATAAATTCGTTTAGATTATTAAATTTTTTAATTTCAAATTCTGTTAAAAAAGTTTCATAACAAAATTTTGGTTGGTCAATATTTTTTAATTTTTCGTTGTAAGAATTATAAAAATACTGAAATCCACCTCCTGTAACAGCAAAAAATAGTTCTGATATTTGATTAAGTAGACAAGTTATATTTTGGTTTTTTATATCAAACATTGTCGGTTTTAAATCATTTCTTTTTTCTTCAAGCCATAAG
Organism: uncultured Endomicrobiia bacterium; assembly: GCA_937928765.1. Taxonomy (GTDB): domain Bacteria; phylum Elusimicrobiota; class Endomicrobiia; order DTEH01; family DTEH01; genus JANXDG01. The sequence continues at coordinate 14,279 of CALFVX010000008.1, forward strand.
TAGTAAGGTTTAATTCTTTCTTCATAAAAAGGAAGACAAAATTCTGCTATATCATTATTTAACAGATCAATTGCCCAATCACATTTCATACCAATAAGACATATAAAATCGTCATATTTGTTTGTGTTATTAAATAAAGTTGATAATATATGAACTAACAAACATCCAGAAGTACGCACATAATTAGGTATCGCAGGATTATATAAAATAATTTTATCAAATTGTTCTCCAATTTTTGGATGATGATCTATTACTACAACATTTTTTATTATTTCTGCAAAATAATCATAATCTTGTATAGTACCTTTGTCTATTATAAACAACGCTTCTGGAGAATATTTTTCTTTTATTTCTAAAACTTCTTGTTTTGACAAAACAAATGAATATGGGAAGAATAAAATATTTTTTATACCCAATTTCTCTGTTAACCTTTTAAATATTATTCCAGAAGTAACACCATCAGGATCGTCATGACAAAATGTTACAATCTGTTTATCTTTTAAACTTAAAAGAAGGTTTGCAATTTTTTGCAATCCAACATTTGAAGTTTTTTGTTCTTGGACAAAATTTATGTATTTTTTATTCATTAATAATTTTCTCCTTTTTTAGATTGGAAAGTTTTTTGTTAAAATACTAAATAATAGGTTGTAAATCAAGCAGTATAAATCTTATAGAATTTTTATTTTGTAAATCTTGTTCTATCTCACCAACTATGTTGAAAAATGAAAAGTTTCTTAAAATATCGCCGATTTCTGGTATATCCCAACAAACAGAATTTATTTTTATATTATTTTTAGAATCTATGAACTCAAAAATAATTGAGGAATATTTGTTTTCTTTGCCAATATACTTCCAGTGTGTCATTTTAACATTTTTTATCAAAAATATAGGATATGGATTTTCATATCCACAGGGTTCTAATAAATTTATATGTTTATATAATTCAATATTAAACTCTTCTTGTGTAATTTCTGTGTCAATTTCTAATGTAGGTGAAACTATAGTAATTTCTTTTTCTAACCTTTTTATTTCTTGGCGGAATATTTGTATATTTTCTTTTAAAATAGTTAATCCACAAGCATTTTCATGACCACCAAATTTTTCAAACAAAAATTCACATTTTTTAAGAATATTAAAAATATTTATATTTTTAGGTGACCTTGCAGTGCCTTTTGCTTTGCCGTTTTCTAGTATTAATAGCACTACAGGACGGTTAAACTCTTTCAACATATAATTTGCAATAATACCAGTAACTCCATGTTCAATATTTTCTGCTACAACTATTAAAATAATATCTTCTTTTAAATCACATTGTTGTTCTACAAGATCATAAAAAATTGTTAAATTAGTGTTTTGTATAACTTTTCTTCTGTTATTTATATAAATCAGTTTTTGGAAATAATATTCTGCATCTTTTTTTTCCTCAGCAACAAAAAAATTTACTGCTGTTTCAACTTCTTGCATTCTTCCTGCTGAATTTAAAATAGGGATTATATACCAGGAAAGATTTTCTGCTGTTAATTCTTTTAAATTTTTTTCTCTATTAAGATATTCTGTGATTATTTTACAAAAAGGTAGTTTAGAATTATAAATATTTTCTATACCTTTTTTAACAATTATTCTGTTGTCTTCAATTAAAGGCATTAAATCAGAAATTGTTCCTAAAGAAGTAAATGTCAATGCTTCTTCAATAAAGAATCTTATTCTCGGGTTGGTTATGTAATAAAGATAATAAAATAATTCTAAAGTAGCTAAAACATCTTCTTTAGCACGGTGTTTAGGTTTATGTTCAAACATTAAATCATCACATAGTGATTCTAACGAGTGTGACATAAAAGGAAAATATTGCCGAGAAATCAAAAGTGTATCCTCAACTTTGTTTTCTAAAACAGGTAAATTAGATTTTTTTAATGCAGTATTTATAAAAGATAAGTCAAAATCAGCGTTGTGAATAACTAAAGTTGTATCTTTTATAAAATCTAAAAATTTAGTTAAAACAATTTCAATTTCTTGAGCATCTTTTACCATTTCATTTGTTATACCATGGATTTTTATAACATCTTCTGGGATTTGTTTTTTTGGTTTTACTAAGCTATAAAAAAATTCTTCAGGTAAGAAATTTTTTACTTTTACAGCAGAAATTTCGCATATTTCATCAACAAATGGAGATAATCCAGTTGTTTCAATGTCTAATACAACAAAATCTTTGTTATAATATCTACTATCATATGACATTATCAACCCTGTAACAAATTTTAATACCACACCAACGCCTGCAAGATCTTTAAAACCTTCGTACGCTTCAAGATAAGGATTTATAATTGGGACATTTAAAGATTTTATTTTTTCAACAATTTCTTTTGTAGGTTCATGGTGATCGGTTATTATTACATCTATATTGTTTTCTTTTAAATATTTAACTTCTTCGTATGCAGTTATTCCACAGTCTACAGTTATTAAAAGTTTTATTTCGGTTTTATATCTATCAATAACTTCTTTGTTAAGTCCATATCCTTCTGTTTGAGGAATATACCATAAAACTTCGGCAGCAAGATTTTTTAATGTTTTTAGCATTAAAGATAAAGATGTGATTCCGTCAACATCTCTATCTCCCCAAATTAAAATCTTATTTTTTTGTTCAATATGATTTTTAAGAATTTCCAAAGCAAAAGGTAAGTCTTTAAATAAAAATGGATTCTGAAGATAGATTATGTCATTTGTTATAAACTTTTTAATTTTATCTTCAGTATCATAACCTCGTGCAACTAAGATTTTTATAATACTTTTTGGGAAATTAAACTTTTTAGATAAATCTTCAATATTAATGTTGTCGCTAATTGTTTTTAATTTCCACTTATATGGTATTCTGTGGTTGTTCATAAATAAACTATATCATTTCTTTGTATATAAGTTTTAATTCTTTTGTTTTCTTATGAGAGATTTTATATGAAGAAATAATTAGTTGTTTTATTTTTTCAAATTTATTTTTATCATTGTAATATACATATAATAAAGGTTCATTTTTTTCAACATAGTCATTTAATTTTTTAACAATTCTAAATCCTACATAATAGTCAATTGTATCAGTAACCTTTTCTCTTCCTGCTCCAAGAATACAACAACAAATACCTATCTGTTTTGTATTGATATGTGTAATATATCCAGTTTTTTGAGATAAAATAGGTTGACAATTTTTAGTTTTTATAAGAAGTTGTGGTTTGTCAATAATTTCTGTTTTGCCTTTTTGATATTCTATCATTTGTTTAAATTTTTCTAATGCTTCACCTGAAGAAATTTTTTTTAAAATTTTCTTTTTTGCCAACAAGAAATTTTTTTCTATACCTGCAAGTAATAACATTTTAGCAGATTCGTATATTACTAGTTCGGTGATATCTTTAGGACCTTCGTTTTGTAAAATTTTTATTGCTTGATATACCTCCAATGCATTCCCAATATATTCTCCTAAAGGTTGGTTCATATCTGTTATTAATGCTATAATTTTTTTACCACAAGATTTTCCTATATTTAGCATCGTTGAAGCAAGTTTAACTGCATCGTTTAATTTTTCCATAAACGCACCATTGCCTGTTTTTACATCAAGAAGTAAAGCATCTATTCCTTCAGCAAGTTTCTTGCTCATAATGGAAGCAGCAATTAATGGGATAGAGTCAACAGTTGCTGTTGTATCTCTTAAAGAATAAATTTTTTTATCTGCAGGAACTAAATTTTTTGTTTGACTAATTATTGCAACGCCAATTTTTTTAAGTTGGTTTATAAACTCTTCTTTTGTGAGGTTTACATTAAAATTAGGTATTGCCTGTAGTTTATCTAAAGTACCGCCTGTATGTCCTAACCCCCTACCAGATATCATAGGAACTACAACATCACAACTTGCAACAATAGCTGCTAATGATAATGATACACCATCGCCTACACCTCCAGTAGAATGTTTATCAACTTTAGGTTTATCGATCATTGAAAGATCAAAGATCTCACCGGAGTTTTTCATGCTTTCAGTTAAAAATGAAAGTTCTTCGTTATCCATTCCATTAAAATATACCGTCATTAAGAATGCAGACATTTGGTAATCAGGAATAATTCCTTTTGTATATCCTGAAATTATAAATTCAATTTCTTCTTTTGTAAGTTTTTGTTTGTTTCTTTTTTTTATTATAACATCATACATTCTCATAAGTTTTTTATAAATTCTTTTATTAACTTAGTAATTTTTTTGTTGACAATATTTGCAACTTCTAACACCTCACTGTGAGATAATGGTTTTTTAGAAATTCCAGCAGCTAAATTTGATATATATGCCAATGCTAAAACTTTAATTTTTGCCTGTTTTGCAACAATAGCTTCTGGCACAACTGACATTCCTACAACATCTGCACCAAGTTTTTTAAAAGCTTTAATCTCTGCTGGTGTTTCATATGAAGGACCTCTCAATGCAAGATATATACCTTCGTAAATTTTTATATTATATTTTTTAGCAATTTTTTTAAAAATTTCGCGGAGGGTTTTATCATAAACTTCTGTCATATCAGGGAAACGTTCTCCAAAATCTTCATAATGTTTTCCTCTTAGTGGGTTGTCACCTAAAAAATTTATATGGTCTTTTACTAAAACAATATCTGAAGGTTTAAGTTGAAGTTTTCCTTTAATTCCGCCTACAGCTGAGGTTAAAATTAAATAATTTATTTTAAATTTTTGCATAATTCTTATTGGAAAAGTAACTGCTTGTAATGAGTATCCTTCGTAGAAATGCAGTCTTCCTTGCATAAATAATACTGGTTTATTTTCTATATATCCAAAAATGAAGTTGCCTTTATGACCAGATACAGTTGAAGTTGGCATATTAGGTATTTCACTATAAGGAATAACGATTTTGTTTTTAACTTCTTCTGCTATATCTCCCAATCCAGAACCTAAAACAACTGCAATTTGTGGATTTAAATTTTTTATTTTTTGTTTTATATACTTAATTGCTTGATTTATTTTAAATAACAAATTGTTGTTCATATAAAGATCTCCCTTAGAAAACTTGTTCCATTTTGGATTTTATTTATCTCAAATAATTCATCAATTGTTTTTGCAATATCAGAAAATGTTTTTCTTACACCTAAATTTTTGTTTTGAAGAAAATTTTTATTTTTTGAATAAACAAGCAGTGGCACATATTCACGAGTATGGTCAGTGTGAATTTCGTATGACGGATCATTTCCGTGGTCAGAAGTTATTATCAGCAAATCATTTTCTTTTAGAAGTTGTATTATTTTTTCAAGTTGACTATCAAAATATTTGAGTCCTTCATAGTAATCTTTTATAAGCCGTCTGTGTCCCCAAAGCATATCAAAATCAACTAGATTTGTAAAAATCAAAGTTTTATAATGTTGAAAACTTTTGATTGCTTCTATAGTTGCCTCAATACTTTCAAAATTGTTTTTTGAATGTATTATATCAGTTAATCCTTGTTGTGCAAAGATATCTTCAATCTTGCCAATACCTAAAACTTTCCCACCAGAATCTTTTATATAATCAAGTATTGTTTTAGAAAAAGGTTTAATACTAAAATCTCGCCTGTTTTCTGTGCGTTTAAAATTGTTTCTGTTTGTGCCAATAAAAGGTCTTGCAATAACTCTTGCAACTTTGTGTTTTTCAAAAGGAGGATTACCTAAAAGTTCTCTTGCAATCTTACAATAACTGTATAACTCTTCTAAAGGTATTTTTTCTTCGTGAGCTGCAATTTGAAATACACTATCGGCAGAGGTGTAAATAATAGGATATCCAGTTTTTAGATGTTCTTCTCCTAAAAGTTTTAAAATTTCTGTTCCTGAACAAGGAAAATTTCCTATCGTTTTTCTACCAATTCTTTTTTCAAATTCAGAAATAATTTCTTTTGGAAACCCTTTTGGATATATAGGGAAAGGTTTTTGTAAAACCAACCCTGCAATTTCCCAATGTCCTGTGGTTGTATCTTTACCTTTTGACATCTCATACATTTTGCCGTAACAGCCGTAAATTTCTAAACTTATATTTTTCAGTTCAGTATCTTCAATTAATTTATAAAAACCAAGTTTTTCAAGGTTAGCTAAATCAAAGTCAGGAATGTTTTTGTAAATATGAAGAAGTGTATTTGTATTTTCATCTTTATATTCATTTGCATCAGGAAGAGCCCCAACACCAAAACCATCTAATACTATTATTATTACACGATTTATCATAATTTCAAAAATTTTTTTAATATACTATAATTCCAGCATAACCAACTACAGAATCATAATTTCCTGAAATATCAGCACTGGTTTGATATTTTACTAACTTAGCATTTTTTGCTCCTAATAATTTGCTTGCAATAAGTGTAGAAACGGTGGGATATACACCACACATACTTATTCCGTAAGATAAAACAGTATTAAATAATCCTCTAGGAGACAATCTCAAAATTTCTTCTACTGCTAATGTGTCAAGTTTGTATGCATAACTTTGTGATTCATAATGTGTCATATCAGTTGAAGAAATAATAACAATTTTTTTGTTTTTATTCTTCTTTTTATATTCTTTTATTGCTAAATAAACTGCATTACCTAAATCTTGACACATATGATAATCTTCAACACGGATTGTAATAGGAACTATTGAAAATTCTTTTTCTTTTATAAGTTGTAAGAAAGGCAGTTGAATTTCTAACGAATGTTCATTCTTATGTGCTTTTGTATCTTTTTGTGCAAATTCAGAATTTTTTACTATAAGTTCTACGATTTCTGAATTAACACTTATTTTACCAAAAGGTGTTTCCCAAAATCCTTCAGGATAAACAGCTATATTTTCTCCTAAGCCTGTATGATTAGGACCTAAAAGAATATAGACATCTGCTGGTTTTATTATAGAATACACATCACCTGAAACATTGCCAGAATACATCCATCCTGCATGAGGTGATATACAACTTATTACATTAATTTTTTTTTCTTGAGGGATGTCTGCTAAATATTTTTTTGCCTCTTTTAAATCTTCAGGATACCAACTTCCTGCAAATTTTGCTTTCCTTATCATAAACATTATTTATTTATACATTATATTTATAAAAAAATCAACTTGTGAGTTTAAAATTGTTGAATATGGTTAAATTTTTTTGTATTAAAATTTTCGTTTTGAATACTTAGATAATTCAAACTTAATATAACTTAAAAGTAAAGTAGAATTGTTTTCATGAAAAATGTAATATTATTAGGATTAACAAGTTTGTTGACAGATGTTTCATCTGAGATGGTGTATCCTATTTTAGGGTTATATCTTGCATCATTAAATACACCATATACTATCATAGGTATAATAGAAGGTATAGCTGAAAGTGTAGCGAATTTGTTTAAAGTATTTTCTGGTAGTTTGTCTGATAGGCTTAAAAAAAGAAAGCCTTTTGTAATATTTGGTTATTCTTTTTCAACTTTAGGAAAAATATTTTTATATATAAGTAATTCTTGGTTGTTAGTTTTATTATCAAGGGTAATGGATAGGTTTGGTAAAGGTATAAGAACAGCTCCAAGAGATGCGTTAATTTCTGAATCTACGATTGATACTAAAAAAGGTAAGATTTTTGGTTTACACCGTGCAATGGACAGTTTTGGTGCAATTTTAGGGGTTATGTTTGTATATTTTTTATTTTTTAATTATAAAAATAAAATACCATTTAAAAATGTATTTTTGTTATCAATTATACCGGCAATTTTAGCAGTTATAATTTTATTTTTTGTAAAAGAAAAATATAATTCAAGTAAAGAAAAAGTTAGAAAATTTAATTTTAGATTTTATGAATTTAAATTTATTCCTAAAAAAGCAAAAATTTATATTATTATTTCTACATTATTTGCGTTAGGAAATTCTTCTAACCAATTTTTACTTTTACGTGCAAAAAATTTAGGATTTGGCTATTTAGAAACGATACTTTTATATTTAGTTTATAATTTATTCTATACAATTTTTTCTTATCCGGCAGGGATTATATCTGACAAAATTGGTAAAAAAACAATAATATTTTTTGGATATATAATATATAGTATTGTATACTTATTTTTTGCATTAATAAAAAAAAATATGGCAAATTTTTTATGGGTGTTGTTTATTTTCTACGGTGTTTATATGGCTTTAGTCGAAGGACAAGAAAAAGCATTCCTTGCAGAAATTTCGCCACAGGAGTATAAAGCTTCTGTATTAGGGTTGCAGTACACTTTGGTAGGGTTAATGCTTTTTCCGGCAAGTTTTATAGGTGGTTTTTTATGGGATAATGTAGCTGTTTATGCAACATTTTTGTTTAGTAGTATAACAAGTTTTATTTCTTGTGTTTTGGTATTAATTTTTATATAATTATATATAATAAATTAATCTGTTAAGTAAGGTGAAGTTTTTAAACCAGGAAGTTCTCTTTTGAGATATTTTTTCTTTTCTTTTTTTATTTGTTCAGGAGAAGATATGTATATATATTTTGCTGTTGGTATACATTCTTTCAAAAACACATCTGTTATTGTTGTATCAAACCATGTTCCACGATACTTTAATAACTCTTCTTTTATTTGATCATAAGATAATGGTTTTCTGTAAGGACGTTCTGTTAACATAGCATCTACAGCATCTGCTACGCGAATAATTCTTGCGTATATATGTATCTCTTTAGCTTTTAATCCAAATGGATATCCACTTCCATCATAGTTTTCATGATGTTGAATTATACCATTTATAATATTTTCTTTTAACCAAATTTTTAGTGGTTCTAAAATTTTTATAGCTTCTTTTGGATGATTTCTAATCTTTTCATATTCTTCATAAGTTAAATTTTCTGGTTTATTAAGGATATTATCAGGAATACTTATTTTTCCAATATCATGAAGTTCAGCTGCAAGTTCCAACCCCCAGACACCTTCTTTTATTCTGTTTAGTTCATTAGAAATTTCTTTGTTTTTGGCTAAACTTTTACAATATTCTTTAACACGTTCAGTATGTCCACGAGTATAATGATCTTTACCATCCAATGCAGCCAATGTTGCACTACAAGATGCTAATATAAGCCGAATTTTTTCTTCTCTTTGAATCACTTCAATAATACTTTTTGTTGTTTGCATAGCTAAAACTTTAAACAATTCTATATCTTCTTTGGTATAGTAAGAGTTGTTAAGCTTATTACCTAAAAATAAAAAACCATATAAGTCATTCTCATTGAAAGCAGGAATTGCAAGTTCGCTGTGAAATGTTTCTAAATCTTTAATAACTTGAATATAATACCATTTGTTAATATTTTTTCCAGTATTTATTAGATATTTTAAATATTCTTTTTCAACATAGTTTTTTGTATTTTTCATATGCTGGATTATAGGTATTTCTTCTTCAATTCTTGTTTTTTCAAGATATCTTAGGTGTTTAGCGGTTCTATCTGCAACTTTTACTATCTCGTAGTAATTTTTTGTTTTTTCATTTTGAATTTCTTGTTTTAACCTTGCTAATGCACAAAAGTTTATTTTACCTATAGATGTGATTCTTCTTACGATATAAGTAGCAACTTCATCAAAAGTTTTACCTTTAGTTATATCTTCTGCGTATTTGCGTAAAGTGCTTCTGTAGTGATATTTTTCTTTTTCTAACTCTTCATCTTTAAGTTTTAAAATATATCTTATCCTTTTATATATGAAAAATGCTACTAAAAAAGAAGAAAAAGATATGCTAACCCACCAATAGTTTCCTAAAATTTTTATTAATCTAGGCTGTAGTAAATTTATTATCAAAAAATATATTCCTACAGGTAATCCTATGCTTAAAGCTAACATAGAAGTTTTCTTTATAGCAATAGAAATATCCATTAGACGATACTTTATAGTAGCATACCCAAAAACAATATAACTTAAAATTTCAAATATAAAACCAAAAGGATAGAATTCTATTCCGTAGTTCACAATATAGTCAGTAGCACAGAAACAATAGCTTATGGCTGCTAATAAAAGATATTTTATCTGATTATATTTTAATGAATTCTTCTCAATTTTACTTTCTTTTTTTAACAAATATATTACAATTAAAGCACAAATTGATGTTTGTAGTATATGTAATAAATGTAAAATACCAACTTTTGGATAAAAACCCCAAAAGTATGAGTAAAGTCCACTTACAAAATATTTTGTTGTCCATATAGAGAGTAAGAGTAGAAAAGCAAATATATATGATAAAATTATGATTAGTTTGTTTCTAAATTTTATAATAGATGTTACAAAATGTAAGTATGTTATAGGAATAAAAATTATACCTGAATAACCTATTTTTGCTACTAAATAACCTAAATTTTCATCTTTTAAATTAAACAATATAAACCAACTAAATTGCCACCAAAAACCAGTTAAAGAAAATAGAAAAAATAATTTTGTATTTAAAGAATTTTTATTTTGTGATAAAACAAATATGCCACAAAAAATTACAATTAAAGAAGTTAGTAATGGTAAAATTGAATAAAAATTCATTTTTGTTGTATAAGAAATAATTGTGCTTCTTTTGCTACAGGTTCAGGTACAGGAAGAAATTTTCCTGTAAAATCACTAAATCCTATTGTTTGTTTACCTTCAGCTATTATTAAACCATTGTTTTTATTAATGTAAGAAAATATTAAATCAAAAGTTGTTTTTCTTACATTTGAAGTGTTAACAAAAATTAATACTTCGTCATATAAAAAAAGTGGATGTTTATAAGATATGTGTGCTTCTACTGTTATGAGCACTATTTTTTCTTTCAAAAAATCCAAAGGATAACTTTTTCTCCATAATTCTTCTCTTGCCATTCCTTGCCAATCAAAGTATTTTGCAAAATATACATTTCCTTCTAAATTAGTGTCACCTATGTAAACTACTTTTTTAAATGCAAAAATTTTTTTAAAATTATCAAGGAAAATCTTTTCTAATAATTCAAGATTGTTGTCAGAATATTTAGTAAACTCTGTACCACAAGTAACTTTTTTTTCACTTTCTTTGATCCATGAAATTTTGGAGATAAAAGGATCATAATTAGAATATTTATCTAAAATTTTTATTATTATTATATTGTTTAGTGAGAATAATTTTCTGTCGCATGTAAATTCAAATCCTTTTTCACCTATATTTGTTATTTTTATATTTATTTTCTCGTTATTATATTCAGCTTCGGCATCTATAGATTCTTTAAAAATAATTCTTCTAAATCTTCTTCTTTCTATCATATACCCTCCCGATTTTATTATTTAAAAATTGTTAAATGGTAGAGTAATTTTTGTTTACAATTAAAGATTATAATTTTTATTGATTTATTTAGAAAAAATAGGATTATTTTCTGAAATTTATTAAATTTGGTAAGGGTTTGTAGATAGAGATTATTCAAGATAAACATCTGTTCTTAGGATTCCATTATTTTTTCTTTTAATTTTAAAAAATTAAATTACTAATAAAGTTCAATAAATTTTAAACAAAAAATTTTTAAAAATCAATATTTATTGCAAAATTATTATTTTTTTAGTATTATTTTAACATAAAATTATGGATGGAATAAAACTTTTAAAATCAAGAAGAAGTATAAGAAAATATATTAACAAACCAATAAATGAAGAGATTATTATCGATATAATTGACTGTGCGAGGTTAGCACCTACTGCAAGAAATGAACAACCTTGGATTTTTGTAGTTATAAAAAATCAAGAGTTAAAAAATAAAATATCAGAAATTACTGACCATGGAAAATTTTTAAAAGAAGCTTATTGTGGTATAGCAGTTTTTTGTAAAAATACAAAATATTACCTTGAGGATGGTTGTGCTGCAACAGAAAATATTTTGCTTGCATCATGGTATTATGGTATAGGTAGTTGCTGGATTGCTGCAGATAAAAAACCTTATGCTGAAGAAATAAGAAAGGTTTTAAATTTACCTCAAGAGTATAAACTTGTAAGTATAGTTGCTTTAGGATATCCACAAGAAGATGAACTAAAAAAAGTTCAAATGGTTAAAAAGAAAAGTTTAGAAGAAGTTATGATATTTAAATAGTTTTAAAAAATATTTCAATGGAAAAAAAAGGGAATATAAGATACGAATTTTCAGCAGGCGGTATTGTTTTAGACGATAAAAATAGAGTTTTGATTATAAAAACGAAAAATTTAAAAAATCAAATTGTATATACTTTTCCTAAAGGACATATTGAAAAAGGCGAATCCTCAAAACAAGCAGCTTTAAGAGAAGTTAAAGAAGAAACAGGTGTTGAAGCAGAAGTTGTACAAAAAATAAAAGATGTAGAATATTGGTTTTATCATGACAAAATAAAAGTGCATAAAAAAGTCAGCTGGTATTTTATGAGACCGATAAAAATAGATTCAAATAAAAATATTGAAGTAGAAGAAATTTTTTGGTATGATATAAAAGAAGTAGAAAAAATACTTTCATACAATTCTGATAAAGAATTAGTAAATGATTTAATAAAAATGCTTAAGTTATAATTTGTTTTTATTATATTCTACCAGCCAAAAAAAGAATAATCAAAATTTTAAATAACAAAAATTTTTAAGAGGTGATTTTTTATGGAAGCACAAGAAAAACAAAATAAAAAAACATTTGAAGAATCATTAAAAAGGTTAGAAGAAATTGTTTTAAAATTAGAGACAGGTGATGTTCCGTTAGAAGAAACAATTGCTTTGTTTCAAGAAGGTATACAATTGGTAAATTTTTGTAATCAAAAGCTTGAGGAAGTAAAACATAAAGTTGAAATTGTAATAAGAAACAAAAACGGTTTTACTCTTCAACCTTTTGAAGAAAAAAATAATAATAAACTTATTGAAGATGAAATAAAAGATGAAGAAAATGACGAAGAATTACCTTTTTGATAAAATATTTTTAAAAGATGTAGAATATTTTTCAAGAAAGTTAAAAAAATTAGTTTCAAGATATACTTGTAAAATAGATAAAAAAATTAGGAAAGCTATTTTTTATTTTTTGTTTCCTGGTGGCAAAAGAATACGTCCAGTATTTATGTTTGCATGTGGAAAAATGTTGGGTATAAGAAAAGAAAACTTAATTTATCCTGCATGTAGCATAGAGTTGATACACAATTATTCTTTAATACACGATGACCTTCCTTCTATGGACGATGATGATTATCGTAGAGGAAAACTAACTTTGCATAAGAAATTTGGTGAAGCAAATGCTATTTTAGTAGGAGATGGATTGTTAACATTATCTTTTGAAATCCTAGCTGACTGGAAAGAAAAGTGTGAAAAAGTTATCAAAGTTATAAAAATAATATCAGAATATTCTGGTATTAAAGGATTAATAGAAGGACAGGTTATGGATTTAAATGTTGATAAAAAAATTTTTTCTATAAGATATTTAAAAGAGATGTATATAAAGAAGACAGCGAGGTTAATACAAGCAAGTTTATTAATTCCTGGTATATTAAAAAATTTGTCAAATAAAAAACTTAAAATTTTAAAAAAGATTGGTGAAAACACAGGACTTTTGTTTCAAGTCACAGACGATTTAATAGATTATACTTCTGGCCAGGATAAAGATAAATTATCTTATCCTAATCTATTCAGTGCTGAAGATACAAATAAAATAATTAAAAAAATTTTAAAACAGACAGATGACTATATTGTTAAACATTTTTCAGGTGCTGAATTTGAATATTTAAGATTTTTGATACATAAAATTGCTACAAGGACAGATTAAATGAAAATTTTAGATTTTGTAAATTCTCCACAGGATATCAAAAAATTAAGTTTTAAAGAATTGCAACAACTTGCAAAAGAAATTAGAGAGTTTATTATTAAAACACTATCTGAAACAGGTGGACATTTAGCTCCAAATTTAGGTGTTGTAGAGCTTACAATTGCTTTACATTATGTTTTTGATACACCAAAAGATAAAATTGTATGGGATGTTGGACATCAAACATATCCACATAAGATTATTACTGCAAGGAAAGAAAAGTTTAATACTCTTCGTCAATATGGTGGTATTAGTGGTTTTCCAAGGCGGGAAGAATCCATATATGATACTTTTAATGTAGGTCATGCGTCTACTGCAATTTCTGCAGCGTTAGGTATGGTAGTTGCAAGAGAGTTGAATAATGAAAGTTATAAAGTTGTATCAATTGTTGGAGATGGTTCTTTAACTGGTGGTCTTGCATATGAAGGATTGAATCACGCAGGACATCTAGGATATGATTTTATAGTTGTTCTTAATGACAATGCGATGTTTATTTCAAAAAGTGTTGGAGCTATAGCAAAAATGCTAATAAAAATTATTACTTTAGGATTAGTAAAAAAAATTGAATCTAAAATTGATAAATTTTTAAGAAGACTTCATTTTGTAGGAAAGTATCTACTTCGTATAGCTAAAAGATTTAAACTACTTATTTTTCCTGGTATGTTGTTTGAGGAGATGGGATTTGCGTATATAGGTCCGGTAGACGGTCATGATCTTAAAGAGTTAATAGAGGTGTTTAATAATGTAAAAAATTTTAAAGGTCCTGTGGTAATTCATGTTTTAACTAATAAAGGTAAAGGGTATGAACCTGCTGAAAAAAAGCCAGAAAAATATCATGGTGTAGGAAAGTTCGAAATAAAAGATGGTTTTGTTAAGAAAGATTTATCAAAGATAACTTTTACAGATGTGTTTAGCAGATCAATAGTTGAGTTAGCAAAACAAAATGATAAGATTATAGGAATAACTGCTGCGATGACAGAAGGCTGCGGGCTAGAAGAGTTTGCAAAAATTTTTCCTAAAAGATTTTTTGATGTAGGTATAGCGGAAGAGCACGCAGTAACTTTTGCTGCTGGATTAGCAGTTTGTGGATATATTCCTGTGTGTGCAATTTATTCAACTTTTTTACAACGTGCTTTTGATCAGATTATTCATGATGTTGCACTACAGAATTTGCATGTGATTTTTATGGTTGACAGAGCAGGCATTGTTGGTGAAGATGGTCCCACTCACCATGGTGTTTTTGATTTATCTTATTTAAGATTAATTCCTAACATGACAATTATGGTACCAAAAGATGGAAATGAACTGAAAAATATGTTTTATACAGCGATAAATTATCTTTGCGGACCTGTGGCTATAAGGTATCCAAAAGATTTTGTACAAGAAGATAAAATTTCTTTTGAAACATTTGAGGAAGTTTCTGTAGGTAAGGCAGAAATAATAAGAGATTTTAAAAATAAAAACACGATTTTTTTAACTTTGGGTCCTAAAGTTTATAATATAAAAAAAGTATTCGATAAAAAAAATAAAGAGTGTGGTTTAATAAATATGAGATTTTTAAAACCGTTAGATGAAGAGATATTGTTAAAAATAGGAAATAATAAAATAATTGTTACTTTAGAAGATAATACTATAATAGGAGGATTTTTTTCTGCAATAAGTGAATTTTTTGTAAAAAATAATATAAATAACAAAATAATTCCATTTGCTGTGCCAGACAAGTTTATTACTTTCGGAAAAAAGACTTTATTAGAGGAAATTATTGGTTTTTCTGAAAAAGAATTTGAATCTGTAATTTTATAAGAGTTATATTTATTAAACTTATTTTTTTAAATTTTTAGATACTAAAAAGATAAGACATAGTTTATGATTTTTATGTAATGTTGTTTTAAATTATAACGCTTTTAATCAATACAAAGTAATTTTTTTTGTAATAAAAAATAATTACTTACAAAAAGTTGTTTAGTCTTTCCTAATAAAATAGGATAAAATTTTTTATAAAAAAATCTGAATTTAAAATTAGAGTTAAACTTTATGATATATTTTGTAAAAATTATTCCTAAAATTAAAAATAATTTTTTGTTACATCAGATAAAATCGTTAGGGTATGGTAATATAAAAGAAGTTAATTTTAGTAAAATTTATTTTTTTAAAGGTGATATAAACAAAGATAAAATTTTATATATTACAAAAGTTTTGTTAGTAGATCCTGTAATAGAGGAATATCAAATTTTGTCAAAATTTAAAAAAGAAAAAGATAGAACATTTATTAACATATGGTATAAACCTCAAGTTTTAGATGTTGTTGCAATGTATGTTTTAAAGGGAATAAAATATCTTGAAATAATACAGAACTTTGATGTTCATACTGGAACACAATTGTGTATTTATCCAAAGGCTAACATTAATAAGATAAAAAATATTGTAGAAAAAATTTTTATGAATCCGTTAATACAATACTATGAGATTATATGATACTATAAATATTATAGATGCTAATGATAAAAATTTAGAAAAAATTAGCAAACAAGGTTTGTTATCTTTGTCTATAGAAGAGATGCGTGCAATAAAAGAATATTTTAAGAAACAAAAAAGAAATCCTACTGATTGTGAAATTGAAACAATTGCGCAAACATGGTCTGAACATTGTAAACATAAAACACTTACTTCAG
>CALFVX010000009.1 GCA_937928765.1 uncultured Endomicrobiia bacterium
GTATTTATTACCCAAAGTTCATCAGGTTCTGCGTATTTTTCAACTGTATAAGCAATTTTTGTGCCATCAGGTGAAAATACCGGAAAACATTCTTTTGTAACTGCTCCATCTTTTGTTATTTGTGTTACTGTATAAGGAGGAGAACTCAAAGCAATATAGATGTCGTCGTTGTAAACATAGAGAATTTTTGTATCATCAGGAGACCATTTGGGATAGTAACCACCCCAAGCACAGGGGGTTATCTGGACTATATTTGAACCATCTGAGTTCATAACACAGAGATAATTTCCTGTAACACTCCATGTACTAATATATACAATTCGTGTAGTATCATTTGACCAAACAGGGTGATGCCCATCAGTAAGATAAGTTTCCCCGGAAGCATCTGAATTTATGGTGTAGATTTTACTATTTATTTCAAGTTGATACACAATTTTTGTTGTATGTGGTGCAAATGATAAACTGTAAATTCCTCCATAAGTGGAAGTTAACAGGTCGTATTTGTTTGAACCATCTTTGTTCATTATTCTTAATTTAAATGTAATTGGATCTCTCCAGTGAGAAATAAATATAATCTTCTGATAGTCACCTGAAAAAGACGTACCGCCTACAACCTGCCAAGCCGGATTTAAACTATTGGTGATTTTTTGCAATCCTCCCGTGCCATCAGAGTTGATAATATAAATATTTTGGTAATTACTTAATGCTATCTTATTGCTTGATTTGTTCCATACATAATCAACATAAACCTTGCTTGTAAACAGTTCTAATTTTCCAGTTCCGTCGGAGTTCATTACCCAGAGAGTATAGTCTCTTTCCCAAAGAATCTTTTTCCCGTCAGGCGACCATTTAGGGTAACGCTCGCTTATAGTATAACCATCGCCTGTAAGATTTGTCAGTCCTGTGCCATCAGAGTTGATTAAATAAATATCACCTTCAGAACTAAAAACAATTTTTGTTCCGTCAGGTGACCAGTCAGGAGTATCAACGTAGAATGTAGTAAGTTGTGTAAGTTCTGTATCATTTATTTTGATTTTATAGAGGTAACCAGCAGTAGACTTAAACACAATCCATTCACCATTAGGTGAAAAATCTATATATAACCCGTCTGGGTAAGCATTTGTAAGTTGTCTGTTCCCTGTGCCATCAAGATTGCAGACCCATAGTGTATATCTATAAGGAGGGGCATTTTGTCGTAGTATATAACCAATTTTTGCACTTATAGGTGAAATAATTAAGGTAGGATTCAAGTAGTCGTAATCTTGTGAAACTGTAAGCAAAATTTTCTTACCTGAACCATCTGAGTTTATTTTACACAGTTTCGTCCCAGTATTGTCCATCCATATATAATAAATTGAACCATCAGGATGAAAAACTGCTTCCCATTCTATACCTTCATCTCTGGTTATCTGTGTTTCATTTTTCCCATCAGGTGAGATGGTTGCTAAATTTGAACAATTATTGTTTTTTGAAGTAGCAAAAAGTATTTTTTTGCCATCATATGACCAGTCCAACAGCCGGGTAAAATTACTTTCTGTAAGTTTTACATCTGCAAAAGCATTTGTAGATAGAGATATAATACCTGTAATTACTACAGTAAAATACAATAAGCATTTTTTAAGCATGGTAACCACCTCCAAATAAAATTTTGACTATGGATGGGTCGTACTGTAAATTGTTGAGTGTAAACGCTCTTAAATCTTCAATTCGTTTTTCTAAACTGTCAATACATTTATCTACACTACTTATACGTTCTTCAATAGGTATCAATTCTTCTATTATGATAATTCGTATTTCTTGCACATCTGATTTTGAGAATTCAGCAGAAACATTTTTTACAATACCTGCTGTAATAATAACAAAACCCGCCAGCCAAATGTTCATTTTTAATCGTTTACTTTTTATAGTAATTTATACAATATTATCAAATTTATTTCAATAAATCAAAAAATTTTTAACTTTTATAATACCAAAAATTTTACTTTAGGTTATACTGAAAACGATTTTAACTTTTGTAAAACTTTTTTAGGAGTTTTATCATCAACATTTAAAAAGAACAGATAGATAATTTTGAACCTTAGTTTTGTCATTTTGGGAAAAAATTTTTAACATTTCTTTTGCTTCCTTAAAATTACCCTGGCCAAAATAAACTAAAGCCAAATTTTCAACTGCTGGAGGATAACCAGCTTGGAATCTGATTGTAAGAATAGTCAGAAGAAAGATTAAACGGAAAAATTATCTTTCAAATATAAAAAGATAAAACTTTAAAAGCAGTTAAAACTCGTGGTAAAGTTGAAACAAATTTTAACGGATTTTCTACTATATTAGCGTTGTTATTTAAAAAATATAGACCTAAAACTAAATAACGAATAGTTAAATATATTGAAAAAATAATCACTAAAACACTAATGTTTTTAATTATTTTAAGATTTTTAAAATTTATAGTATTTTTTAAAACATAACCCCAAATATAAATACTAATACAAATTGGTATAACTGATAAAGCAGTTTATTTACTTAATAATGCTAAAAAGAAACAAATACTTAATAAAAATAAATACCATTTTTTTGTCTGTTCAGAAATTAATATTAACAAAGTTAAAAAAGAAAAGAAAAAGACAATAATTCTGCTCTACCAACTAAACCAGTTACTGCTTCAGTATGGATTGGTAAAATTAAAAAAACCAGCAAATTAACCATGCTAAAAAATAATTCGTAGTTAATTTAAAAATAAACAAATACAACAACCAACAATTCAAGCCATGAAGTAATATGTTAACAAAATGAAAACTCCATACATCACTACCAAAAAGAAAATAATCTATAGCATAGCTTACCATCTGCATGGGACGATAAAGTCCTGCTGGATTGTGGTAATAATAAGAAGTAAAAATTTTTGGTAAATTCTTTATATCTTTTAAAATCTGGTTATCACGAATTACTGAAATGTCGTCAAAAACAAAATCATTCTGGAAAGTATTACTAAAAAGTAAAAAACTAAACAAAAAATTAAGACAATAAATTTATTTTGAATAATTTTTGTTAACCAGTTCATAATATATTTGATCCATCTCTATCTATGTATTGTTGTGGCTCGATATATTCAACAAAAAAATCTATCATTGTTAAATCTATTTCTTCTTGTAGATATAATTGATATGAAAAATGATCTAAGTTATTTCTGTTTTGTGAAAAAAATATAACCCCTAACAAAATCAAAAATGTTCCTACTAAGGAAACTAAAAATAGTTTCAATCTCAAATTGTAAAAGATGAAATCAAATATATTAAACTGATTTTTCATTTGTTGTGACAATCTCATAAATAATCTTTTATTAAAATCGGTTGATATATCAAAATTATCGTATTGTGGTAAGTTTTGATATATTGCTGATAATATATTAAATTCTTTTTCACATAATGGACATATTTTTATATGTTTGAAAAGATTTTCTACTTCTTGTTGATTTGTTTCATTGTCAAAATATTTAGAGATTAGTTTTTTTATTTTTTTACATTTCATATTGTTTCAGTTGATTTTAAAATCTTTATAAATTTTTAAGTTTCTATAAATATATAGACAAAAAAATTTTAAAATCTTGCGGTAATTTTTCAGAAAATTTATTAAGAATAAAAGGTTAGAATCCTAGTTGTGAGATAAAATCAGACCTTTTTGTCCATTTTTCTTTTACTTTTACATACAAAGATAAAAATATTGGTTTCTTAATTAAATTTTCTATTTCAATTCTTGCCTGAGTGCCAATTTGTTTTATTTTTTTGCCGTTTTCTCCTATTATTATACCTTTATGATTTTCTCTTTCTACTATAATATATGACTCTATTATTAATTTATTCTTATCCACATCGCCTGGTTTTATATCTTCTACAATTACACAAGTAGATTGTGGAATCTCTTCATAAATATTATTAAAAACTTTTTCTCTAATAATCTCACTTATATGTAACTTTAAAGGTAGCTTGAATGCATTTTCATCTTCAAAAAGTTTTTCCTGCTGTGGTAAATATTGAACAATCTTCTCTAAAAGTAAATCTGTATTTGTTTCTTTTAAAGCGCTGATACTAATGTATTCTTTAAAAAATCTAAATTCTGATTTTATCAATTTAATTTTTTCTTCAATCTCATCTTGATTTTTCAATAGGTCTATTTTGTTTAAGATACAAAAAATGTTAAGATCTTCTATTTGTTTTTTGTTTTCTTTTAATATAAATTGAAATTTTTCTAAAATTTTTTTATCATAATCGTCAAATCCTTTCTTTGCATTAATCAAAAATAAAATCACATCTGCATCAATGATAGAATCATAAGCATAGGAATACATTTTTTTTTCAAGTTCATTTTTAGGATAGTAAATACCTGGTGTGTCAAAAAATATAACCTGTGCGTTAGGCAAATTTTTTATCCCTGCAATTGAAAATCTTGTAGTGCCAGGAATTGATGAAACTATTGCTAATTTTTCTTTGAGTATTGCATTTAACAATGTTGATTTACCAACATTTGGTTTACCTATAATTGTTACATATCCAGATTTAAAATTACTAACATTTGTTCCCATTTTTATTTCTCCAAACCTAACTTTTTTACTAACTCTTTGTCTTTCAAAATAAATTTTTTTATATTTTGTTTCGCACGAAACAATAGTGATTCTACAGATGATACTGATAACTCCATAATTTCTGCAATTTCTTTATATGATAATTGTTCATATTTTGCAAGATATAAAGCAACTTTTTGGTTTGAAGGTAATTTCATAATTTGTTTTAACATAATATCTTTTATTTCTTGTCTTTTTTCTGATAAAATGATTTTGTCTACAAAAGAATTTTTTTCTTTAATATTTTGCTGTTTTTCTTCTATTGGAAAAACATCTAATTTTTTCGATTTTGAAAAATTTATTGCAAGATTTATTGCTATTCTGTAAAGATATGTTTCAACTGAAGATTTGAATTTAAAATTTTTTATGTTTTTGTAAAATTTTATAAAAACTTCAAGTATAATTTCTTCCACATCTTCTTTTAATACATTAGGTTTTAAATAATTATAAACAACTCTAAATAATTTGTTTTTATATTTATCAACAATCCTGTCGAATAATATTTCTTTTTACTGTTGTGATAAATCTTCTTGTTGTGATTTTTTTATTATTTCTATTTCTTCGTTTTGACGCATATATCTTTGGCTTTTATAAATTATAAAAATTTAATTCAAGAAATTTTTAAAAATTGTGAATTATAACAAATTGTTGAAAAATAATATAATGTTTTTGTATTATTAAAAATTAATAATTTTTGTTACGCTTCATTTTTGAAACTATGAATAATATCACAGAATTATGGTCAAAGTATTTAATCTATATAGTTGATTTAACAATAGTGATATACGGAACTTTTAAGTTTATATCATTTATTCGCGGAACAAAAGCAATAAACATTTTTGGCGGTTTATTGATTATTGCTGTGTTTACAATAGTATCAATAAAATTAAATCTTCCAATAACTTCATGGTTATTAAAACAATTTTGGCTTGCTGGAATTATTATTTTAGCGATAGTTTTCCAACCAGAATTAAGAAGTATTTTATCAGAAATATATTTACCAAAAAGAAGTTTATATTCTTTAGTGACTATAGAAGAAATTATTTCTGCAGTAAAAGAACTTTCTTTAAACAAACATGGAGCTATAATTGTTATAGAACAAAATGTCGGGCTTAGAGATTTTACTAAAACAGGTGTAATTATAAATGCTGATATTTCAAAAGAAATTTTAACTAGCATCTTTTATCCATATAATAACTTACACGATGGTGCTGTAATTATATCAAAAGGAAAAATAATTGCAGCAAAATGCATACTTCCATTATCAGAAGAAAAGTATTCTCAACTTTATGGTACAAGACATCGTGCTGCATGTGGTATTGCACAAAACACTGATGCTATAGCAATAGTTGTCTCTGAAGAAAAGGGTTGTATATCAGTTGCCTATAACAAAGAGTTTCACTATAATATAACTACAGAAAAACTGCGTGAATTTTTATCTAAAAATATTAAAAATAACAATATTTAAATTTTTTAAGGGATGAGAATTATGAAGAATGAACTCGTAAAAAAACAACAAGAAGATACTACTTATGATTCATCAAAAATTAAAGTTTTAGGTGGGCTTGAAGCTGTCCGAAAACGTCCTGCGATGTATATTGGCTCTACTGGTTCTGCTGGATTACATCATCTTGTATACGAAGTTGTTGACAACTCTATAGATGAAGCGCTTGCTGGATATTGTAAAAATATTGATGTAATTCTTCATAATGATGGTTCTGTCTCTGTTAAAGATGATGGTAGAGGAATTCCAGTAGATCCAATGAAAGGCACAAAAGATCCTAAAATTGAAGGTAAATCAGCATTGGAGGTTGTTTTAACTGTTCTCCATGCAGGAGGAAAATTTGACAGAAAAGCGTATCAGGTATCTGGTGGACTGCATGGAGTTGGTGTTTCTGTAGTAAATGCTTTATCAGAATGGTTGGTTGTAGAAAGTTATAGAAACGGAAAGATATACATACAAAAATATAAACGAGGTATACCAGAAACCCCAGTAGAAATTGTTGGCGAAATTGACACTACAGGAACAAAAGTGAGATTTCTTCCCGATGCAGAAATTTTTTCAACTACAAAATTTTCTTTTGACACATTAGCAAATAGGTTAAGAGAACTCGCTTTTTTAAATCCAGGATTAAGAATTACTTTAATAGATGAACGAGAAGAAGAAAAAGAAAAAACATTTAAGTTTGATGGCGGAATTAAAGAATTTGTTAAATTTTTAAACAAAGATAAAGATGTTTTACATCCAGAACCAATATATATACAAAAAAAACAAGATGATATTTTTGTTGAAGCAGCAATACAGTATAACGATGGTTATGATGAAAGAGAATACAGTTTTGTAAACACAATACATACTACTGAAGGTGGCACACATCTATCTGGGTTTAGATCAGCACTTACTCGTGTAGTTAATGATTATATTAAAAAGAAAGAATTAATAAAAAATAAAGATTTAAACATTACAGGAGACGATGTTCGTGAAGGATTAATAGTTGTTTTGTCAATAAAGATTCCTAACCCACAATTTGAAGGCCAAACAAAAACAAAACTTGGTAATTCTGAAGTAGAAGGTATTGTAAAATCTATAATAGGTGATTCACTATCAACATTTTTTGAAGAAAATCCACAAGTTGCACAAAAAATTTGTCAAAAAGCAATTTCTGCAGCAGAAGCACGAGATGCTGCAAGAAAAGCAAGAGAACTTGTAAGAAAAAAAAGTTTACTTGAATCAGCAACTTTACCAGGTAAACTCGCTGATTGTTCGGAATCAAATCCTGAACTGTGTGAATTATTTATCGTAGAAGGGGATTCTGCAGGTGGTTCTGCAAAACAAGCCAGAGACAGAAACTTTCAAGCAGTACTTCCTTTAAAAGGAAAGATTATAAATGTAGAAAAATCGCGTATAACAAAAGTTTTAAGCAACGATGAGATAAGAACTTTAGTAACAGCTATTGGTGGTGGTATAGGAAAAGACGAATTTAATATTGAAAAAGTAAGGTATCACAAAATTATAATAATGACAGATGCAGATGTTGACGGC
Source organism: uncultured Endomicrobiia bacterium (assembly GCA_937928765.1). Lineage (GTDB taxonomy): Bacteria > Elusimicrobiota > Endomicrobiia > DTEH01 > DTEH01 > JANXDG01. Next base: position 7,656 of record CALFVX010000009.1, read on the forward strand.
GCTCATATTAGAACTTTACTTTTAACATTTTTTTATCGTCAGATGTTACCTTTGATAGAAAAAGGATATGTTTATATTGCTTGTCCACCTTTGTATAAAATTAAAAAAGATAAAAAAGAATTTTATGTAGATACAGAACAACAATTACAAGAAATATTACTTAAAACAGTATCAGAACATATAACTATAAAATTTGCAAACAAAATAATATCTCCACAACAGGATAGTAAAGAGATCTATGAAATCTTAAAAGTTATACTTAACACAAATATGTTGTTAATCAGGTTAAGAAATAAAGATATTTCTTATGAAGAATTTTTAGAATTTTATAAAAAAGGTAAATTTCCTATAAGTGTAGTAACTTATAATAAACAAAAAAAGTTTATTTTTACAGAAAAAGAATACAGGGAAACAAAAGAAGAATTTTTAAAAAATACTGAAGGCAGTGAAGTTGAAATAATTTATTATTTTAAAGAACTATGGGAGTTTGAATCTTTACAAAAATATCTTACAAAACTTGAAAAACTAGAATTAGAAAAATTATTGAACCAAAATGATAAACCACAACTTACACTTATAACTGAAAAAAAAGAAGAAATTCAAATTAAAAATATTCAAGAATTTGCCAATGTAATAAACGAAATTTCAAAAACTGGTTTTGAAATACAAAGATATAAAGGTTTAGGAGAAATGAATCCTGAACAACTTTGGGAAACAACAATGAATCCTAAAACAAGAAAGTTATTAAGAGTAGAATTAGAAGATGCCTATGAAGCTGACAGAATTTTTTCAACTTTAATGGGAGAAAAAGTTGAACCAAGAAGAGCGTTCATAGAAGCACATGCATTAGAAGTAAAAAATTTAGATATTTAAAAATTAAACAAAACTAACACGGTATTTTTTATTAGATTTTTTTCTATTCTCAAATATATTTGAAATCATAAAAATAAAAAATATTTTTAGATTTTCAAAAACTTATTTAAATAATTGAGTTTATTTTATTAACAAAAAGTTAAACAAAACTAAATCTATAAGGAGGAAAAAATAAAAATGGGTATAACAAAAAAACCAAAAATACAAAAAATTAAAGCAAGAGAGATTTTGGATTCGAGAGGTAATCCTACAGTAGAAGTAGATGTGATACTATCTGATGGCACTTTAGGAAGAGCACAAGTTCCTTCAGGAGCATCAACAGGAGAAAACGAAGCTTTAGAACTTCGTGACGGAAACAAAAATAGATATCTTGGAAAAGGCGTTCTTAAAGCAGTAGATAATGTAAACAAAATTATTGCAAAAAAACTAAAATGGATGGATGCATCTCAGCAGCAAAAAATTGATGATTTAATGATAAGACTTGATGGTAGTGAAACAAAATCAAATCTTGGTGCAAACGCTATTTTAGGAGTATCACTTGCGGTATGTTGTGCGTCAGCAAATTTTTATAAAATACCATTATATAAATATATAAGAAAACTCTACAATATTAAACAAAAAGATTATATTTTACCTGTTCCAATGATGAATGTATTAAATGGTGGAAAACATGCAGATAACAATGTAGATCTTCAAGAGTTTATGATAGTTCCTGCTGGAGCAAAAAATTTTTCCGAAGCATTAAGATACGGAACCGAAGTATTTCATAGTTTAAAATCTGTATTGAAATCAAAAGACTATACCACAGCAGTAGGAGATGAGGGTGGATTTGCTCCAAATTTATCCTCTAACTCTGAAGCATTAGAACTTTTAATTGAAGCAATAAATAAAGCTGGATATAAACCAGCAAAAGATATTTTTATAGCATTAGATCCTGCGGCATCAGAATTTTATGACGATTTTTATGTCTTATTAGGAGAGGAAGAAAATAAAGAAAAAAATTCGCAACAAATGATAGAATTTTATCAAAAACTTTTAGATAAATATCCTATTGTATCTATAGAAGATGGTCTTGCAGAAAACGACTGGGATGGATGGAAATTATTAACAGAAAAATTAGGCAATAAAATTCAACTTGTAGGAGATGATATTTTCGTTACAAATCCAAAGATTTTTAAAAAAGGTATTGAAGAAAAAATTGCAAATGCAATACTTATAAAACTTAACCAAATTGGTACTTTATCAGAAACAGTAGAAACAGTATTACTTGCTTATAAAAATAATTATAATGCTATTATCTCACACAGATCTGGTGAAACAGAAAATACTTTCATAGCAGACCTTTCTGTAGCATTAAACACTGGACAAATAAAAACAGGTTCCTTATCACGAACTGACAGAATCTGTAAATACAACCAACTTTTAAGAATAGAAGAAGAATTGGGGAAAAAAGCAACATTTTTAGGAAGTGAAGTTTACAAAAAATAAAATTTTTTGAAAAAACTTTTGTGAAAAGAAAAAAGTATGAGGTTGTTTTACCTGAAGTTGATTTTTTAAAAATTACTATTTTTGTTGTAATAGGATTTTTTATATATTTTTTTATATCAAACTGTATTGTAAAATATTTAATTTTAAAAAATAAATGTGATATTTTAAAAACTAAACTTGAAAAACTAAAACAGCAAAACAACAAACTTTCAGAAGAAGTATATTTATTAGAAAACGATATTAACACAATAGAATATTATATAAGAAAAGAATTGAACTATAAAAAACAAGGCGAAAAAGTTATAATATTTAATAACAAATAAAAGTTAGCTGATGTTAATCTTTTATAATTTTAAATTCTTTGGGATTTAATCCCAAGGAGGTGAAAAAACTATGGAAAATAAAATTGGTGTGGTAGAAGACTATTTTGCAAAAGTTTCTGTAATAGCAGTAAAACTTGAAGATGAACTAAAAATTGCTGATAAAATCCATATTAAGGGTCATACAACAGATTTTATCCAAGAAGTAGATTCTATACAAATAGAGCACAAAACAGTATCTAATGCTAATAAAGGTGATTCTGTTGGAATAAAAGTTAAAGAACGATGTAGAAAAGGTGATGTATTATATAAAATAGTCGAATAAATATATATCATATCACTTTGTAAAGATCATAAGATGATCATAAGATATAATTAAGGAATCATATATATGAAATACTTAGTAGTTATTGGTCTTGAAGTCCATGTTCAACTAAAAACAAAAACAAAAATGTTTTGCAGTTGTCCTGTTGAATTTGGAGTAGAACCTAACAAAAATATTTGTCCTGTTTGCACAGGTCAACCTGGAGTTTTACCAACAATAAATAAAAAAGCGCTAGAACTTGCAATAAAAACTGCTTTAGCATTAAATTGTAAAATACAAAACAATTCTATCTTCGCAAGAAAAAATTATTATTATCCCGACCTGCCAAAAAATTATCAAATCTCGCAGTATGAAAAACCACTTGCAACCGATGGTTTTGTAGAAATTGAAATAAAAAATGGAAAAAAAGAAGTTAAAAAAGTTTATATCAAAAGAATCCATCTCGAGGAAGATGCAGGTAAACTATTACACGCTATAGGTAAAGAAGAACTTAATTATTCTCTAATTGATTACAATCGCGCAGGCACACCACTAATAGAAATAGTAACTCAACCATGTATTCATTCACCAGAAGAAGCAGTGGAGTATTTAACTACTTTAAGAAATATACTTAGATATTTAGATGTTTCAGACTGTGATATGGAAAAAGGAACATTTAGGGTTGACGCTAATCTTTCTTTATCTGTCGTAGAAAAAGATTTTGTTTATGAAGATTATACAAAAATACCTCTAGGCACTAAGACGGAAATAAAAAATATGAATTCTTTTAAATCCATAAAATCTGCTTTAAGTTATGAAATTGAAAGACAAAAAGAAATTCTTAATTCCAAAGGTAAAATTCTACAGGAGACACGTCTTTGGAATGATAACACTTTAACAACACAATCTATGAGAACAAAAGAAGAAGCACACGATTACAGATATTTCCCAGAACCGGATTTACTGCCATTAGAACTAGACTATCTTTTCATTGAAGATATAAAAAAACAAATTCCAGAACCGCCTAATAAAAAGAAATTAAGATTCAAGCAAGAATTTGAACTTAATGAGTATGAAATTAATATATTAACTTCTGAAAAATCTATGGCAGATTTTTTTGATGAATCTATTAATATTTATAAACAAAAATACGGTTGTAAAGATATAAAATTTATATCCAAGACAATAAGCAATTTAATAATTACAGAAATTCTGGGATTGATAAATCAAGAAAATAAATCTTTTGAAGAAAATAAAATCTCAGCACAAAATTTAGCAGAATTAGTAAAACTCTACAATGACGGAATTTTATCTTCAAAATTGGTTAAAGAAGTTATTTCTGAAATGTGGAAAACAAACAAATCTCCTCAAGAAATTATTAAAGAAAAAGACTTAGTCCAAATACAAAACCAACAATTATTAAGATCAATAATTCAAGAAGTTATAAATGAAAACAAAAAAATTGTTGATGACTATAAATCAGGTAAAACACAAGCACTAACTGCCCTAATAGGACAAATAATGAAAAAAACTAAAGGTAAAGCAAATCCTAAACAGGCTCAAGAAATATTAAAACAGCTGCTAAAGTAATTATATCTTATGAACTTACCTTTAAAAATTTTATCTATAATACTTTTAATAATTACAAACTTTATTTTTTCAACAAAAAGTTATTCTGTTGTAAGGAAAGATTTCATTTTTGCTGTATGGTACAATGTTATGTATTTAGATTTAGAAGACGAATTAAAAACAAAAAAACTAATAGAACAACATATCAAATTATTATCAGATATGAATATCAACACATTGATTTTTTTAGCGAAAGATTACAAAGGATATGTTTACTATAAAAGTAAATATGCAAAATCAAAATGTAGCTGGGATGTTTTAGAATATGTAATAAAAAAATGTAAAGAATATAATATAAAAATTTATCCATATATAAATGTTTTTTCAGAACAAGGATATTTTTTAAAGGAAAATCCTCAATATGAAGAACTAAGAAAAAATAATAAAAAAACTAATTGGGCATCACCATCTTTAAAACCTGTAAGAACAAGAATCTTAAACATAATAAAAGAAATCATAGAAAATTATGACATAGACGGTATTCAACTTGATAGAATAAGATATCCAGGATATAATGATGATGGATTTCATCCAGAAAGTACAAAACAATATAAAAAAATTTATAAAAAAGAACCAGATATTAAAGACGATGATTTTTATAGTTTTAAATGTAATTTAATAACCTCATTTGTAAAGCAAGCATATGAACTTGTAAAATCTTATAACAAAAACTTAAATTTTTCAGCAGCTGTTTTTCACACACCAAAAACTGCAAAAAATAACCGTATAGCACAAGAGTGGGATCTATGGGTAAAAAATAATTATTTAGACTATGTCTTTACAATGAGTTATACTTCTAATATAAATACTTTTAAAAAATATCTAAAGCAAAATACTCAACTTTTTGATATGTTTGAATCAAAAACTAAACTTGTTGTAGGTATCGGTGTTTATTATGAAGGTATGAATACAGATATTCTTAAAAAACAAATAAATCTTTGTTTTGAGGAAAAAAATGTTGCAGGAATTTGTTTTTTTAACGCTTATAGTTTATTTAACAATGATGAGTTCGTAAACTTATTAAAAAATTTAGAAATACAAAGATAAAAAGTTGATAAATATTTAAAGTTTTAAACAAAACTTTATCTACACAAATATTTGAAATCACAATTTTTACAATAGTTTTCATCTGTATCATCTGCATTAAAATTCATTTCTGGATCAAGTATCTCTGTTATTACAAAATTAAGACATTTAAGATATACAATTTTCTTTTTATTTTTACTTTCTTCCGTTTCATTTTCCTTAAATAATAATTTAATTGGTTCGTTTTTTTCTTTTATATCATAGAATCCTGAATTAACATTAAAACTAGGATATAAATTTCCTACAACAAATTGATACAAAGGCAGCTGAAAAGAACGTATCTTTTTCTTTATTATTTCTCTATTTAATGAAGTTTCATCTATTTCTAAATTTTTCAACATAGTTTCAAAACTCCCTGTTTTATAATCTATAACTAACAAACTATTATTTTTTAGCTCGTCAATACGATCAATTTTACATTTAAAATCAATCCTTAGACTACCCAAATTTATTTCTTGAGAAAATTCTCTTTCTAAAAAAAGAATTTTTTTTATATATTCCTTTCTTTTAGATTCGTGTTCTAAAAAATTATTAAGATGAAATTCCATTATCTCTTTTATCAAAAAAGATTCTGTTTTATACCTTTTTTTTAATTTTTGTTCAAATTTTTTATAAAATAAATTTAAAAATTCTTTTTTAAATTCTTTATCAATATTAAACTCTTCACTATCTGTAAATCTTTCAAAACTTTTTTTCAACAATTCATGGATAAAATTTCCAATATCTTTACTTTCTGGTTCTTCAAATGTATCTTCTTCTTTTAAATTTAAAACATATTTAAAATAAAATCTTAATGGACACCTTATATAAGTATCTAAACTTGAAACTGAATATTGAAATTTTTTTAAATAATCAATTATATCTTTTGTCTTTTTTATACTATCTTTGCCTTGAATAACTTCTGCACAAAAATAATTTTCTACAATATTTATAGAATCTAATTGTCCTGTTTCTTTTTGTTTTTCCCATAAAATTCTTTCTAAAAATCTGCTTTTTTCTTTTTCTTCAGATTCTATAAAAAATAAATGTGCATTTTTTGAAGAAGATATTAATCTTTTAAAATGATAATATTGAATCTCTTCTTCAAGCAAAACTCTATCTATTCCTATAAAAGTTATAATATCTTTTGGTATCAACGGAAAATTTAACTTCACATTTGGTATCACACCTTCGTTTAAATCTAAAATTATAACATTATCAAAACTTAAATTTCTTGTTTCATAAAAACCCAAAATTTGTAATCCTTTCAAGGGAGAGCCTAAAATGGGTATTTTTCTATCTTTAATAATATCTAAAAAAATTTTAAAAATTTCTTCTTTATCAAAGTTATTTTCAGCAAATAAACAATTCTCAATATCTTGACACATTTTATACAACTCTTCTATAATTTTCAAATTCAACGGATATTTTTCTAAAAATTTATTTTTAATTAACACATCTAACAAAATTTTTATACTTTTAGCTAAACTTTTGAAGTTAAAAATATTTTCCCAGTTAAAAAATAATATTTGGTGTAGAGAAGATATCAATTTTTTTATATCTTCTTTATTTTTTAAAATTTTACTTAACTTCAAAGATTCAAAAATTTTATCATAAAGAACTTTTGATTCCTCTATATCTTTCAAATTGACAAAAGTACAATTACTAAGTTTTTCATCCTCTATTTCCCCTGATAACAAAGCATTAATTTTTATTATAACAATATGGAAGATTTCTAAAGAATAGTTTAATAAATCCAAATTTTTTATTAAATTATTTTTTAAAACTTTGAGATAATTTTTAGTGTAATAGAGAGTATCTTTTTTTGTTAATTGTGCATCAAAGATATCTTTTAATAAATTTATAATTGAAGAGTTGCCTATAGGATACCCACAAGCAAGATTAAAGTCTTTAACCAAATAACTTATCTCAGAAATTAACGGTATTGCTAACTCTGTTTGTGGCAAAACGATCACTGTTTTTTCATTTAAATCTATATTTTTTAAAATTTCTCTAACACCACAAATTTGTGAATGAACATCATATGAAGAATAAAAATTTATATTTGGTTTGTGTAACTGATAGTGTTTATCTTCTAATTCAATATTTAAATTAAACTCTTTAGTTAACCTACTATAAGACTTCCATTTTGTATTATCTGTTTGGAAGAAAATTTTTGTTTTATTATTTTTAAAAACATTTTTAATTATTTCTATTTCTGTCTTATGAAGATAAAACGGTGTACAAAAAATAATTTCTTTAAACTCATCTAATTTTATATCTTTAGAAATCTCTGATGCTAGATAATAAAATATCCCTCTTGTAGAATATTGTTTTTCTTCTAATTTTTTATAAAAAATATTTTTTACATTGTTAATTTTAACAAGCAATCTGTTTATACTTTCTGGAACATCAAATCCTATTTCTGCAAGGTTTTTTATATTATTTAAATATTTTTCTTCAATTTTTTCCAAAAAAAGTTCTTCTATAAAAATAAATATTTCTTTCCCCCAAGAAAGAAATTCTATAAAATTCTTATATTTTTTATAAAACTCTGGTATTTCTGATTTTATAATATCATATAATAAATAAATGCAGTCTAAATCAGACAAAATTTTTCTATGTTCTTTTTTAGAAACAATATATTTTATAAACTCATCGACAGAAAAACAATTCGGTGCAAAAAAAGAAGTTTTTAATTTTTCAAACATCAGTTTTTTTAAATACAAAAAAGGTCGTTTACCAGCAAAAACTAAACATACTTTGTCAAAATCTTTTAATGAAAAATTATTTATCAAATAATCGGATAAATAATTAATAAAATCTATATCTAATGACAAAATTATAATGTCCTTGTCCTTCATTATATCTCTATTACATCAAAATTGTCTAAAGATATTAAGAAGCCTTTAATTTTTTTATCCTTATAAATATCCTTTATAATACTTTTATACTGTCTTATTTGATTATTATATTCTTTTAAAACATCATCATTTACATTAAAAGAAAGTTTATAATCTATAACATAAACCTCTTTTTCTAAAACTATAAGCCTATCTACTATAAATGTCCTTTCTAAAAAAACAATCTCTTTTTCACAATATATTTGTGCTTCTTTAAGAAAGAAAAATTGTTTTATTCTTTCTGCCAAAATAAAATTATAAAGTAATTCTTTAATTTTATCCCATTCAGATATATAAGGATAAAAAATTTTACTCTTTTCAATAGCAGAATTTAATTCTAAAAGAATGTCTTTATTAAACAAATTATTTATGTATGAAAGAACCTTGTGTAAAACATCACCTTTAATGATCTGTTCTCTATAAATAACGCTTTCTTTTTTGGGAAAACTTTCTTCTTTTAAAATCTTCTCTATCCAATCTTCATACCTGTTAATTTCAATTTTTCTAACATTTTCTTGTTGTATATCTTTGTAAATATCAGACTTAATTTCTTCCTTTCCTAAAATTAAAATTTTTCTTCCATCAGAAAAAATTAAATCTTCTGCTAAATTTTTATTATTTTCTTTCTTAGGTACAAAAAAATATAACCTTTCTTTTGCACGAGTAAATCCTACATATACAGTGTTTAGTTCATCTATTAACAAATTTTTGAATTCTTCATCATAAATATTTTTTGCTTCGTTTAAAATTTCAAAATCAGCTTTTACTCTTATCATTTCTGCAAATCCATCTTTTTCTTTTATTATAAATTTAGAGGTCAATTCTTTTTGTCTTCCTACTTCAATATCTATTTTAAGTAACGGAAGTATTACAATATTATATTCTAAACCTTTGGATTTATGTATTGTTGTAACTTTTACAGAATTACTTTTTCTAACTTTTACATAAAAATTTTCTATTTCTTTTTCTGGCGGATTTTCAAAATAATTTAAGAAATTTTCTATAGAGCTACCATTTTCATTCTCTATCTTATAAACTAGCTCAAGTAATAACATAAAAAATCCATGATAGTTGGAAAAATTTTCTAATATATTAAATGTAGAAAAAATTTTTAAAATTATATCGTATAGTGGATAAGAGCCATTAATTTCTAATATTTTAGAAAAATACTCTTCCCATACTGAAGAATATCTTTCTTTAAATTTTTGATAAATTGGTAAAATTCTATTTGCAATATTATGAAAAAAAATAAAATTTTGTATTTCTTCTTTTCTAATTGATGCTTTTTTCAAAAAAATATCTCCTAAAATAAATGAACAAAAAGATAAATTATCATCTCTATTGATAATAAACTTCAACAAAGATAAAATTTCTTTAATTAATTTATTACTTCTTATATCTAAAGTTTGTTCTGATTCTACAGGAATATTATGTTGTATTAACCATTCAGTAACAACTCTTACTTCATGGTTTTTCCTTAACAATACACATATGTCTGAATAATCATAATTTTGATTAATTACTTTAGTTATTAATTCTTTTAATTTAGGTTTTATAACCTCTTCATAATCCTGTGTTTTTTTTATATCTACTAACTCGCCATATACATAACCACATCTGCTGTATTCAAAGTATTCTTGTTTTACATTTCTATAAACATCTATTATATCAGAAACAATTTTTTCGTTATACTTTATTCTTTCTATTAAATTACAAAACTTGATTATATTATATTTAGAAAAAATCTTATTGTTAAACTCTACAATAAATTTTCTACTACGATAATTTTGAGATAACTTTTCTTCTTTACAAAAATAATTTTTAAAATAATGCGTTTTAATTTTATCAAACAATTTTGCTTCTCCGCCACGAAATCTATATATGGCCTGTTTTTTATCTCCTACAATAAACAAACTGCCTTTAGAGGCAACACTTTCATATATTAAGGGATATAAGTTTTCCCACTGCAAAATATTAGTATCCTGAAACTCATCAATTAAATAATGATATATTCTGGCAGATAGACGCAAATATATTTCAGGTAATATTTCTTTTTCTACAATTTTATTAAACAAACTGTTTAATTCTTCAAGAAATATAATATTCTTTTTTTTAGAAACTTCTTTTATCTTTTCTTCTACAAAGTTAAAAATTTCAACATAACTATCATATGTATGATATATCTCATATTCAACAACTCTAAACATTTTTTCCCTAATATCTTTCCATAAATTTTCTAATTCTTTTGGAATAATTGAGTTTTTCTTAATTGGTATCTCTTCTTTTTTTAAAAGGTTAAAAAAATCTTCAGAATTTATGATAACTTTTTCACTACCTTTTATTTTTTCTAAAAATTTTTCTACTAAATTTATAAAATTTCTGTGAATATTCTCATTAAGTAAAGGAAATAATCTTTTAATATCACCTACTATTTCTTGGCTTAATTTTAATCTTTCCTTATATGTTTTTTTTGGATCAATTTTTTTAAATTTTATATTATGTGTCTTTATTGTTTTGTATAAAAATTTACTTATACTTAGTATGAATTTTTCTGGAAACCAACTTTTTCTTTCTTCAATAAATAAAAAATTATAAACAAAATTTTCAAAAATATTTTTTAATTCTTTATTTTGTTTGACTTCATCTAATAACAAATCTATACAGTAGTCAAGATATTCTGGCACTTCTTTTTCTATTTCAAAATTCGGATTTATATCAAGCAGCAAAGCGCAGTTGGTTATTAAACTGTTAACAAAACTGTCTATAGTTCTTACTTGGAAATAATGATAATTTTTAAATAATAACTCTAATAACTCCTCTGATTTTCTCTTTATTTTGAAATCTTCATTAATTCCTATTTTTTCAAAAACATTCTTTTTTTCATCTTTGTCTCTAAATATATCTAAACATATCCTCTTTAACAACTCTATTATTCTTAACCTCATTTCCTTTGCAGCTTTATTTGTAAAAGTTATAGCTAAAACATTTCTATAAGGAGAATCGATGCGTATATCTTCATATGGGTTAAAAATATGATATAAATATCTTAAGGATAGATTATAAGTTTTACCAGTCCCTGCAGAAGCGTCTAATATAAAAATTTGTGGTTTTTTATCTTCTTTATAAATTTTTTTCATTAAAATAATCTTTAAGGCAAGATAAAGAAAAGATTTTATTCTAAAAATTTATATTTTATTCCACTTCCAACTGAAGGAAGATTTTCTACTGGTTCTGTAAGAAAAAATTTACCTTTTTTAATCCAATCTTTTAATATCTTAGAAATCTGTCTTGCTTTTTTATAACTTGAAAGTGCGCCTGTAGGAACTTTTTTATTATCAATTGTAATTTCACCAGAGCGTAATTCTTTGTATGAAACAAAACCTAATGGCGGTTTGCCTGTAACTTCAGGATAATCTTTACTATAATCCACAACAGGTGCAAAAATCTCTTCATCAGATACCGCACACCATCTCGCTATTTCCTCATTTAATACTGGTATTGGTACACCTATGCCAACTACAAGTGAAACTCCATATCCAACAATAGAAACTCCAACTAAAAATTCTGGTGACATTTGTTTCAAATCGCCAATAACTGCTAAAGTTCCAGAAGGAAATTTTGGTATTCCTAAATCAGTTCTTGGCACTTCTGGATTATGCTGTGTTCCCCACCAAGAAATATAGCCAATCCCGCCACCTAAAAATATTTTTGTACCAATACCTATGGTTTTATAATAAGGATCTTTTAACAAAGGTGATAACTGCCCAGCAGAACAATAATTTGCATTACCAAGTTTAGGTTTTAACATACCCATATATGTATAAATTGTTTTATCTGAAAGGTTTACAGCTACATTATAATTTTGATAACAATTTCTAAAATTAAAAAGTACAGCTTCATTAACTTTTTTTATGTTTATGTATGTTTTTAATTCTTTTTTAGGATAGCAATCTGTTCCATAAGCTTCTGCATAAAGTTCAATATTTTCTCCTAAAACAAATTGTTGTATAACATGCCCTCCACCATAACTAAATTCTCCAGGATAGTTTCTGTTTCGTGGATCGTTATCAGGCAATGATGTTGCTCCTAACATAATATCTACTGCTGCAAAACCAGTATAACAAGCTACAGCGTTTAAATAACATCTACCACCACCAATCTTTATTCTTGGTTTTGTATGACCTAAATTCAAATACATACCAGAAGAACACATTGGACCAAAAGTACCAGTTGTTACTACATCCACTTTTTTTGCCGCTTCTTTTACTCCTTTTTCTTTAACAAACTCTATCATCTCTTCTGCAGTAAGCACTACAACTTCACCATTTTTGATTTTTTCGTTAATTTCTTGAATCGTTTTCATTGATTTTTTGTTTAACTAATAGATTAACTAAAATCTTACTTTAATTCTAAAATTGAACTTTTAAATCCTTGTTTTGACATCTCTGGAGGTTTTTTGTTGTTAGGATCTATTACAGGTTTTCCATCAACCAAGAAGTTATAATGATATCTCCCTTCGGGAATCTCAACAATTAACTCCCATTTTTTGGTATTAATTTTATTCATTAATTGAGGAATCCAATTGTTAAAATCTCCAATAAGCGAAACTTTCTTTGCTTTCGAAGAAAAATATACAAATTTTGGTTTTCTTAATTTTGCATTTATATAAGAAGTAGATGTTTGTAATATCTGTTGAGAAATAATATTTTGTTGGCTTAGTATATCATTTATTTCTTGTGTATTTTTACTTTCAACTTCTTGTTGCAATTTTTGCTTTTTTAAATCTTCGATTTCAATATTTGAGGCATAAGTTGATGGTATATCTGTTTCTTTATATTCTTTTTTTGAATACAATTGAGAATTTTGTAAACTACGTTTGTAAATAATCCCTAATGAAATAACAAAGATAAATGTATTAATAATTATTAAGAGTTTTACTATATTTGGCTTCATCTTTTATTGTTGAAGCAATGTGGATAACAACTTTAACAAATTATCAAGTTTGTGGTTTATTTCAGCAATAGTTTGGTTTATAGAAACAGAAGTTGATTCCTTCAACGAATTTATATCATTATGAACCTGTTCTGATAAAGAAATTAATTTATTAATTGTATCATCTGAAAAATTTTTTGTTTCACAAGATTTTTGAATACTGTTTACTATAGCAGTAATTTCCTTGATACAATTATTTAACATATTGATTTGTTTTGATAGTTCATTTAGCTGTGCTATTATAATTTCAGAATTTTGTCCATAAACTATAGGTTCTGTTATTACAACTTTTTTACTGGATTGAATATTAGAAAAATCCTGTTGTTGTGAAGAAAATTTTTGTGATTTTTTTTCCGAAAGAGATGGTTTTTCTTTTTCTATTTCAGTTGATATAATTTCAGAAATAACTTCCTGATCTTTAAGTTTTTTATAATAATAAGAAAGCAATATTATAAATATTAAAGAGATAATACTAATTATTGCTGCAAATGTTATTAGTGGATCTTTAAAACTTATTATTTCTAATAAATTCATCTTTAAAAGATTATAATTAATTTATTTTTTAATTTCAATATTATATAATAATGTAAACACAAAAATTGATTTTAACATAAAAATTTTTATAGTTAATTTATATGAACTTAATTAATCTTAACAAAATTAACACATTTTGTCAACAAAATAAAAATAAAATTATAAAATTTTTATCTGATATAATAAAAATTAAAAGTTATTCAAACGATGAAAAAAATCTTGTTGATTTCATTATAAGATTTATAAAAAATATAAATGTCGAAGGCATCAGAGTAAAAAAAATTAAAAATAATGTTTTAATTTTTATAGGTAAAAAAGACTCTTCTGTCAACTTTTTATTCGATGCACATCTTGACACTGTCCCAGCAGAAAATTATAAAAATTGGCAATATCCACCTTTTAGTGGTAAGATTTTAAAAGACAAAATATATGGTCGTGGAAGTTGTGATGACAAATCATCTGTAGCCAGTTTAGTATTTGCATCAATTTTTTTAGCAAAAAACAATTATGACATTCAACAAACTGTTTTTTCATTATCTTCTAATGAAGAAAACTCTTCTGGCAAAGGTATTGAAGAAGTTTTAAAATATGTTAAGCCAAAATATTGTGTAATCTGTGAACCTTCTAATTTAAACATTATTTATGGACACAAAGGTAAATGGAGTATAAAACTAAAATTTTATGGTAAATCTGCACATTCTTCGGTTCCACATCTTGGCAAAAACGCAATATATTCTGTATATCCTGTAATAAAAAATATAATTGAAAGCAGAAACACAAATTTTATCAGATCACTTTTAGGTAAACCAAATTACACAATAACATTAATAGAATCAAAAACAAATTCGTTAAACAGCATTCCTTATGAATGTTCAGTTTATATTGATTACAGAAGTGTCTTAGGAGAAACTGAAAAAAGTATAAAAAATTTTTTGTTAAAAAATGTAAAAGAAAACAACTACGATTTTATTCCACAACATAGATTTTTTAAAGCATGGATTTTAAACAAAAATCATAAACTTTTAAAAATAGCAAAACAAACATATAAGACCTGTTTTAACAAAGATGTAAAACCTTTAATTTGGCAATTCTGCACCAACGGATCAATTACAATGGCAGAACATAATATTCCAACAATAGGATTTGGCGCTGGAAATCCTTTTTTAGCACACCAAGATAATGAATGTGTAAAAATAAGCGAAATTTTTGAAGCAATAAAATTTTATTCTATCTTATCTTTTAATCAACGAATTTTTTAATTAATATATGTGAGATTATTATAAGATAAGATTTAGTATTTTTGGCGGTGGAGGGACTTGAACCCCCGACACGCGGATTATGATTCCGCTGCTCTGAACCAACTGAGCTACACCGCCATAAATCTCATCACGCGCCTGGCGGGAGTTGAACCCACAACCCACGGCTTAGAAGGCCGTTGCTCTATCCTGTTGAGCTACAGGCGCAGAAAAAATGGCTCCGCGGGCTGGACTCGAACCAGCAACCATCCGGTTAACAGCCGGACGCTCCACCATTGAGCTACCGCGGAATTTTTTGTTCTGATAATATAAGTTTTTATTTTTTAATAAAAAATTTTTAAAATTGCAATATATACTATACAAAAATCAAAAAATATTTTAGAGTTACTTCCATAAAAACCAAATAAAAATATATGTAGGTAAAACAGCTGCAACAGTAAATGGTAGGCCTATTTTTATAAAATCTAAAAATGTTGAGTAAACTTTTTGTTTTTTTAACATACCCCATGAAACTATATTTGCTTGAGCACCAATAGGAGTGATATTCCCACCTAAAGTTGTACCTATTAAAAGTCCAAAAAGTAAAAGTTCAACATTAATATTTGTTTGTTGAGAAACAATTTTTGCAACTGAAATCATAATCATAAAAAATGGAACATTATCAACAAAACCAGAAATTAAAACTGACAATATTACAAATAGAGTATAAATTATAAATTTATCTTTTCCTATAAAATTTATCAAAAATTTACCAAACTCTTCAATC
The DNA here is from genome assembly GCA_937928765.1 of uncultured Endomicrobiia bacterium. Taxonomy (GTDB): domain Bacteria; phylum Elusimicrobiota; class Endomicrobiia; order DTEH01; family DTEH01; genus JANXDG01. The sequence continues at coordinate 23,786 of CALFVX010000009.1, forward strand.
CAACCTGAAATTTCTACACTTTTTACTAAAACAAAAATTCCTGATAAAAACAAAACTGTCTCCCAATCAAGATCTTTTATTCCTTGAATAAGACTTGTTTTTAAAACAATTTTTTTTACAAATAAAGATAAAATTCCAAAAAATAAACATATAAATCCTGCTATTTTTAAAAAATGTGAATTTTCTTTTTGTGAAGAAAATATTAGTGAAGCAAAAATTAATATTATAATTTTAAAACAAAGAATATAAAATGGAACCCACGATTTTACTTTTGCTGTCAAGTTAATCTCTACATTTTTGTAATTTTCTTTTGAAAAGATAAAATATAATAATAAAAATGAAGTTATTGCTCCTAATTCTACTGCAAAAAAAATTGAAGGTTTACCTTTATAGATAAAAAAATCAAGAAAGTTCATATTAGTAGCACTTGCTAAAAGCATACTTGGCGGGTCACCAATAAGTGTTGCTGTTCCTTGAAGATTGCTTGAAATTGCCAATGCAAAAATTATTTTTGTAGGATTTATTTTCAGCTTATTTGCTATCTGAAAAGCTACAGGTGCAACAATTATCAATGTTGCTACATTTTCTAAAAAAATTGAAAGTATTCCTGTTAATATACAAAGCAACAAAATTGTCCACTTTACACTTTTTGTTTTAAAAACAATTTTTTCTGCAATATATTCTGCAATACCACTTTCAACAATAAGATTTGAAACTAAAAGTGTTCCTATAAAAATGCTTAAAACATTAAAATCAATTCCATAAAGTGGAGATTTTTTAAAACCTAACAAACATAAAAATGTAACAATAAATCCTGAAGCAACAGAAGTAATTGTGCGTTTTGAAGGGAAAAATACAAAAATTATATATGTTAA
>CALFVX010000010.1 GCA_937928765.1 uncultured Endomicrobiia bacterium
TACAAAAGATTATTGATGATATAACCGATAAAGAAACTAACACCTTTAAGGTTAGAACTGGCGGTGGAACCGATTTTACACCTGTTTTTGAGCGAGTAAAAGAGCTTTATAAAAGCGAACCTGTGATGGTTTTATACTTTACGGATATGTATGGAAAATATCCTAATAAAGAGGATATTCCTAAAAATGTCTCTACCATTTGGGTTACAACATCGGATGTCAAAAGAGCTCCCTTTGGAAAAGTAGTAGAAGTAATAGAAGTAGATGAAAAAATAAATAGATTAATTGTTCATGATAATAAGCAAAAGGTAAGAAGCAGTCAACCTCAGCTGTGAAAAAACTATTCAATTACTATGGCGGAAAGCATTATGTTTTAAAACACCTTCTACCTTTAATACCACCAAATGAAATATATGTAGAAGTTTTCGGCGGCGGAGCTTCTCTTTTGTGGAATAAAGAAGAAAGTAAAATAGAAGTTTACAATGATATTAACCCTTTGCTTACAAATTTATTCAATATAATAAAAAATTCTTCTACTTTTGAAGAGTTTAAATATAAGTTACAAACTATCCAATACAATAGAGAAACTTTTTTAAAAGCAAGAGAGAAGGTTAGAAGCTATTTAAAAAATATAAAAAATAATCAAAAAACTATATGGAATAATTCTATAAACCAAAATAAAAATGAATTATCCGTAGATTTAGCTATAAATTTTTTCACTTCAATTATTATGTCATACAATGGAGCAGGACAATATTATTCTCAAGGAGTAAAAAAGATTCAAAAATTAGAAAATGTTAAAAAGCAAATAGATTGGTTTCATCATAGATTAAAAAATGTAGTTATTGAAAATAAGTCCTTTGAAGAATTAATTCCTATATACGATGATAAAGAAACTTTTTTCTATTTAGATCCCCCTTATTTGCAAAGCACAAGAAGAAAAATAAGTGTATATGCATTTGAAATGGAAAAAATGCAATATAGAAAATTGATAGACTTATTATTGAATATAAAGGGAAAAGTAATACTATCTTGTTATTATAGTAGCATTTTTGATATACTGGTTAAAAAAGACTGGAAAAGAAAAGATTTTGTTGTTAAAAGCCCTGTAAGAAAGGAAGGAAAAAGTGTGGAAACTATACTTTTTAATTTTTGAAAATTAGTAAATCTTTATTTTTATCATGTGTATATAGAATAGGCAAGTCCTTATTAATATTGTAAATAAATTCTTCACCTCTTTCATCGTAGTAAAAAACTCTATCATTTTCAATAACTTTTAAAAAAGGTTCTCTTTCTTTAATATATACTTCTAAATAAACACTATATTTTTTAAAAACTCTTTTTATATAGACTTTTTCTACATAATTGTTAGTTAAATTTTTAAGTTTGTTTTCTATATGAGCTTCATCTATAAAAAGACAGTTATTTTTAATGTTACCAACTATTAAGTCTTTATTTATTGAAGCCTCATATAAGATTAAACCCTTAATTTTAAAAATAGAAAAATTGTCTAAAAAATAAGGTAGATAAAATCCTATTACTGAACAACTAATAAAAAACACTAATAATAACATTTAAACTATAAAACATTTTCTAAAACTATTAATTTTCTTGTATTTAATTTTTCTTTAATGGTATTCATAATAATTTTTTGTAACTCTTCTATATTCTTAGTTCCATCTAACACATAAAAATCTTTTATTTCATTCAACAAATAGAAATTAGAATTTCTATTTACTAATTTTAAATACCCTCTTTTAACTTTTTCTAAATATTTTCTTTTTTCTAAAACTTGATAACCTTCTCCCTTTTTTAAAAGTCTGGATATAGCTATTTCTATAGGAACATCAATTAAAAATACTACATCTGGTTGTAAGCCTTTTGTAGACCATTTGTTTAATTTTTCAATTAATTTTATATCTACCCCTCCAGCATAACCTTGATAAGCAAGAGTGGAATAGAAATATCGGTCTAAAATGACTATATAATTTTTATTTAAATCTTTCAAAATTTTTTGAACTAAGAAATATCGGGATAAAGTAAAAAGAATGGTTTTTACTAATTCGTTTTTGATTAAAGAAGTTAATTTTTTTATTCCCAAAAAGTGGGGCTCACTATAAAACTTAACTTTGTAACCTTCTTTTTCTAAATTCTGTTTTAAAAGTTTAGCTTGCGTAGTTTTTCCACTGCCGTCTATACCTTCAAAAACTATAAACATGATAATTATTATATCAAAATTTTTAAAATTTTTAATTTTATTTACAAACTAATAGGGGTGGAGGGATTTGAACCCTCACGGCTATAAAGCCTGCGGATTTTAAGTCCGCTGCGTCTTCCAATTTCCGCCACACCCCCTATGGGTATAAAATTATATAGAAATGGAAATAAAAAATGCAGATGATTTAATAATTTTTATAGGAGACGTAAGAAAGGTTCTTAGTTTACTTCCTGATAATCTTGTAGATTGTGTGATCACCTCTCCCCCTTACTGGAAGCAAAGAGATTATAAACATCAATTTCAAATTGGTCAAGAAAATTCTTACGAAGAATATATAAAAAACCTTGTAGATATATTCAATGAAATAAAAAGA
>CALFVX010000011.1 GCA_937928765.1 uncultured Endomicrobiia bacterium
AAAAAAATTATGGAAAAATTAAAGGCGGAGAATTATAATTTATAAATTGCCCTGATATAGGAGTAAATCGTGTAGGATCTGCGATAATTAATGATGAGATTGCTCTGTAAGCTAAGAATATATTTTAGATATAATCTTGAAAGATTTACTGGTATACTAAAAGATGAAGTTGTAGAAAAAATAAATCTTTTAATGCAAGAAATTAATTTTAAACCAGAAGATAGAAAAGTTGTGGTTGCTGCAAGAAAGCTGCTGAAAAGACACGAGTTGATGAAAAATCTGTAGAAGTAAGCTGTGAGCTGCTTTAGAACTTAATAGTGTAGAAATAATAACAGGACAAAATTCTATTTTAATGTCAGCAGCTTCTGCTATGGTGATAAATGCAATCAAAAAACTTGTTGGTATACCAGATAAAATTTATCTTTTAGCTTCAAATATAATTTCTAGAGTTAAAAATCTTAAAAAAATGTTTTAGGTGTAAAAAAGAAATACTTAATCTTGAAGAAAAATTAATTTGTTTGAGTATAAGCGCAAAGACAGATCATGCTGCAGAACTTGAATTAGAAAAATTAAAAGAATTAGAATTTTGTAAAGTTCATCTTACACATATACCATCTTATGAAGATGAATCAGTATTAATAAAAGACTAAAAGTTAACCTTACTGTTGATAGTTTGTATATTTCAAGAAGTTTACTTATAAGTTAAATATGTTTGCAAAAAGAAGATTTTAAAATGTACTCTTCTTGTTTAAGATAAGTTTTGTTTCTATTGGTAATTTCTTCCCAGTCTATTTTGTGTGCATCAAATTCAGGCCCATCACAGCATACATAATTTATTTTACCATCATATGTTATTCTGCAAGAACCACACATTCCTGTAGCATCTATCATAATTGTGTTTAAAGAAACAAGTGTTCTTATGTTATAGCATTTTGTAATTTCAGAAATAACCTTCATCATTGGAATAGGCCCTACAGCATAAACTAAATCTATTTTTATTTTTTGATTTATTAACTTCTTTAAAATATCACTTACAAATCCTTTTTCACCATAAGAACCATCATCAGTTGTTATATATAATTCATTTGAAATTTTTTTAAATTCTTCTTCAAGAATAACTAAATTTTTATTTTTTGCTCCAATTATTGTTATTATCTTGTTTTTTTCTTCTTTTAACGACTTAGCCACAGGATAAATCTCTGCAGTACCAACTCCACCACCAATAAGTACTACTGTTCCATAATTTGTTATTTCTGTAGGTTTTCCTAAAGGTCCTGCTATGTGATATAAGACATCATCTTCTTTTAGATTACCTAATAATTTTGTAGTATAACCTATTTCTTGAAAGATTAAAGATATAGTTTTTTTGTTTAGATCTGTTTCTGTGATAGTTAATGGTATTCGTTCACCCTTTTCTTCCACCATAATAATAACAAATTGTCCTGGTTTATAATGTTCAGATATAATAGGTGAGTAAACTTCAATTCTAATAATTCTAGTGTTAGAAAATTCAGCTATAACTTTTTTTGAAATTATTTTGTTATTCATAATAATATAATTTAAATTCTTACAATAATGGTAAATATCTTTTTATCTCATAATCACTTATTTTTGTTCTATAATTATCCCATTCAATTTTTTTATTTTCTAAGAATTTAGTATAAATATGTTCTCCCAATGCATCTTTTAAAAGTTTTGATTCTTCTGCAATTTCAATTGCTTCTATTAAAGAACCTGGAAGTTCTTCGATTTTTCTTGCTTTTCGTTCAATTTCTTCCATTTCATATGCAGAAACTTCCAGAGGTTCAACAAGAGTATATTTGTTTTTTATACCTTCAAGACCTGCTTTTAACATTACTGCAAAAGCAAGATATGGATTGCATGCAGGATCTGGAAATCTTACCTCTATACGAGTTGATTTTTCTTTTCCCGGCTTGTATTCTGGAACACGAATTAAAGCAGACCTGTTTTTATTCGCCCAACAAATATATACAGGTGCTTCATATCCTGGGACTAATCTTTTGTAAGAATTTACCCATTGATTAGTAACAATACAAATTTCTCTACAATGTTTAAGTATTCCAGCAATATAATTTTTTGCAATATCTGATAAATGGTATTTATCTTTTTCTGAAAAAAACATATTTTTGAGATCTTTAAACAAACTTTGATGTACATGCATGCCAGAACCATTTACATCAGCTATTGGTTTTGGCATAAATGTTGCATATAATCCTGTTTGTTTTGCTACTTCTTTTACCAAAACTTTGTAAACTATAACTTTATCTGCCATTTGTAATGCTGAATCATACTTTAAATCTATTTCATGTTGACTTGGAGCAACTTCATGGTGGGCATATTCTGCTTGTATATCCATCTGTTTTAAATATTCCATTGTTTTTATTCTGAGTTCAATACCAGCATCTTCACCCGGCATTGAATCAAAATATCCTGCGTTATCAATAGTTTCTGGCATTTTGTCTGATTTAAAATAAAAATATTCTAACTCTGGACCTACATAAAAGTGCGTAAAACCAAAAGATTTTAATTCTTCTAAATTTCTTTTTAAACAATATCTTGGATCTCCTTCGTATGGTTTACCATCAGGAGAAAAAATGTCGCATACCATCTTTGCTGTATTTTCTTTGTAAGGAAGAATTCTGAAAGTTTCTGGATCGGGTTTTGCAATTAGATCAGATTCGTATATTCTTGCAAAACCTTCAATAGAAGAACCATCAAATCCCATACCTGATTGCAATGCTTCAGGAAGTTCATCTTCTGTGATTGTGAAAGTTTTAATTCTTCCTAATATATCAGTAAACCATAGCTCTATAAATTTTATATTTTTTGATTTTATTATATTTAAAATATCTTTTTTGTCCATGAGTTGTCTCCTGATTTTTTAAAAAATTAAAAACTTAAATTTTATAACTTTTACAAAATATTGAAATAATTTGCAATATCTTATAAATATTTAGTTTAAGATGAAATTTAATTTAAACAATTACGAACTAATTTTTTTTGATTTTGATGGTGTAATTGCAAATACTGAATGGAAACATTTCGCTGCATTTAATAAAGTACTAAAACCTTACAGTATAAAAATATCAAAAAATGAATATTTAGAAGAATATTTAGCATATGACGATAAAGGATGTTTTAAAAAAATTTTTTTAGACAAGATTAAAAAAAATTTATCAAATGAGGAACTTAAATTTTTAATAAATAAAAAAACAAAAATTTTGATGTTAGAACTTAAAAAAGGATTTGAATCTTATAAAGATACTATAAAGTTTATAAAGTATACTAAAAAAAATTTCCCAGAGATAAATTTTTGTATTGTTTCAGGTGCTTTGAAACAAGAAATAAGATATATTTTAAAAAAATTAAATTTGTTAGATTATTTTTTTGTTATAATTTCAGCTGAAGATGTTAAAAATGGAAAACCTTCTCCAGAACCTTTTGTTTTAGCAAAAAAAATTTGTGAAAAAAAATTAAGCAAAAAATTTAGTTTTTCTAAAATTTTGGTTGTTGAAGATTCAATTAACGGTATAAAATCTGCGTTAAGTGCAGGATTTAAAGTTTTAGCAGTTGCTCATACTTATAGTTTAGAAAAATTAAAACAGACAAAAGCAAATTTTGTAGTTAAAAATTTGGCAGAAGTTCTTGAATAGAATTTATGAGGTTAATAATTTTGTTTAGGAGGATAAAATTATGCTTTTTTGGATTATACGAAGTATAACAATTTTATTAGGTTCTTTTATAGGTTATTATATTCAAAAAGATATTTCTGGATTACTAATAGGTTGTGGATTTAGTCTAATTATAATTTTTTTAGAATTATTAATTTCTAAAATAAAATTAGACACTCTCATTGTAGCAGTGATAGGTATAACATTAGGCTTAATTGCAGCACAAATTGTAGATTATTTAGTTTTTTTATTAGAAGAACCGATTGTTTCTGATATATTTAGAAAATTTTTATGGCTTATAAGAATAGGATTTGCATATCTTGGTTTAATTGTTGCTATACAAAAAAAAGCAGAGGTTGACTTATTAGATAAAGATATTTTAAAAAGGTCAAGATATAAAGATAAAAGTAGTCTATTAATTTTGGATACTTCAATGATTATAGATGGAAGAATAGTTGATATTTATGAGACAAAGTTCATAGAAGGGCCAATGTTAATACCTAAGTTTGTATTAACTGAGTTGCAGTTTCTTGCTGATTCTCAAGATCATAATAAAAGAATAAGAGCAAAACGTGGTCTTGAAATTTTAAATAAATTAAAAGAAGAAAGAGCAATAAGTATTGTAGAAATAGATTATCCTAATATTAAAGAAACAGACACGAAACTTATAAAATTAGCAAAGGATATAAGTGGTAAAATTCTTACAGTAGATTATAATTTGAACCGTATAGCAACTTTAGAAGGAATTAAAGTTTTAAATGTCAACGATTTAGCAAACGCATTAAAACCTGTATTTTTACCAGGAGAAAGTTTTTCTGTATATGTTGTAAAAGAAGGTAAAGATTATAATCAAGGTGTGGGATATTTGGATGATGGCACAATGGTAGTTGTGGAAGATGGAAGAAAATTCATTAATCGTAAAATCGATGTAGTTGTTACTTCAACTTTGCAGACATCTTCTGGAAGAATAATTTTTACTAAACCAATATAGTGCTTATATGAAAAATTTAAATAATGACTTTTCTTGTGTAGCTATTTTACTTGCTGCTGGAAAAAGTAAGAGGTTCAATAGTAAAATAAAAAAGCAGTTTTTAAAATTAGATGGTAAAACATTGATAGAATATGTTTTTGAAAAATTTACAAAGTTAAGTTATATAAAAAAAATTATTGTTGTTGTAGCAAAGGAAGATTTTAAAGAAATAAATAAAATTTTTAAAAAAAGATATAATAAATTAAATTTTGATATTGTAGTTGGTGGCAAAGAAAGATATAACTCTGTTTTAAATACTAAAATTTACATCGATGATAAAACATCCTGTGTGATAATTCATGATGTAGCACGACCATTAGTTAGTTTAGATTTAATAAATAGATGTGTTAAAAAAATAAAAAATTATGATTGTGTAGTGCCTGCAGTAAGGGTTTATGATACAGTTAAAATGATAAATTCTAACATGGAAGTTATAAAAACTTTAAATAGAGAAAATTTGGTTTTAGTTCAGACACCACAAGTTTTAAAAACAAAGATTTTTAAAAAAGTATATTTAAAAAAAGTTTTGTCAAAATGGGTAAAAAAATATAAAATCACAGATGATGCACAGCTTGTAGAACTTCAAGGATATAAAGTTAAAGTTGTTGAGGGCGATAAAAATAATATAAAAATTACTACCAAAGATGATTTAAGGTTTTTTTATAATATCATTAAGAAAGTTTAATTTTATGAATAATATAGGATATTTTGTAGGTATAGGTTATGATTGTCATAAGTTAGTTAGAAAGAGGAAATTATATCTTGCAGGTACACAGATAGATTTTGATAAAGGATTAGAAGGACATTCTGATGCGGATGTTATTTTACATTCTATCTGTGACGCTTTACTTTCTTGTATAGGAGAAAAAGATATAGGAGAACTTTTTCCTGATACAGAAAAAAAATATAAAAATATATCAAGTAGATTAATAGCTAAAAAAGTTTTAGAAAAACTTAAGAAAAAAAAATATAATGTTGTAAATATTGATGTTGTGTTAATTTGTGATCAACCAAAGATTTCAAAATATAAACAAAAAATTTTAGCTTCGTTAAAAGAAATTTTTTCTACAAATTATGTGAACATAAAAGGAAAAACAACAGAAGGAGTTAAAAATTTCAAAGATTATATACAATGTTATTCTGTTGTTTTAGTTAATAAAGTATGAAAATATACAATACTCTTACTGCTAAAGAAGAAGAGTTTATTTCACAGAAAAAAAATGAAGTTAAGATGTATGTTTGTGGTATTACTCCATATGATGAAGTACACTTAGGTCATGGAAGGTGTTATGTGGTTTTTGATATATTAAGAAGATATTTGGAGTATAAAGGTTATGATGTTAATTATATACAAAATTTTACAGATATTGATGATAAAATTTTAAAAAAATCAAAAGAACTAAATTTACAACCAAAAGAAGTTGCAGAAAAATATATAAAAATATATTTTGAAGTAGAAAAAAAACTTAATATCAAAAAAGCAAAGTTGTATCCAAAAGTTACCGAACATATAGATGATATTATAATTTTTATTGAAAAATTGTTAAATAAAGGTTTTGCATACATTTCTGATACAGGAATTTATTTTGATATATCAAAATTTTCTGAATATGGGAAATTGTCAAAAAAGAAAATAGATGATCTTATTGTTGGAGCAAGAATTGAAGTTGATGAAACTAAAAAAAATCCGTTAGATTTTGCTTTATGGAAATTTTTAAAATCAGAAGAAATTTTTTGGGATACACCATGGGGTAAAGGTAGACCTGGTTGGCATATAGAATGTTCTGTAATGAGTATGAAATATCTTGGAGAAACTCTTGATATTCATGGTGGTGGAATGGATTTGATTTTTCCACATCATGAAAATGAAATTGCTCAGTCAGAATCATTAACAGAAAAAAAGTTTGTAAATTATTGGATACACAATGGATTTGTTACTGTTAATAAACAGAAAATGTCAAAATCATTAAAAAATATTTTTGCACTAAATGATCTTTTTAAAATTTATGACCCAATTGTGATAAGATTATTTTTGATATCTCAACATTATCAAAACCCGTTAGATTTTTCTTTAGAATATATTGAACAGTTTAGGCCTGTTTATCAGAAATTTATAGATTTTTCTTCAGAAATGGAGGCTTTGACAAAAGATTTAAATAAAATAAAAGGTTTAAATCAAAATATTAAAAAAGAGATCGATGATATAGTGAAAGAATTTGAATCTTCAATGGATAGCAATCTTAATACTTCTTCTGCATTAGCTAAAATACATAAAATAATTTCTTTGATTTATAAACTGCCTAAAGAAAAAAAATTTGATATTTTGTATGGATATGAAAAATTTAAGTTGTTAACAGAGACAATTTTAGGTATAAAAATTTCATCTAACTATGAGATTCCACAAGAAATAAAAGAATTAGTTTCAAAAAGAGAAATAGCAAGAAAAAACAAAGATTATAAAACATCTGATGAAATAAGAAAAAAAATTTTTGATTTAGGATATATATTAGAAGATACTCCTTATGGAACCAAGATAAAAAATAAAATATAAGATTTATTATGGAAAATTTTGTTACATCTAAAAAACTTATAAAAGAAATTATTAGAAATTTCCCACAACAGGTTTCAAAATTATATATTGCAAATAATGCGTACGGAAAGGATATAGAAGAAATCATAAATTTAGCTAAAAGTAAACAAATTTCTTTTCTTTCTGTACCTAAACAAAAAATATTAAATATTTTTAATCAAGGATATAGTGGATTTTTATTAGTTTTGTCTTCAGTTAAATATTTTTATTTAGATGAATTTATTGAAAACATTAAGTTAAAATCAAAATGTTGTGTTTTAATTCTGGATGAAATAATTGATCCACAAAATTTTGGTGCTATTTTAAGAACAGCAGCTGCATTTGAAATAGACGCTGTAATAATTCAGCAATGGAACCAAGCGCTTGTTACACATAAAGTAACAGAAATTTCTCGTGGTGGGGTATATTTAGTTCCTATTGTAAAAGTCAAAAATGTATATAATGCAGTGAAAAAATTGAAAGAAATAAATTTTTGGATTTATGCCACAATGCCACAAAAATTTGGTCTTGATTTAAACATAACCAGTGTAAAATTAAAAGATATAAGAAATCAGCAATATATAGCAATAGTTTTAGGCAACGAAGAAAAAGGTATAAGAAAAAATATTGTTTCAGAATGTGATGGTATAATTACAATAGAACATTCTCAGCATATTGAGTCATTAAATGTTTCTGTTGTGTGTGGAATAGTATTATATGAGTTGAAAAATTAACATAAATTTTATAAAAAAATATTTTAATTTATGATAAAAAAATATAATAATTTATTTATTATTTTTTTAGTTATAACATATCTGCTATCAATAAATATTCCAATTTTTACTCAACAACAATCTCAGCTTACATCAAAGAATTTAGAATCTGATCTAAAATATTATTATAAAATCTCTCAACAGCAAAAACTTTCTTATAATGATAGACTATATATTTTAACTAAAATTTATGAAAAATATAAAAACACAGAAGTTGATCTAACAAAGTTGCAACAAGAGATTGATAAAGTAAAAAAAGAGGTTAATCTACAAAAACAAGAAACACAAAAAGAAGAATTTAAAACTACTAATAAGTTAGAATTGAAGACACAAAAATTTGAAACACAAAATGTGGGAAGTTCTATAGATGAAGAAAAATATAAGATTTCTTCAGGCGATGTTTTGTTTATACGAATTTTCCCTTCAGAAGAATTATCAACAGAAGTAATAGTAACACCAGATGGAAAAATTGTGTTACCTCTAATAGGTGCGTTAAAAGCAGAAGGTTTAACTACTAAAGAATTGAAAAAAAATATAGAAAACAGTTTATCTGTATACATCTCTAACCCCAAAGTAAATATAGTAGTAAAATATTTTTCAAAAAAACAGATATTTATAATGGGAGAAATAAAAAATCCTGGTGGGTATCAGTATAAAGAAGGATTAAAACTTCTTGAATTAATTTCTCAAGCGGGCGGTGTAACTGCGTATGCTGGAGTAAGAAATATAAAAGTTTACCGTGGAGAAAAAGAAAAACAAGAAATTATTACTGTAAACTTAGAGGAAATTTTTTCAGATACATCAAAAGATGTTTTATTACAGCCAGCTGATATTGTAGAAGTTCCAAGACAACCTAAGTCAATTTCAGTTATTGGCGCAGTTGCTCAATCTGGGAGTTTTGATTGGTATGAAGGCATTGACATTTTAAAAGCAATAAGTTTAGCAAGAGGACATACTGATATTGCATCGTTAAGCAATGTAAAAATTTTTAGAGAAAAGACACCTACTGAAAAAGAAGTTATTTTAGTAGATATTAACAAACTATTAAAAGGAGATTTGACAAAAAATGTTTTTTTACAACCCGGTGATGTAGTTTATGTTCCAAGAAAGTTTTTAGTTACTGGTCAGTGGTTTGTAAATACTGTTTTACCATGGCTTACCTTAATTACTACTATTCTTGTATTAATAAATTATACTAAGTAAATTTTAATAGAGGTTTTTAATTGGTGATGAACTCAAAAGAAATAAGAGACAAATTTTTAATTTATTTTAAGTCTTTAGGCCATCAAGTTTTTACTTCTGATTCTTTAATTCCATCTTCTGATTCAACACTACTTTTTACCACTGCAGGGATGGTTCAATTTAAAGATTATTTTTTAGCTAAAAAAACTGGTATAAAACGTGCTTGTTCTATACAAAAATGTTTAAGAACTTCAGACATAGAAAAAGTTGGTCATACTTTTAGACATTTAACATTTTTTGAGATGTTAGGCAATTTTTCTTTTGGAGATTATTTTAAAAAAGAAGCGATAGAATGGGCATGGTATTTTATAACTAAAATAATAAATATTGATAAAGAACGGCTTTATATTACAGTTTATAAAGACGATGATGAAGCATATGATATTTGGAGTAAAATAATTTCTAAAGAAAGGATTTATAAACTTGATGAAGAAACAAATTTTTGGAATATGGCAGATGAAGGTCCTTGTGGACCTTGTTCTGAGATACTTTATGATTTAGGTGAAGAATACGGTTGTAAAAAACCTACGTGTTCTGTTGGCTGTGATTGTGATAGATATTTAGAATTATGGAACCTAGTGTTTACGCAATATTATTTACAAAAAAATGGTGAATTAAAACCTTTGAAACAAAAAAATATTGATACAGGGATGGGACTTGAACGACTTTGTATGGTTGTTAATAATTTGAATAATGTTTTTGAAACAGATGTTTTATTGCCTATTAAGTCAGAATTAGCAAAATATATCTGTTTTGACAATAATTCAATAAATTATATAAATGCTATTGCTGATCACATAAGAGCAACAACCTTTGCTATTTCAGAAGGAGTTATACCTACCACTGAAAAAAGAGGATATGTGGTAAGAAAAATTATTCGTCGTGCGGTAAGGTATTTAAAACTACTAAATTATGATAAACCACTGTTATATAAAATTGTGCCAACAGTAGTTTCTATAATGAAAGATATTTATCCTGAGATAGAATTGCATAGGGAAAAAGTTTCAGTGATAATTAAATCAGAAGAAGAAAAATTTTTAGAAACACTAGATGAGGGCTTAAAAATTGTTAATAGTATAATAAAAAATGCTAAAAAAGAGATTTCTGCAGATACAGTTTTTAAACTTTACGATACTTATGGTTTTCCAAAAGAATTGATAGATGAGATACTTAAAGAAAATAATATCTTCTATGATGAGAAAGAATTTTTTATTTTAGAAAAAAGAGCTAAAGAAATATCTAAGTCAAGTTGGTGTGGAGTAAAAGTTGAAAATAATGAAGTTTATTTATCCTTTCCTGAGACAAATTTTGTAGGATATAATGAATTTTTTTGTATTTCGAAAATTTTAGGTATTTTAAAAGAAAAGCAAAAAGTAAATTTTGCCAATAAGAATGATGAAATAGAACTTATTGTTGACAAAACACCTTTTTATGGCGAATCTGGGGGACAAATAGGAGATAGTGGTTTTGTATTAAAAAATAATAAAGTTGTAGCTGAAGTTTTTGATACTAAAAAAGTTGAAGAAAGAATTATACATATTGTTAGAGTTAATGAATATATTGAATTAAATGATGAGGTAGAACTTAAAATAAATATTGAAAGAAGAAAAGATATAATGCGACATCATACTGCAACACATCTGTTGCATAAAGCGTTGAGAGTTATTTTAGGTGAACATGCTTTACAGTCAGGTTCGTTAGTTTCTGATAAATATATTAGGTTTGATTTTGTTCACTGGAAATCTCTAACTAAAGATGAGATTTTGAATATTGAAAAAATTGTTAACCAAAAAATTTTAGAATGTTTAGCTGTTAATATAATTTATACAGATTTAGAAACAGCAAAAAGATTTTCTGCAACTGCATTGTTTGAAGAGAAATATAAACAGCAAGTAAGAGTTGTAGCAGTTGGAGGTAAGATTGAAAATGGTAAAATTTTACAACAACCGTATAGTATAGAATTGTGTGGGGGGACACATTGTTTTAATACCGGCGAGATAGGTATGTTTAAAATTATTTCAGAATCTTCAGTAGGGGCAAATTTTCGTCGTATAGAAGCAGTATGTGGAAATAAACTTTATGAATATATTAAGAAGTTAGATGATAAATTGTCAGTTTTAGGTGAACTTGTGGGAACAAATAATATAGATGAAATTAAACTAAAAGTTGAAAAAATAATTAAGCAGAATAAAAGATTGCAACAAGAGGTTCAAAACACAAAGTTGAATTTGTCATCCAAAGAAAATAAAGAAGTTGTAAAAGAAATAAAAGGGATAAAATATAATATAATATACTATCCTAATACAGAATTAAGAATTCTTCGTTCAGTTTCTGACGAAATTATGAAAAAGTATGAGAAAGAATCTTTTGTTTTAATACTTTATTCTATAATTGATTTAAAAAAGATAAATATAGTTATAAGAACAACTAAGTTTACAAATGAAAAAAATCTTACTGCAAAAAGAATTGCAGAAATTTTCTCACAAAAATTAAATATTAAACTTGGTGGAAGAGATGAATTTGTTCAAGGCGGTGGAAATATAGAAAAAAATTTCTTGCCTGAAGAACTATTAAATTTATTACCTTTTTAAAAAAACACTTGATTTTTAAGTATATAATTCACTTACATTTTTCACTAAAAATACACAATTTTTTTATAACTTTTATACAGATTTGTATATAATTTATTTTAAGAAAAAAATTGAACAGGTAAGAAAATATGAATAATAAAGAATTTATAAAAATGGAAGCCAAAGTTTTGCTAATGTCAGGTTTAACCAAAGAAATTATTTCTGAATTAATTAATGACGGTTTAGCTGAAGAATTTAGACATTTTGCTGAAATTAATAACTATAATATTACAGAAAAGGATCTTAAAAAAATAGTGATCTGGAAATTATATAAAAAATACTATCAAAGCTAAATTTTGTATAGCAATTTATAAATTTTTATTTTATCTAAAAAGCTACTTGCGCCGATATATTTTGTAGACAATCCTGCTAGTTTATTTGCAAAATTTAAAATTTCTTCTATTTTTAATTTTTTTATTATACCATACATAAAAGCAGAATGGAAAACATCTCCTGCACCTGTCGTATCTTTAGATTTTATTTTTATTGCTTTTGAATAATAAAATTTATTTTTGTTAGTTTTACAGATAGCTATTGCACCTTTCTCTCCTAAAGTACAACATACAATTTCAGGACCTAGATTTATAAATTTTTTCATTAAAATTTTTATTTTTGAATTTAATATTTTAACAAATTCTTCACTGAAAATAAAATAATTTATATATGGCAACAATTTAAACATATAAGGATCTTTTCTTTCAGCGTCCATCATAAGTTTAACTTGATATTTTTTAATTAAATCTTTACAATAATAAATATCTTTTGAAGCTTGATGATCAAAAAGTATATATTTTGATTTTTCAAATCCTTCTTTAATTATATTTTCAGGATATAATTTTTTAGATTTAGCTTTTTGATAAAGTATAGTTCTTTGAGCTGTTTTTAATTCTGTCCATATAAATGCGCAAGGAGTGATTATATTTTTTTGTGATATTATAACATCAAGATTTTTGTATTTATAAAGAAAAGTTTTTAGTAATTTACCATTTTCATCATTTCCTATGGGAGTTATAAGAAAAGTTTTTAATCCAAGAGATGATAATACACAAGAAGAATTTGCTGCTTGTCCACCAAGACAGATTTTATATTCTACTAAAGGATTTTTTGTATTTATTTTAGGATATTCTTTTGTTAAAACAATATAATCTATACAACTTCTGCCTATTACTACACAATCATAATTTTTCATCTATAAAAAAATACAAAATTTAATAGTTGAAACACAATAATTAAATTGATATAAAATTTTTGTGAAAACTTTAGCATTGATTTTTTATTATACTAAACAAAATAGATACAGTTTTAATTCATTACTTGGAAGTTTGCAAACCAAACAAGAACTTTTAGAAAGAATTGATGTTTATCTTACAATTTCAAAAGAAGAATTGTTAGAAACCATAAAAGAAATACTTAATAAAAAATACAAAAAAA
>CALFVX010000012.1 GCA_937928765.1 uncultured Endomicrobiia bacterium
AATACTTAATAAAATATACAAAAAAATAATTTTATGTATATCCTTTAGTTCAATTCAATATCAGTATGTTAAAGAGTTCATAAAAGAAATAAAATTATTATCTTTTGAAAACAAAGATATAATTTTTGTTTGTGGGGGTCCTCATCCTACAGGCTATCCTGTGTCAGCTTTAAATATAGGATTTGATTTATGTTTTTTAGGTGAAGCAGAAGAAAGTTTTATTTTATTTTTAGAAAAAATATTAAAAAATGAAAATTTTCAAGATGTTTTATCCATAGCATATTTTGATGAACATAAAAATCTTGTAATTAGAAGAAATAAAAATTTAATAGATTTAGATAAATATCCACCAATAAGTACATATTTTAACCGTTACGGACCTATAGAGATAACTCGTGGTTGTCCTTATGGATGTTTTTTCTGTCAAACATCACAAATTTTTACTACTAAATTACGACACAGAAGTATAGAAAAAATTTGCCAACTAATAGAATCTATGGCAAAAAGAAAACTTTATGATACAAGATTTATCACACCGAGTTTATTTTTATATGGTTCTGTGAATGAGAAAAGATTAAATTTAGAAATAGTAGAAGAATTATTCAAAAATGTATCAAAAATAATAAAACCAAAAGGCAAACTTTTTATAGGAACATTTCCGTCTGAAATACGTCCTGAACACATAAACAACGATACTTTGTATTTACTTAACAAATATGCAGACAACGATAATGTGATAATAGGAGCACAGTCTGGTTCTGACAGAATTTTGGAATTATGTAATAGAAAACATACTATATCTGATGTTTATAAAGCAGTAGAATTGTTGTCAAAAACAAGATTTAAAATTAATTTAGATTTTATTTTTGGTCTTCCTTATGAAGAAGAAAAAGATGTTAAACAAAATATAAAAGTTATAGATGAACTTACTAAGAGATACAAAGTAAAAATCCATGCACATATTTTTGTTCCACTTGTGGGAACAAAATTTCGAAATTGTAAACCCCAAAATTTAGAATTTTATCTTAAATACTTTGATATTTTAAAAAACAAAGCTCTTATATACGGCAGCTGGAGAAAACAAATTGATTATGTAAAAAATATTAATTAAAAGTTTTTAACAAACCACTAAAATTATGAAAAAAATAACTTTAAAACTTTTACTAGCAACAGAAAAATTGTTTGGTTATTTTGAAAAACTTAATTTAATAAAAAAATTAAAATTTTCGAAAGATGTTTTATTTCTGAAAAACAAGGATGGTAGTGTGGAATTGTTTACAAAACATCAAGTAAACATTTTGGCAATAAACTTATCTATGTATCAAAAAAGTCAGTAGATATTAAACTTACTATCCATCCAGATAACGAAGATTTAATTTTACTAAATCCTACAAAGATAAAGTTTAAAGAATTATATTTAATAATTGCTCTTTATAATTATAAAACAATAGAGCAAAAAGTAAAATCTAAAAAATTATACCCTTTAGATATTTTAGCAATAAAACTTAAGTATAATCATCCTAAATTAAGTTTTTTTACAATATTAAAAAATATCCCACATTGTGAAATAACCATACCTGAAGAAAAAAATTTGCGTCCTATATTTTTTGTTACAGAACCTGCTAAACTTCCTATGTATACTTTGAAATTAAATGATTATGAAATAAAATTAAAAATTTAATCTTTAATTTTTATACAAAAAATAATGCTTTTTAACCTAAAAATTTATACTTTAATGCTTCAACAAAAATTTCTTCTTTTTTTAAATCTTTCGAAAATCTTTTAACTTAATTTATTTTAAATTTGTTGTTTTCAATTTTTAATTCTTTCTTCTAATGTTGAATTAATATTATAGAATTTATATTTTTAAAATAAAAAATAATTTTTAGGAATATTTTATGCCTTGTTATATACTTGATGGATATAATATAATAAACCAACTAAAAGAATTTATAAACCAACCTCTTTGTTTTCAAAGAGAAGAACTTATAAAATTTTTAATCCAAGAAAAACCACAGGGTTCGTATAAAAACAAAGTTGTAATAATCTTTGATGGTAATCCAGAGGTTGCTACTAATAAATATAAAAACTTAAAAAATTATAATATAGAAATTATTTTTACAACATACCAAACTGCAGATGAAAAAATAAAACAAATTGCAAAAACATTAAAAAATCCTAAAGATTTTATTGTAGTATCAAATGATAAAGAAATTAGAAATTATGTAAGATATTATGGTGTTAAAGTCTTATCTGTAAAAGAATTTATAAAAAAAGATAATAAACCGAAATCACAACATAAAGTAAAAGAAAAATTTAATTTTTATGACAAAGAATTTCAACAAATTAATTACGAAATAAAAAAGAAGTTTAACATAAGTTAAAATTTTTAAAGAAATTGGTAGGACCATAATTTTACATCATTTTATATCTTGCAATTATAAAATTTGCTTTAAATGAGCATAGAATTTAAGAATTTTATAAAATAAAAAATAGGTCTTTAAAAAACAAATAAATTTCTTAATTAACTAATAGAAATAAAATAGATAAAGGAGATTTATTTTTATGATGTTGAGGAGGTTTATTTTATATTTATTAAGATGGCAGTTAAGCACACCTATTTTATGGCTTGTGGTAAGAAATTTAGGCACAGGTATTTTTTCTACAATATTAGCAAATCTTATCGGTGGAAGTATATTTTTTTGGGTTGACAGGTTTATTTTTACTTCAAAAGCAGTAGAGATGTGGCATTTTAAAGAAAAAGGAATTTGTGATAATTGTGGTAAAGAAGCATCTTTGTGGAGGTTAGTTTTAGCACCTGGATATGACAGAAGAAATGCTCCTGCAAAATATCTTTGTCTTGAATGTTCAAAAAAGAAAACTGATGAATTAAGAAAAAAAGGTATTCCTGTTAGAGGAAGGAGTCAGTAAAATTAATTAAAAGATTTACAAAATTAATTTTTGGTAAAAAGGAGTTTAAAATTTATGAATAAAATTTTGAAATTTATAATTTCTATTTTTCTTCCTTTATTTATTGGATTTTTAGGTTCGTTAGCTACAAAAAATTCTGTAAATAGTTGGTATTTAACTTTGAACAAACCTATTTTCAGTCCACCAAATTGGATTTTTGCTACTATATGGAGTTTACTTTTTGTTTTGATAGGGATTTCCTTTTATATTGTGTGGGATAAAACAATATATCTTTATTTTAAAAATATAGTTTATTTAATATTTTTTGCTCAGCTAATATTTAATCTTTTGTGGTCAGTTTTATTTTTTGCATTTAAAAAACTAATATTAGCTTTTGTAGATATTATTCTACTATGGATTTTAGTTTTTTTTAATATAAAAGAATTTTATAAAATATCATCAGTTGCTGGATTAATATTAATACCTTACATTTTATGGTTAAGTTTTGCTGCTTTGTTAAATTTTGCAATTGTTTTGTTGAATTAAATTTTTTGTAAGATTCTTATTTATAGCAATGTCATACAAAACTTATAATTTCGCCAACAAACTTATCTTTATTATTTTTTATTTAATAATTCTCAATAGTAAAAATTTTTCTGAAGTGAATAATTATATATTAGGTTTATCATTGAATTATCCTGGTGTTGGGGTTAAGTTTTTTATAAAAAGAAATTTGTTAGAGTTAAGGTATCAGATTATTGCTGATGAAGTACAGCAGTCAAATCTTTTAGGGTTAAGATATTATAGACAATTTTATAAAAAGATTTTATCTTATTATATAGGTTTAGAGACATCATTATTTGAAACCATTATAAAACCTGAAGAATTAAAAAGTTCAGGATATATTGTTGGCAGTTTTTTAGGTATAGAGAAGTTTTTGTATAAAAATTTTTCTTTTAATTTAGATTTTGGTCCTTATGTTGCACAAGCGAAAATTTATGATACAATTGCTACAGAGTTTGATTTTGTAATTAATATGGCAATTAACTTATATTTTTTAAAAAAATGAAAAAAATTATATTAATATTTTCATTTTGTAGTTCAATTTTTGCAGTTCAATTTGGAACAATTAATTTTGGCAAAGATACTGCTAAAAAAACAATAAAAAAATGGCAGGAAAAAAATTCACAAATTTCTGATGAAGAAGAAATATGGCCTAAGATAAATAAAAATCCTAAATTTAAATTACAAGGATTTAATCTCTGTGCTTGGGACAAAAATTGGTATAGTGATAAAGATTTAGTAAAAAAAGTATTGAAATTTGTTTTAGAAGAAGGTGGGAATTTAGTAATTTTAGATTGGGCAGTGAACTTTAATGACGATGGAACAATAGTAGAATATGAAAAATCTTTACATCCATATTGGCAAGATATTGAATGGATTGTACAAAAAGCGAAATCTTTGGGGCTTTATGTAATGCTTAAACCACATACGACTCTTTCTAATTCGCCATTGAACAGAAATTATGATAATACAACTGTAGATGAGAATCATTTTAATCCAACAAAATTTTTTGATGATTATAAATTATATCTTTTGAAACTTTGTAATTTTGCTTCAAAAAACAAAGTTGATTTTTTATGTATAGGCACTGAGATGAGTCATATTGACTGGCAACCTGAATTAAGAAATAGTTGGGTTGATCTAATAAATACAGTAAGAACAAATTTCAATGGCAAAATTACTTATGATGCTTTATTTAACAGATGGTTTAGGAATGTAAAAGATATAGAAGAAGTAATTTTTTTAGACCAATTAGATTTTGTAGGTATTTCGTTATATGTTCCTGTAACTAAAGATGATGATGCCGATGTTGAAACAATAAAGCGTGGCTGGAGAGAAGATTTAGGTGATATTTATGGAGGCGGGGGTTGGTTTGAAATTAACGATGTTGTTCAATATTTATATGATATAGTAGTAAGTTCATATAACAAAAAACTTATGGTAGTTGAAGGTGGATATCAAAGTAAAAGTGGTGGGTTGTATAATGTATGTAGTTCAAGTTTTACTTATGAACATTATGATTTACAATCTCGTGGGTTGGAAGGATATTTTTATGTTATGGGTGAAGAAAACAAAAAAGGCTGGGTCTTAGGTATTACAGTGTGGGATGTATCACCATATATGATATCTGACTACAACCTTCAAACTCCATGGCATACACAAGAGTTCAGTGTATACCAAAAACCTGCAGCTGATGTTGTAAAAAAACATTACTATAACTTAAAGTGAAAAAGTGATAAAAGGCCGGTCGGATTAATTAAAAAAGACGGAACTGAAAAACTTGGCTATAAGAAATGGAAAGAAATATCTGCAAAATAAGAGATATTCTGATAAATTCAAGGAGAACAAAATAAACCGATTAAAAATAACTATGCCATATTTTTAGAAAGGAAAACTTTATGTATTCTCCAAGATGTGCTTTCTTAAATTCAGATGATTCAAATTTTTCTAAAAACTGTGGGCTGACTTTCTTTCTCGGTTGGCAAAATGATTGCTAAATTAGTAAAAAAATTAGGGTAAAAAATTATGTTACCACAAGAGATATTAAAACAGATACGAAAAATAGAGTTTAAAACAAACAAAATTGTAAACGAGATTTTTGCAGGAGAGTATTTAAGTGTTTTTAAAGGTCGTGGGATGGAGTTTGAAGAAGTGCGTGAATATATCCCAGGTGATGATATAAGAACTATTGATTGGAATGTTACAGCACGGTATGGAAAACCTTTTGTAAAAAAGTTTGTTGAAGAAAGAGAACTTACAATAATGCTGCTTCTTGATATGAGTGCATCGCAGTATTTTGGTTCAAAACAAAAAACAAAGTCAGAAATTACTGCTGAGATTGCATCTATTTTAGCTTTTTCAGCATTAAAAAATAATGATAAGGTAGGAGCGATAATTTTTACTGACAAGCCAGAACTTTATCTACCGCCAAAAAAGTCATTATCTCATAGTTTAAGAATTATAAGAGAAGTTTTGTATTATAAACCAAAAAGTAAAAAAACAAATATTAGTTCTGCATTACAATACTTTTATAATGTTCAAAAGAAAAAGTGTATAGCATTTTTGTTTTCTGATTTCAAAGATGAAAACTATGAGCAATCATTAAGAATTGTTGCAAAAAAGTATGATTTGATTTTACTTCGTATTATTGATCCGCTAGAGACAGAAATTTTAACTAATTTTTCTAATGTATATTTTGAATTTAAAGATATTGAAACAGATGAGGATATTAGTATATATTTTGCATCTAAAATTATAAAAGAGAAATACAAAAATAAGTTAAAAATTTATAATGAATACTTATTACAAATGATTAAAAAGTATAATCTTGATTTAATAAATATAAACACAGATAAACCATATATTGAGGAACTTTTAAAATTTTTTTATAAAAGAGAAAAAAAGTGTAGATAATTACTTTTCAGGATTTCTTTTCTATAATATGAAAATTGAAAAATTTTTTTTATTTTTATTATTGTTTTTTTTAGAAAATTTGTTTGGCCAAATTAAAACACAAAGTTTTGTTGACAAAAAAAATGTTTTTTTAGGTGATATTTTTGAATATAAAATTGTTGTAGAACATAATAAGGATATTGTGGTTTACAACTTTGAAATTTACGATATTTTAAAAGACACCTCTGGTATTGAGAATTTTTTGTTATTAAACAAAAAAATTAGTATTAAAAAAAACTTATTTAACAATAAAATTAACCAAAGATTTGTTTTTCAACTAATACCATTAAAAATTGGTAAGTTAACAATTGAGGAATTAAAAATTAATTGTTTTAATAAAATTTCTAATGAAAATCTTACATTAAATATTCCAAAAGTAGAAATAGAAGTCAAACCTTATCCAAAACCTAAAGGTAAAATATTTGATGGTGAAATTATTGATATCAAAGCACAGATTTGGGTTAAAAATTATTTGTTTTTAATATTTTTTTTATTTTTAGTATTAGGATTTTTGATATATATAATTTATCAATACAAATTTAAACCTCAACACGATAATATTCAATTGACACAACAACAAATAGATATCAAAGAAATTACTTTAAAAAAATTAGATGATTTATGGAATAAAAATTATGTCTCAAATGGGTTAATAAAAGAGTTTTATTTAGAGCTTACTGAAATAATTAGATGGTATATTGGCAAAAAATATAATATTAACGCATTAGAACTTACTACTGAAGAATTGTTTTTTGTACTTAAAAAGAAAGTTGATAAAAAATACAATTTAGAATTAAAATCATTTTTAGACGATGCTGATCTTGCAAAGTTTGCAAAATATATTCCAGAAAAAGGAAAAATTTTAAAAGATTTTGAGTTTGCAAAAAAATTTATTTTATAAAAAATATGAATTTTGAACGCCCTTATATACTTTTTTTGTTAGTTATTTTGCCATTTGTATATCTTTGGCTGCTAAACAAAAAAAATTGTTTGAAGATAAAATTTTCAAATGTTGATATATTAAAAAATGTAAAAAAAGAAACAAAAAGTTTTGATTTAACCAAAACAAATTCTATCTTAACAGCTATATGTTTAGGGTTATTGATTATTTCAGCAAGTGGTCCTAGAAAAGGTATTGTCTTAAAAGAAGAAACAAAAAATGTTGTAGATATTATGCTTTGTTTGGACACTTCCACAAGTATGCTAGCTTTAGATTTTTATCCTAAAAACAGGTTTGAAGTAGCGGTTGCAGCTGCTAAAGAATTTATTAAAGCAAGAAAAAATGATAGGATAGGAATAGTCGTGTTTAGTGGAATACCAATTTTAACCTGTCCTCTTACAACTGATATTGACAGTGTGATAAGAATTTTAGATAAAACGAATATCGGTATGGTAAAAATTGACGGAACAGCCATTGGCGATGCTATAATAACATGTATTGCTAGGTTTAAACAGGAAAGTAAGTCAAAGGTTATAATTTTGTTAACTGATGGAAGAAATAATATGGGAGATATTGATCCAATAACTGCTGCAAAAGCTGCACAATCTTTAGGTATAAAAATTTATACTATAGGATGTGGAACTGCAACTGGGAAATCTTTGTATATAATAGATGATCCTTTCTGGGGTAAAAGAGAAGTATATCTTAATCAAGATTTAGATGAGCCTACTTTAATACAAATTGCAGATATAACTAAAGGTAAGTATTATAATGTTAGAAGTAAAGAAAAAATGTTTGCTGTATTTAAAGAAATTGATCAGCTTGAAAAGACAGAAACAAAAGTGAAAGAATATAAAGAATATAAATATCTTTACCAAGGATTGGTTTTTTTAGCATTTATAATTTTCTTAGTTCAGTTTTTTGTTGAAAAAATTTTATTATTAAAAATTCCGTAATTCTATGAATTTTGTAAATAAATTTTGGTTGTGTTCAATATTTATTTTAATTCCTTTATGGATTTTGATAGTATTTTTTGCATACAGAAAATATAGAAAAGTTGTAGATACATTTTTTAGTTCAAATCTTACATCTAAAATTATTTTTCCAGGATTATTTAAAATTAAAAAAATAAGTTTTTTAACACAAATTTTAATTTTTGGATTGTTTTTGTTTGTTTTAAGTGGACCTCAATGGGGGATAAAACCTCAGCAAGTAAAATCATACGGAGTTGATGTTATTTTAGCAATAGATGTTTCAAAAAGTATGCTTACCGAAGATGTGCTACCTAATAGGTTAGAGTTTGTAAAACATACTTGTAAGATTTTGTTAAACAGAATAGGAGCAAATCGTGTAGGTGTTATAACTTTTGCAGGAATAGCTTTTTATCATTGTCCTATAACTAATGATATTGCTTCAATAGATGATTTTTTATCTATTATTGATACTGATATAGTTGCTTATCCAGGTACAAAAATAGCTGCTGTTTTAGAAGAGTCTTTAAGAGTTTTAAAAGAAAGCGGAAAAGGTATTAAAGTTTTAATATTATTTACAGATGGTGAAGATCATCAGTCATACTATGCTTCAGTACTTGACGAATTTAAAAAAAACAATATAATAGTTTATACAGTAGGTGTAGGAACTAAAGAGGGTAAACCTATTGCAATTAGAGATGAAAAAGGTAATATTGTAGATTATAAAAGAGATAAACAAGGAAATATTATAACAAGCAGACTCAACGAAGAGTTGTTGTATGAAATTGCAGAAAAAACTTCTGGTAGATACTTTTCATTAAACTATGGCGAGTTAGCTATTGTAGAACAACTTGTTGAAGAAATTTCTAAACTTAAAAATTATGAAACAAAATTAAAAGTATATAACATTTATGTTAATAGATACCATTATTTTGTATATTTAATCTTAATTTTAATGTTAGCAGAAATTTTTATACCAAAAAGTTGGCTATTAAAATCGTGATCTATTTATGAAAACAAAAAAATTTATTATTTTATTTATACTTTTGTACTCTTTGTGTTGTGAAACTTTTGGTAGTTTTAGAAAAGACATTAATCAGGGAAATAAATTTTTTTATAAAAAACAGTATGATAAAGCCCAACAAAAATATGATTCTGCTGAAATTAAAAAACCTAATTCTTCTGTTGTATATTATAACAGGGCAAACAATTTTTATAAACAACAATTGTATGAACAGGCAATAAAAGAATATCAAAAATCTTTGGGGCTTACAAAAGATAAAAATTTAAAGTCAAAGATTTTCTACAATATGGGAAATACATATCTAAAACTTGGTGATACCCAAAAAGCTAAAGAATCTTATAAACAAGCACTGATAAACAATCCTTATGACGAAGATACTAAATATAACTTGCAGTATGCTTTGATAGAATTGCAAAATCAAATAAAAAATACTAGACAACAAGAAAAAAATAACCATCAAAAAAACAAAAACCAATCTGAGAAACAACAAAGATATATGTCAGAACAAGATGTGCAAAGATTAATAGAATCTGTAGTTCAACAACAAAAGGATAAGTTAAAAGATGTCTTAAAACCACAAAAACCAAAATTACCTGAAGTAGAGAAAGATTGGTAAAAAATTTTAAAAACAAAATTTATGAAAAATAAATTTGTTATTTTTATATTTTTACTAAATTTAACTTTGAAACTTTTTTCAGATATTACCATCTCTGCTTCTGTAGACAAAAATGTAGTTTCTTTAGCAGACCAGATTACATTGAAAGTTATAGTGTCTGGGGACATAGCTAATATTCCACAACCACAAATTCCTAATATTTCTGATTTCCAGATATATTCCTCTGGAAGATCACAAAATATTTCTATCGTAAACGGCCAGATAAGTTCTTCAGTAAGTTTCAGTTATGTGCTTTCTCCTAGAAAAATTGGTGAGTTTGAAATTCCACCGATAAAAGTTGAATACAAAGGACAACTTTATCAAACAGAACCTATAAAAATTAAAGTTGAAAAATCACAAACTTCACAGCAACCTCAATCACAAAAACAGATACCATTACAAGAAAATGTCTATAAAGGTAAAAAAAGAGATATTTTTGTTGAAACATCTGTTGATAAAAAAACAGCATATGTAAATGAACAAATAACGCTTACTTTTAGATTTTATACAAAGATAAATCTTTTATCTCAACCACAATATTCACCACCAGATACTACAGGGTTCATTTCTGAAGATTTGCCTCCACAAAGAAATTATTACACAACTATTGATGCTGAGAGATATTATGTTTCAGAAATAAAAACAGCGTTATTTGCTGTGTCTTCTGGAAAATTTGTAATAGGTCCGGCTGTTTTAAGATGTACAATTGAAGATTTTGATATAAACGACTTTTTCTCAGAAAAGTTTTTTAGAAGATTTTTCTTACAAGGCAAAGAGATAGTTTTAAAATCAGAGCCAATAGAAATAAATGTTTTAGAATTACCACAACCTCAACCAAAGATGTTTTCCGGTAATGTGGGCAATTTTAATATAGAAGTTACGATAGATAAAAATGAACTGCAACAAAATGAAACAACTTTTTTAAATATAAAAATTCTTGGTACGGGGAATATAAAATCTATAGTATTTTCAAAATCTTTAATAGAAGAAATTTTGGGTAATAATTTTTTGGTTTATGAACCAATATCTTCTTTTGATATCAAAAAAGAAAATTATTTAGTTAAAGGTACAAAAACTTTTAAAGTTCCTATTTCAGCTATTGTTTTAGGGAAAATAAAGGTCCCAGAAATAAAATTTGTATTTTTTAATCCACAACATAAAAAATATGATGTTGTCTATAGTAAACCATTAGAGATTAATGTTTTACCAAAAAAAGTTGTTAGATCTTCGTTAGGTGAAAAATATTATAAAGAACAAGAATTAAAGAAAATTGAGTTAGAAGATATAAGATATTTAAAGACAACTTTTAGAACTAAAAAAATATTTTTCAACCAAAGACTTTATATTTATATTCAGTTATTACCTTTATTTTTATGGTTATTTTTTAGTGGATATAGAATTTATAGATTAAATACATTAAAAAATATAAAAAAGTATCGTTTTACAAAAGCTTTAAAGAATGCTAAAAATGAAATTAAAAAAATTAAAAAAGATAATGATTTTATAGAAAAGATTTATGATGTTGTTTTAGTTTATTTATCAGATAAAATGTTTGTTTCTAAAGAAGCATTAAGTATTGAAAGTATTAAAAAATTTTTTGAAGGTAAGATAGACAGTAAAACATATGAGGAACTAATTTCTTTGTGGGATAAACTAAATTTTTACCGTTTTGCTCCAACAAAGTCGAAAGATTTAGATTTCAACTATTTAGTTAACGAAACTGTTAATGTTTTAGAAAAACTTGATTATGAGATACAAAAAATATAGAATAAAAAATGCAATGTTTATAATATGGATTTTTGTTTTTTTAAATTTTTTATTTTCTGATGACAATATTTATTTAGATAAGTTGTTTAAAGAAGCAGTTGAGTTTTATAACAAAACAGACTTTGTATCTTCAGAAAGTAGGTTTTTAGATATTTTAGAGATATTAAAGTCTAAAAAAAAAGTTTCCTTTGAGGTTTTTTATAATTTAGGTAATTGTTATTATAGACAAAACAAATTAGGTCTTGCAAGATATTATTATGAACTTGCAAAAAGTGTGAATTATCATAATCCTGATGTAAACTATAATCTTAAATTTATTAAAAAAATTACGAATAATACTTTGGAAGGAGGATTTTTAGACTTAATAATAGAGATTCTCTCTTTTAAAGAATTACTTGTATTATTTTTTGTTTTTAATTTTTTATTTTTTAGTAGTTTGATTTTAGAAAATTTTATCACTTCTGGCGTTATAAGTTGGATTAAAAGATTTTCTTTAGTGTTTTTTGTAATTTTTTCATATTTGTCTTTAATAAGTTATACAAAAGAAACTAAAAATATAGGTATTATTGTTGAAACAACACATTTGTTATCTGCTCCGGAAGAAAATGAATTTGTGAGATCTGTAGATTTGTATGAAGCTAAAAAAGTTGTTGTTTTATCAGAAAAAGATGATTATTTTGCAGTATATTTGCCACAGGATAAAATTCAAGGTTGGGTTAAAAAAGATAAGGTTAAGAAATTAAAAATTTACAGTTGATTTTTATGAATATTTTATTTGCACCGTGGAGAATAAAGTTTGTGAAACAATGTAAGAAAAAAAAGGGGTGTATTTTTTGTGATAAAATAAAGTCAAAAAATGATAAAAAAAATTATGTTTTGTATAGAGGTGAGTATAGTTTTGTAATGTTAAATATTTATCCTTATACAAACGCACATTTGATGGTGGCACCATATAGACATATAGATAATTTGAATGATTTGTCTTCTGAAGAGCTGTACGAACTTTTTGATTTAACTCGTAAGATGGTGAAAATTCTTAAAATTACACACAATATTGATGGATGCAACATAGGAATTAATTTAGGCAAAGCAGCAGGTGCTGGTGTAGAAAAACATCTTCATATTCATATTGTTCCACGATGGTTCGGAGATACAAATTTTTTGCCTATTATGGGGAAAACAAAAGTTATCCCTGAGAGTTTAGATAATACATATAACACTTTAATAAAGGAGGTGGAAAAATTGTGACACATAGATGTAAAAGTAAACAAAAACGAAGAAAAATTGAGATACAAAGAAAATGGAAACAAAGGTTAAAAAGAAAAAAGATATCACAAAAACAACAAAATCAATAACACTAACAACAATCACAGCAATAAAATAAATAATTTAACTAAATAACTATGAAGAAAAATTTACAATATCATATTGGTTTAAAAAATGGTGATATAGGAAAATATATTTTACTTCCTGGAGATCCTCAAAGGACACAGTTAATTGCAGAATTTTTTGATAAAGCAGAAGAAGTTGCTTTTAATAGAGAATTTAGAACTTTTAGAGGGTATATTACTGGTTTTAACGGAAAAAAGATAAAAGTTTCAACAACATCTACTGGGATTGGATGTCCATCTGCTGCAATTTGTATTGAAGAATTAGCTAATATTGGTGGAGAAGTTTTTATTCGTGTAGGTACTGCTGGTTCTTTACAAAGAGATGTTAAAATAGGAGATTTAGTTATTACAACAGCATCAGTAAGAGAAGAAGGTACTTCAAGACAATATGTGCCATTATCTTATCCTGCAGTTGCAGATATAGATGTTGTAAATTCTTTGGTTAATGCTGCTAAAAAATTAAATTTTAACTATCATACAGGGATTGTTCATTGTAAAGATGCCTTTTATACAGAAAATTTTTCTTATAAATTTTTTTTACCTTTGAAAGAATATAACGAGACATTATGGAAAGTATGGCAAAGAAGTAATGTTTTGGCAACATCTATGGAATCATCAGCACTTTTTGTTATAGGAAGTATAAGAAAGCTTAAGGTAGGCGAAGTACTAGCAATTATAGGGTCAACTTGTTTTAATAAACCTATTGTAAAAAAAGTAGGCATAAAAGAAGCAATAAAAGTAGCTATTGAAGCAGTAAAAATTTTAGATTTTTCTGAAACCAAATAGAATAATGTTATATCTAAAAATTTAATAGATATATTTTTCTAAAGGATTTAACTATGAGCAAAAAATCTAATAATGAGGTTGAAGAAGTTTTAAATTTATCCCGTGAAGAAAAAATTAATGAACAAGAATTGTTAAAACAATCTATTGATGAAAAAAATAAAATTATAGAAGAACAAAAAAAACTCATTTCTGATTTAGAGAATAAAAATAAGGATTTATATAAACAGATACTTTCATTAAAAGCAGAGTTTGATAATTTCAGGAAAAGAACTGAAAAAGAAAAACAAAAAAAATTTTTTTTAGGCAAAGTTGATGTATTAGAAAAAATTATTTCTTTATACGAAATGTTTTCTTATGCAGTTGAAAGCATAAAAAATATAGAGAAGCAAAATAATGTAAATTCTGAACTTAGCCAAATAACAGAAGGGATTAAACTTTTATATAAAGAATTTGAAAACTTTTTTGTTAAAGAAAATATTGAAAAAATTGATTGTTTAAATAAAAAATTTGACCATTTATATAATGAAGTTGTAGAGTATGAAGAAAATGATGATAAAGAAGAAGGAACAATAATAGAGGTTGTGTCGTCAGGATATGTAATTAAAGATGAGGATGGTGAGTATGTGTTAAGGCCTGCAAAAGTTAAGGTTGTAAAAAATAAAATTGGACTTAAAGATGAAATGAAAGATGAAAAAATTGAAACTAACGATACTTTTTCTACATCTAATGAATAGGAAGAAATTAATTCTTAAGCAGAATTTAAAATGAAAAAAGTGAAAAACTGAAAGGATAATTAGGTTAAAGCAACTAAAAAATCTTTTATTAGGAGGTTAAAAACTATGGCAAAAATTATAGGTATTGATTTAGGAACCTCAAACTCTGCTGCTGCAGTGTTGGAAGGAGGTAAACCCACAATAATTCCTGCAGCAGAAGGCACTACAATTGGTGGTAAAGCATTTCCGTCATATGTAGCATTTACAAGAGATGGCCAACTTTTAGTAGGAGAACCTGCAAGAAGACAGGCAGTATCTAATCCTGAAGGTACTGTTTATGCGTTTAAACGCAAGATGGGAACAGATTATAAGTATAAAATCTACTCTAAGGAATATACTCCACAACAACTTTCAGCATTTTTGCTACAAAAAATCAAGCGCGATGCTGAAGCTTTCCTAGGAGATAAAGTAGAAAAAGCAGTAATAACTGTTCCAGCATATTTTAATGATAATCAAAGACAGGCGACAAAAGATGCTGGTGCTATTGCTGGACTTGAAGTTGTAAGAATTATAAACGAACCGACTGCTGCATGTCTTGCTTATGGTATAGACAAAGCTGCTCATGAAGAAAAAATTTTAGTTTTTGACTTAGGTGGAGGAACATTAGATGTTACAATAATGAGATTTTGGGAAGTTTCTGGTGCGAAAAGTTTTGATGTAATATCTACTGCTGGTGATACACAACTTGGTGGTACTGATATGGATAACGCATTGATAGAATATATAGTTGAACAGTTTAGAAAAGAAACCGGTATTGAATTAAGAAATGATAAAATGGCAATGCAAAGAATAAGGGAAGCTGCTGAAAAAGCTAAAATTGAACTTTCAAGTGTTCTTGAAACAGATATAAACTTACCGTTTATTACAGCAGATGCTTCAGGTCCTAAACATTTAACTATGAAGATTACCCGTGCTACACTTGAACAACTTGTCAAACCTATAGTTGAAAGATGTGCAAAGTCTATTGATCAAGCAATTGAAGATGCCAAATCAAAATCTACAAGTGGAATAAATTCAATAAAAGATATTACAAGAATAATTCCCGTAGGAGGGCCTACAAGAATGCCTATAGTGATAAAATTTTTAGAAGATTATATTGGTAGGAAAGTAGAACGTGGTATTGATCCTATGGAATGTGTAGCATTAGGTGCTGCAATTGAAGCAGGCATTATTGGTGGTGAAGTTAAGGATATTGTGCATTTAGATGTCACTCCTTTATCTTTGGGAGTTGAAACATTAGGTGGTGTGTTTACAAAATTGATTGAAAGAAACACAACAATTCCTACAAAAAGGTCAGAAATATTTACAACTGCTACTGATAATCAAACTTCGGTAGAGGTTCATGTTTTGCAAGGAGAACGTCCTTTAGCAAAAGACAATACTTCTTTAGGAAAATTTTTTCTGGAAGGTATTCCGCCTGCACCTCGTGGTGTACCAAGAATTGAAGTTACTTTTGATATTGACGAAAATGGTATATTACATGTTTCTGCAAAAGATTTAGGTACAGGAAAAGAACAATCAATTCGTATAACTGCACCCCAGAAACTCTCAAAAGAAGAAATTGACAAAATGATAAAAGAAGCTGAACGGTTTGCAGAAGAAGATAAAAAACGTAAAGAACTTATTGAAGAAAGAAATAATCTTGATGGTATAATATATACAACTGAAAAATCGTTAAGAGAATATGGAGATAAACTTACACAGGAAGAACGTCTTGAGATAGAACGTGCATTAAATGAAGCAAAAGAAAAGTTAAAATCTGAAGATATTAATGAAATAAGAAGAGCAAAAGATGAGTTAATTAGAAAATCTCATAAATTAGGCGAGGTGGTGTATAAAGAAGCTCAACAAAAATCACAACAACAATCATCTACTCAAGGATATACTTCTAGTAGTGCTAACAATACTTCGCAATCAACTGATAGTCAATCAAGTAAAAATGACAAAGGTGAAGTAATTGATGCTGACTATAAAGAAAGTTAAAAACTTATCATAAATTTATTTTTATCATATTGTGATTTCAATAAAAATTTTGTATTAAAAATATAAGGTGGTTTGGTTTTTTATGATAAAAATAATAATAAATGGTGCATTAGGAAAGATGGGTAAAAGAATTATTGAGGTTGCTTTGCAGGATAAAGAGTTAGAAATAACAGGATTAGTAGATTTAGAAGAAAAAGATATTAATATTCTTTCAAAGTTTTATAAAGTAACAAATAATATAGAAAAACACATTGATTTATCAGATGTAGTTATAGATTTTTCCTCTCCTGAAGGGACAATTAATGTTTTAGATATATGTAGAAAATATAAAAAACCTGTAGTTATTGGTACTACTGGCCATAATGAAGAACAAATAAAAAATATAGATAATATTTCTAAAAAAATACCAATAGTTTTTTCACCTAATATGAGTTTAGGAGTTAATCTTTTATTTAAACTTGTAGATTTTGTAACAAAAATTTTTGCAAATAAAGATTATGATATAGAAATTTTGGAAATACACCATAGTAAGAAGAAAGATGCTCCTTCAGGAACAGCAAAAAAAATTATGCAAATAATAAAAACTATAAGGCCAGAGACAAATTTTGTTTTTGGCAGAAATGGTATTTTGGCAGAAAGAAATAAGAATGAAGTTGGTGTAAGTGTCATTCGTTGTGGTGATATTGTGGGAGAACATATTTTGATTTATTCTACCGAGGGTGAAAAGTTAGAACTAAAGCACACAGCTACTTCAAGAGATACTTTTGCAAAAGGTTCGTTAATTGCTGCAAAATGGATTGTAGGAAAAAATCCTGGTTTATATAGTATGTTTGATGTGCTAGGAATTTAAATTTTTTAAGAAATAAGTTATATTAATAATGATTAAATATGCAAGATTATTATGTGGCAGAAAAGAAGTTTATGCTATTATTAATGACGATAAAACCTTTAAAAAAATCTCACCTTCGTATTTTGTAGATAATTATTATGTATCAAAAAGAAACTACAAATTAAACAATAATATCAAATTTTTAACTCCAACTAAACCAACAAAAATAATTTGTTTAGGTTTAAATTATAAAGATCATGCTAAAGAACTTAAAATGAAAATTCCTAAAGAACCGATTATTTTTATAAAACCATCATCCTCAATAATTGCTCATAAAGAAAATATAATATATCCAAATTTTGTAAAACAACTTGATTATGAAGGTGAGGTTGCAGTTGTAATTAAAAAACAAGCAAAAAACATTTCTATTAAAGAAGCTAAAAATTATATTTTAGGTTATACTTGTTTTAACGATGTTACTGCAAGAGATTTACAAAAGAAAGATATTCAGTGGACACGAGCAAAATCTTTTGATACTTTTGCACCAATTGGTCCTTATATTTTAGCAGGTATAGACATAGAAAATTTAACTATCAAAACTATATTAAATGGTAAAATTGTGCAAAATTCTAACACTAAAAATATGATTTTTTCTGTAGATTATGTATTAAGTTTTATCTCAAAAATTATGACATTATATCCACAAGATGTGATTTCTTTAGGTACACCGCCAGGTGTAGGACCTATGAAAAAAGGAGATACTATAACTGTAAAAATTGAAAATATTTTAGAATTAACAAATTTTGTAAAATAAAATTTAAAATTATGAAAAAAATTTTTTTAATTTTTTGTTTTTTGTTTTTAACACATTTTAAATGTTTTGCATTTAAAAAGTCATATTATATTTATACTGAAGGATTAATTTATTTATATAAAAACGATTATCAATCAGCAATAAAAAAGTTTGAAGAAGTAATAAAGTTGGATCCTGAATCAAAAGATGTATTTCGTCAGTTGATATATTTGTACATAATAACACAAGATAGAAATAAAATAAAGGATAGCATCAAAAATATTGAAAAAAATATTACAGATCCAAAAGAACTAATAGACATAGCAAATTTGTTATTTATATATGGCGAAAAAGATTTATCTAAAATGGTGTATGAAAAACTCTATGTTTTAAAACCGGATGATTCAGATGTAATACTAACATTGGCAAAGTTAAACTTTTCTTCTGATACTAAGAAGTCAGCAGAATATTATAAAAAATATTTAAAAAATAATCCTGGTGATACAGAAGCTTTATTCCAATTAGGTATTGCAGAATATAAATTAGGTAATAAAGATGAAGCAATAAAAATTTTTAAAAAAATTGTTGAGGTACAGCCAAATAATTATACTGCAAAGTTGTTGTTGTCAAATTTACTTATTTCTTCTACAGATTTTGTTAACATTACAGAAGAAAATAAAGAGATAAAAAAATTTTATAAAGATATAATTTATAATGATGAAGGAGATTATGAAAGTATAGCTAACTTTGTATATTTATTACTATCTGAAGAATCTTATCAACAAGCAGAAGAATACATAAAAAAACTTATTTCGGCACCAAAAGAAAAATTTTTGCCTGAGTATAACCTTTTAATTTCACTATTTTTTGAATACAAAAAAGATTTTGAAAAATCATCAAAATATATGGAAAAATATATTAGAACTAATAAGACACAAAATGAAGAATTACCATATTTAAAATTAGGATATTATTACTATTCTTTAAAAAATTATAAAAAAGCAGAAAAAATATTAAAGTTTGTAGAAAAAAAATTTAATTCTTATAAAGCAAGAATAATGTTGTCTTATTTATACATAGATACAAAAAATTACAAAAAAGCAGCAAAAATTTTACATACTTTTGAAAACGAAAAATCTGATTATTTTAATAAGTTAAATTTTTATTTAGGTATTTGTTATGACCAGATGAAAAATTTCAACATAGCAGAAAAATATCTATCAAAGGCAATAGAAGAAAATCCACAAGATCATGAAGCAATGAATTATCTAGGTTATCTTTATGCAGAAAGAAATATTAATTTAGATAAGGCAGAAGAATTAATAACCAAAGCTTTACAATTTGAGCCAACAAATTATGCATACATAGATTCCTTAGGTTGGATTTATTATAAAAAAAATCGGTACAAAGAAGCCGAAGAATTACTTCTAAAAGCAGCAGAAGCTCATGAGGATTCAATTATATATGAGCATATTGGTGATGTTAAAGTTAAACTTGAAAAATATGACGAAGCTATAGAATATTATAATAAAAGTTTGAAATTAAATCCTAGAAATATAAAGGTAATAAAAAAGTTAAAAAGTATAAAAAACAGATGCAAAAATTAGCTCCTGCAAAAGTTAATCTTTTCTTAAAAATAACTTCTAAAAGAAAAGATGGATATCACAACTTAATCTCTTTATTTCAAACAATCTCATTATATGATAAAATAAATATTTCAGTTATTGATAAAGACGAAATTATCGTTGATTCTAATATTGAACATATAAGAGGTAAAAAAAATTTATGTTATAAGGTTGTAGAATTATTTAAAAAGAAGTATAATTTAAAAAGTGGATTTAAAATATATATTGAAAAAAATATTCCTTTAGGTAGTGGTTTAGGAGGAGCATCTTCTGATACAGCAACAGTTGTTGAATCTTTAGTTGAAATATTAAATATAAAAATTGTAAAGGAAAAATTAATTGAATTTTGTAAATATTTAGGTAGGGATATACCCTATTTTTTTTATAAAGGTTTATGTTTAGTAGAGTCTACTGGAGAAAGAATTACTAAGATTGAAAATCCTCCATGGAAAAATAATCCTTTGTGGTTTGTTTTGATTTATCCTAATAAAGAATTACAAACAAAAAAAGTTTATCAAAAATATGATGAAATACTAAGTAGAATAAAGATTCTTAAAGATAAATATAATAAGAAAAAAATTTTAGAATATGTAAAAAATTTAGATATATATTCTTTGTTATATAACGATTTGGAGTTTCCAGCAGAAGAATTATTGTCTGAAATCAGATATTTAAAAGATACAATGATAAATTTAGGTGTAAGAAATGTTTCTATGAGCGGTTCTGGTTCTACGGTGTTTGGAGTATTTTTGGATAAATCTGAAGCTTATAAGTTTTATAAAAAAATCAAAAATTTATTAACTGATTACAAGATATTTCTTGCTAAAAGCTTGTGTTAAAAATAATATCACAAAAGAAGTGTTGATGCATTTTATTGATATACTTCGTTTGTGATAATAAATTTAAAAAGTCAGGAGGATAATATAGATGCAAGTCACAGAAGTAAAAATCTATCCACAAAAAGAAAAAAAAGTAAAAGCTTATGCTACAATAACACTGGATAACGAGTTTGTAGTGCATAATTTACGAATAGTAGCCTTTCAAGATGGTGTAAAAGTTTTTATGCCTTCTAGAAAAACAAATGATGGAACACACAAAGATATTGCTCATCCTATAACAACCCAGTTAAGACAACAGATAGAACAAAAAGTTATTGCTGCATATAAAGAAAAAACAGGTGAAGATTTACAATTAAAAAATAAAAATAAATAATTAAATTTTTATTTAAAATATAATTTATTTTAGCTTTTTAATTATTAATAGAAAAAGCTAAGATCTTAATTATATTTAAATCTTAATTGAATTTTTTAGAAATCAACTACAAAGAATCTAAATTCTAGAATTTGGTTAGGAGGTGTTATGATAGCAAGATATTCTTTAGCTGAAATGTCTAATATATGGTGTGAAGAAAAAAGGTTTAATATTATGTTAAATATTGAAGTTGCTGTTTTAGAAGTTTTGTCAGAAAGAAAAATTATTCCTAAAAAAGATTTTGAAGAAATAAGAAATAAAATAAAACTTGATATTAATCGAATTAAAGAAATTGAGAAGATTACAAAGCATGATATAGCAGCTTTTGTTGACCAGTTGAGCGAGTCAGTAGGTTGTGATGCTGCAAGATGGATACATTTTGGTTTAACTTCGTCTGATGTTTTAGATACAGCAACTGCAATACAGCTTAAATTAAGTTGTGAATTAATAATAAAAAAGTTAGAAATATTGTTAAGTATACTTAAAAAACAAATAAAAAAATATAAAGATATTGTAATGATCGGTAGAACACATGGTATGCATGCAGAACCGATAACTTTTGGATACAAACTTGCTGGATGGTATCACGAAATGTTGCAACATTTGAACATGTTAAAATATGTAAAATATATAGTAAGTGTAGGAAAA
The DNA here is from genome assembly GCA_937928765.1 of uncultured Endomicrobiia bacterium. Taxonomy (GTDB): domain Bacteria; phylum Elusimicrobiota; class Endomicrobiia; order DTEH01; family DTEH01; genus JANXDG01. Next base: position 21,863 of record CALFVX010000012.1, read on the forward strand.
ATTTCAGGTGTTGTAGGAACCTATTCACAATTATCTGTTGATATTGAAAAAAAAGTATTAAAAAAATTAGGACTTAATTCTGAACCTGTTTCAACACAGGTTGTGCCAAGGTATAGATATGTGTATTATTCAACAGCTTTAGCAAATATAGCAGCTTCTTTAGAACGATTTGCTACAGAAATAAGGCACTTGCAAAGGTCAGAAGTAATGGAGGTAGAAGAAGAGTTTACTAAAGGACAGAAAGGTTCCTCTGCTATGCCACATAAAAGAAATCCTGTAGGTTCAGAAAATATATGTGGTTTAGCACGGCTTATCCGGGGATATGCTAATGTAAGTTTCGAAAATGTTGCTTTATGGCATGAACGAGATATTTCGCATTCTTCTGCTGAAAGAATAATTTTACCAGATATAAGTATTGCTACCGATTATATATTATATAGGTTCACTCATATCATAAAAAATATAGTAGTTTATCCGCAAAATATGTTGTATAATTTGTCTAAATCATACAATACTTTTTACTCTCAAACTTTACTATCTGAACTTATAAAACAAGGATTAACAAGAATACAAGCATATCAAATTGTTCAGTCTATAGCACATAAAGCAATTCTTGATAAAAAAGATTTTATAGAATTATGTGTTAAAGATAAAATGTTGACTAAATATATAAAGCCAGAAAGAGTTAAACATTTGTGTTCAATAAAATATCTTTTAAGAAATATAAAACAAAAATTTGATGAAATATTATAAATTATTCTTAGGAGTTTTTATTTTACTTTTAATATATGTTTTCATAAAGTCAAAATATCTTACAGTAAAAATTTTTATATTAGAAAAAAATATAAAAATCTCAACATCAACAATAAACATACCTTTTGAATTTATCCCTCTTAAAGATTCTGTAAATAAAATAAAATTTTATTTCAAAGAAAAAAAACAAAAAAAATTTATTCTTCCTGAATATACTTTAATTCTTAAAAAAGGACAAAAATATAATAATGAACATATCATTAAAGTAGAAGACATAAGACATAGATATTCTAAATTTTATGTTTCTATAGAAGAGATTTTACCTACAAGAAAAGCAAAAAGTTTTAAAGTTTTAAGTAAAAAACAAATTGAAAAAATTTTTCAACTTGTTTCAATCAAAGAAAAAAAAATAAACTCAAAACAAGAAATACAAACTAATTTAAACATTTCTACTTTTTCAGTTAAAGAAGTAAAATCGCAACTTATTATACCTACAGTTTCTGTTGAAAAAACAAAAGTTGTTGAAGAAAAAGAAAAAATTATTGCTTTAAAAGAAAAACCTGATTTTGAAATTTATGTTTCAACTGAAGAAATAAAAAATAAATATTTCTTAGCTGATAAATTAAACTTTCGGTATTATCTAATTAATAAAAATAAAAATCTTTCTTATAAAGCAGAGACAAATTTCTATCTAAAGGATTCTTTTGATAATATAATCTCTACACAAAATTATAAATTTTCTGTTGCTCCTAGCCAAATATATGAAAAATTTATTCAGTTTGAAATACCTAAAGATATTTCTTTAGGAATCTACTATATTCAAGTAATTACAAATATCAATGAAAAAAAAGATACTAGAAATTTAGGGAGTTTTTTTATTTCAGATTCACCACCAAAAATAAGTTTAACAAAAAAACCTAATATAAAATACAAAATGACGAATACAATTCTTGTAGAAATTGAAGATGACAGAGGTGTAAAAAATGTTGATTTTGTAGAAATACTTCCTAAATCAAATCAAGAAAAAAAATATTCTATGTTATTAATTGCTGGAGATAAAAAAACAGGTTTATATAGTTATACTACGCAAAAGATTACATATAAAGGAGTTTATAGATTTTATATTCAAGCTGAAGATGTTGATAACAATATTGTTAAAACAGAGATTTATGAAATAGGAATTTTTAAATGAATAAAAAATTTTCATTATGGAGTTTATGTATTTTTATTTTTGTAATTTTTAACTCTTCTCTATATATATTTACTAATTTTTATCTTCCTTTGGAAAATATAATTTATGATTTAAGATTTAAAATAAGAGGAGCAATAAAACCCAAAGATAGAGTAATAATTGTAAAGATAGATCAGGAATCGTTAGAAGTTTTAGGTAGGTGGCCATGGGATAGAAAAATTTTAGCAAAAACAGTAGAAAATTTGTTTAAAGCAGGAGCAAAAATTGTTGGGTTGGACATTATTTTTCCTGAAGAAAGTAATAAAATATCAGATGAATTATTATCTGAAGCACTAAAAAAGGGCAGTTGTATAGTTGCATCACATTTTGAAAAAATTTATGAAAATATTCTTGTAGAAAATGTTATTAAAAAAATTATAACTGAAAAATATATTGTTCCTATAGAACAGATATATAATTCAGCTAAAATAGGTTTTGCAAATGTAGAACCTGATAATGATGGTGTTGTAAGAAAAATAGATCTTATTAAATTTTATAATGAAAAATATTATTATTCATTTGATTATGTTATTGTTAAAACTTACCTAAACAACGAAGATATAAATATTCCTAAAAGTATATATATAAATTTTTATGGGCCATCAGAATTTGTAGATGTCAAAAATAAAAAAATTACTTCTACTTTTAAAAAATATTCTTTTGTTTCTGTTTATGAAAATATAATTCCTCATTCATGGTTAAAAGATAAGATAGTATTAATCGGTTCTACTGCAACTGGATTGTATGACCATTATCCAATACCTTTTGTAGAATCATATCCAGGTGTGGAAATACATGCTACTGTTATTGAAAATTTACTTTCAAATTCTTATCTCCAAAAAAAATTAAATAAAACACATAATATTTTGTTAATTACATTGTTAAGTTTAATTTTAGGATATATTTTCTATAAAATACATCCTGTTGCTACAACATTTTTTATTATCTTTTTAAACTTAGGATGTTTTTTTGTTTCGTATCTTTTGTTTTTAAATAATATAATTTTAGAGATAACACCTTATTTATCTTCAGTATTTTTTATAGGTTTTGGTAGCATACTATATAAATTGCTGTTTGAACAACAAGAAAAGAAACTTATCAAAAAAACATTCTCAAAATATATTAATCCTTATATTATGGAAGAATTACTTAATAATCCAAAAAGTAGTTTATTATCTTTAGGAGGAGAAAAAAGAATTATAACGGTTGTGTTTACAGATATAAGAAAATTTACTACTATTTCTGAAAAAATGTCGCCAGAAAATGTAGTTGAATTTTTGAATCAATATTTTGAAGTTATGAATAGTTTGATATTTAAATACAATGGAACTGTTGATAAGTATATTGGGGATTCAATTATGTTTTTTTGGAATGCTCCATTGCAACAACCCCAACACGAATTTTTAGCTTTAAGTTGTGTTTTAGATATGTTTTCTAAAATAGAAGAACTTAATAATTGTTTGGGAAAAGATTTTAAGTTACAAATTGGTGTAGGAATAAATACTGGAGAAGCAATTGTTGGCAATATTGGTTCATCAAAGCTTATGGAGTACACAGCAGTAGGGGATACAGTAAATATTGCATCTAGACTTCAGGATTTAACAAAAGAATATAACTCTCCTATAATAATTTCAGAATTTGTATATCAGAAAGTATACCAAAAAATTAGCAATAAAATACCTATTTATTCTTTAGGTAAAATAAAACTTCGTGGTAAAGAGAAAGAAATTGAGATTTTTAAAGTAGGTGATTTTTGTTATTATTGGTAATATTTTTAAAATATTGAGTTGTGTTTTTAAAATTTTATAAATAAAAAAATTATGAAAATTTTTTTTAGATTATTATTAGCACATCTTTTAGCGGATTTTACCTTGCAAACAGATTTTATTGCTAAATGGAAAAAAGATAATTTTTTTGGAGTTATCGCACATTCATTAATATTTTTTATTTTATCTTTAATTTTTACTTTTTCAGAAATTAATAAAGTTTGGATTTCTTATCCTTTGAAAATTAGTGGATGGATATGTTTATTTTTACTTTTTTTGTTACATATTTTAGAAGATGAATATCGCTCTTATAATGTAAGACATTACAAGGTTAATGATAATCTTTTATTTTTTTTATGGGACCAAGTAATTCACATAGTATTTTTATTTGCATTTTCACCTTATGAAAATTTTGAATTAGAACCTATAGTTATTATCTTATGTTTATTTGTTTTGGGAACACATTTTACAAGTGTCTTAATTTTATATTTGGAGATTATGTTATATAGCAAAGAATTGGCATATAGAAATTTTAATAAAAAAAATCATTATATCTTTTTAAGGTTAATAACTATGTTACTTTTTCTTTTACCAGATAAGTTTTTATTTTTGTCTTATTTAATGTTTCCATTATTTATAATTTTGAAAATTAAGTCTAAACATTTTTCTTTTGCTTCTTTTGGGCTAAATATTTTGTCAACATATTTTTTTGGATTTTTAATTTTATACCTATCAAGAAAGATATAAAACTACATTTATGAAAATATGAAAACAATTTTTTCATTAGTGGTTTTTTCTATAAAAGAAAATATTAAAACGAAAATATATTTAATTCTTAGCATTTTCAGTATTTTGATGATCTTTGTATCACTTTTACTTACAGGTTTAAGTGGATTTGAACAACCACAGAGAATTTTAGTAAATACAGGTATTGCAATGATAGAACTTTTTTGTTTAGTAGTTATATTGTTAAACTCAGCAGGATTATTATTACAAGATATCGATACAAAAAGTATTTACCTTGCCTTATCTAAACCGATTTCCAGAGGGCAATATATATTAAGCAAATATTTAGGATTAATAAGTATAACACTATTTAATCTGATAATTATGTCTTTTATTCATATTATTTTTATCAAAATTTTAAAATGGTATATTGACAGCAGATATTTTTTAACTTTGTTTACAACATTTTTAAAAATAGGTTTGATAAGTTCTATATCATTATTTATGATAATTACAATGACTTCTCAAACAGGTGCTGTTGTAACATCTTTATTATTATGGATAGTAGGACATTTTACTTCAGAAATAAATTTTATAATAAATAAAATTACATCATCAATTTTACGAACAGTTTTTAAGATAATACTTTATATCATACCCAATTTTCAGTATTTTAATATAAAAGATTATTTTGATTCATATTATTTTGTGTCTAAGATAAATTTTAGTTTAGGAATTTTATACTGGTTTAGTTATAATTTTATGATGATTGTTCTTACAATATATGTGTTTAAAAATAAAGATTTATGAAAGAAAAAAGTATAGTTTTTATTATAATAATTTTGTTAATTTTTGTTATTGGTTTAAATTCTGTGTTAATAAAATCTATTGTTAGCCCTTTTTCTAAAATTTATGAAACAAAAATTCTTATAGATAAATATTTTATACTTGATAGTGTAGGGATAATATTTGGTTTAAGAAAAGTTGTAAGTGATCTCGCATGGATACAGCTTTTGCAGTATTATGGTACGCAACCTGAAGAGCTTAAAGAAGAAGATAAAGGAATCTTACAAAATCAATATAAAGAATTTACTGATTCTACTAATTATCGTTATAAAAGTTTTAATCATTTTGAACACATTACAAAAATTAAACCAGGAAAATATAAGCATCTTTTAAAATATTTAAAACGAGTAGTTTTGTTAGACCCTTTGTATAGTTTTGTATATTTTTATGGTATAGGAAGCTTAGCATGGAACTTAGATCGTCCAGAAGAAGCTTTAGATTTGGCAAATATAGGATTAAAAAATCTTGAGTTTCAAAAAGAACAAATTTCAAGTGATTATTGGGAGATTGTAAAATATCAACAAGCAATTTATTACAAAGTTGGTGGGAAATATAAAGAAATGTTAGATAAACTTGAAGAAATACTCCAAAGTGGTAAGCCACCTAATGTTGTAAAATCTATAATTGCTAATTTATATAAAAAATATGGGATGTATGAAAAAAGTCTAAAATTGTGGGAAGAATTGTTATTAAGTGGTGACCCGGAATATGTTGAACGTGCAAAAATACAAATTATACAAGTTAATAATCTAATTAAAGAGGGAAAAATTTATGAATAAAATAGTACAAATACCAAAAGAAATTTTTGAACATTGCCCAGGATGCAATAAAATTTTGCTTAAAAAAGAATTACAAGATAATTTCAAAATTTGTCCTAAATGTGGTTACATTTTTAGATTATCATCTAAAGAAAGAATTGATCTTATTGTTGACAAAGGAAGTTTTAAAGAATTTGCTAAAAATTATACTCCACAAAATATACTTGGTTTTCCTGAATACGATCAAAAGATTAAATATTCTGAAAAAAAATCTCAATTGAAAGAAGCCTGTATAATTGGAATATGTAAAATAGATGGAATAAAAACTGTGTTGTGTTTGTTAGATTTTAACTATATGGGCGGAAGTATGGGTTCTGTTGTAGGAGAAAAAGTTGCTTTAAGTTTTGAAAAAGCAGAAAAGTTAAAACTACCAATAGTTATAGTATCTTCAAGTGGTGGTGCAAGAATGCAAGAAGGAGTAATTTCGTTAATGCAGATGGCAAAGACTTCTTCTGCTTGTGCAAGATTTAAAAAAACAGGTTTACCTTATATTTCTGTATTAACAGATCCTACAACTGGCGGTGTTACTGCGTCGTTTGCTATGTTAGGTGATATTAATATTGCTGAAAGCAAAGCACTTATAGGATTTGCAGGACCAAGAGTTATTGAACAAACAATAAGACAGAAACTTCCTGAAGGATTTCAATCAGCAGAATTTTTGCTTGAACACGGATTTGTAGATATTGTTGTGCAAAGAAAAGAGCTTAAAAATGTGTTAGCAAATGTTTTGAGATTATGTTTGAATAATAAGATTTCAAAAAAAGCAAAAAGAATATAATTTTTATTTTTTAAAATTTTAATAAAATATATTTAAAAATTTTTTACTAATTTCTAGGAGAGTTTTAGTATGAAACAAAAAATAGTTTTAGCGTATTCTGGCGGTCTTGATACCTCGGTAATTCTTCACTGGTTAAAAAATAATTATAACTCAGACATTATAGCTTGTATTGTAGATGTTGGACAAAATGAAGATTTTGAACTTATGAAAAATCGTGCGTTATCTGTAGGAGCTAAAAAAGTCTATGTTATAGATGCAAAAGAAGAGTTTGTAAATGAGTATATTTTTAAGATATTAAAAGCAAATGCTATTTATGAAGGTAAATATTTACTTGGAACTTCTATAGCAAGACCTTTAATTGCAAAAAAAGTTGTAGAAGTTGCGAAAAAAGAAAATGCAAAAATTTTATCTCATGGAGCCACAGGAAAAGGTAATGACCAAGTAAGGTTTGAGTTAGCTTTCAAATGTTTGTATCCAGAAGCAAAAATTATTGCTCCATGGAGAATATGGGAAATAAAGTCTCGCGAAGATGAAATTAATTATGCTAAAAAATATAAAATACCTGTTGCTGTAACAAAAGAAAAACCATATTCTTCAGATGCAAATTTGTGGCATATAAGTTATGAGGGCGGTATATTAGAAGATTTGCAAAATGAACCACAAGATAGTATGTTTAATTTGACCGTATCAGCTAAGAATGCACCTGATGACTATGAAATTTTAGAAATTGAGTTTAATAAAGGTATACCTGTGAAAATTGTTTATAAAGAAGGTGAAATATTACTAAAAAAAGATGGATCCTCAAAATTGATAAAAACCTTAAACAAAATTGCAGGAAGAAATGCTATAGGAAGAGTAGATATAGTAGAAGACCGTCTTGTAGGAATAAAATCTCGTGGTGTCTATGAAGCTCCAGCTGCTACAGTTTTATATTTTGCACATCGTGAATTAGAATATTTAGTTTTAGATCGCGAAACATTTCATTATAAAGAATACATTGCTTTAGAATATGCAAAGATAGTATATTATGGTGAATGGTTTACAACAAAAAGGGAAGCCTTGGATAAATTTATTGATGAAACACAAAAATATGTATCAGGAAAAGTTAAACTTAAACTATACAAAGGAAACATTATTGTAGTTTCAAGAAGTTCTAAATATTCATTGTATGATGTTAATTTAGCATCTTTTGATAGAGAATCAAAAGGATTGTTAGAATATGACCAAAAAGATTCTGAAGGATTCATAAATCTTTTTGGTCTTCAACACAAAGTTTCTTCTGTAGTTAAGAATAAAATTATTAAAAAAATAATATAGAATTATTTAAGCTATTAAAAAATAAAAAATTTTTTATTCTTTGACAAGGAGGTTTTTATCATAAATGAATAAAAATAAAAAAATTTTGTTGTCAGAACAAGAAATCCCAAAAGAATGGTATAATATCTTAGCTGATTTAGCAGAACAACTACCACCACCTATAAATCCTATAACACAAAAACCTGTTGAACCTAAAGATTTGTTAGCAATATTTCCGATGGGACTTATTCAACAAGAAGTTTCTTCTCAAAGATGGATTCCTATACCTGATGAAGTTTTAAAAGTTTATAAAATTTGGCGTCCTACACCTTTGGTTCGTGCATATGAACTTGAAAAATATCTAAATACGCCTGCGAGAATTTATTACAAAAATGAAAGTGTATCACCAGCAGGAAGTCATAAACCTAACACTGCTGTTGCACAAGCGTATTATAATAAAATTGAAGGTGTAAAAAACTTAACTACAGAGACAGGAGCAGGACAATGGGGTTCTGCATTAGCGTTTGCATGCAACATTTTTGGTTTAAAATGTAAGATTTATATGGTAAAAGTTAGTTATGAACAAAAACCTTTTAGAAGATCACTTATGCATATTTGGGGTGCTGAAGTATATCCTTCCCCAACAAATTTAACAGATGCAGGAAGAAAGGTTTTAGAAGAAAATCCTAACTCGCCAGGATCTTTAGGAATAGCAATATCTGAAGCGGTTGAAGATGCAGCAACTCATCAAGATACAAAATATTCTTTAGGCAGTGTTTTAAATCATGTTTTACTTCATCAAACAATCGTAGGTCTTGAAACAAAAAAACAGCTAGATCTTATAGATGAAAAACCAGATATATTGATAGGATGTGTTGGTGGAGGAAGTAATTTTGGTGGTTTCATATTACCGTTTGTTGATGATAAACTGAAAGGGAAAATAAATACACAATTTCTTGCAGTAGAACCTACTGCGTGTCCTACATTAACTAAAGGATTGTATTTGTATGATTATGGTGATACTGTTGGGTTAACTCCACTATTAAAAATGTATACCTTAGGACATAAATTTATACCAGCAAAAATTCATGCCGGTGGTTTAAGATATCATGGTGACGCACCAATATTGTGTTATTTAGTTAACAAAAAAATAGTTGATGCAGTTGCATACCCACAAAAATCTGTATTTGAGGCAGCAACAATTTTTGCAAAAACAGAAGGTTTCTTACCTGCGCCTGAAACATCTCATGCTATAAAGGCAGCAATTGATGAAGCGTTAAAATGTAAAGAAAAAAAAGAAGAAAAATGTATTGTTTTTAACTTTAGTGGTCATGGGCATTTTGACATTACTGCATATGATAAATATTTTGAAGGAGAACTTGAAGACTTCGACCATCCAGAAGAAGAAATAGAACAAACATTAAAAGAAATTAAGAGTTTACCTGTTAACAAAAATATTTTATAAAAAATTTATATTTGATTTTTAAATTTACGAAATTTGTGAAATTGCTAGGTTGGTATTATTGTAAATAAAATCTTTGGATATATTATTTTTGATCTTTAAGATATTCTAGTAGTGTAATAATTTAAAAATATCTAAGAAATATGAAAACAAAAATTTTACATAAAATAAATATAGAATATACTCAAGGTGATATAACAAAACAACCTGATATTGAAGCAATAGTTAACGCAGCAAATGCATATCTTAAACCAGGAGGTGGTGTTGCAGGAGCTATACATTGTGCTGCAGGAATTGAGCTTGAGAAAGAATGTGCAAAATATGCTCCAATAAAAGTTGGCCAAGCTGTGATAACCAAAGCATATAATTTACCTAACAAATATGTTATTCATTGTTTAGGCCCAAGATATAAAATAGATAAACCTGAAGAAAAACTTCTGGCAGATTGTTATATAAACTCACTTAAAATCGCTGAAGAGAATAAAATTTTTTCAGTTGCATTTCCTTCTATTTCTACAGGTGCTTTTGGTTATCCTATAGAAGAAGCAACAAATGTTGTAATTGAAACAATAAAGATTTTAGCACCAAAATTGAAATTTGTCAAAAAAATAAGATTTGTGCTTTTTAGTAGATATGATTTTGAGGTCTATAACAGAATAATTTCAGAAAAATTATGAATATATTACCTATTAAAAAAATTGCAAGAAGATATGGTATTTTAGATAAAGAATTAGAATTATATGGAGATTATAAAGCGAAAGTAAAGATTGAAATTCTTAAAAGAATAAGTTCTGAAAAAAAGGGCAAATATATAGTTGTCTCAGCTATAACTCCTACAAATTTTGGTGAAGGTAAAACTACTACAACAATAGGACTTTCCTTAGCATTAAATAGGTTAGCAAAAAAATCCTTTTGTTGCATAAGACAACCTTCTTTAGGACCTTTGTTTGGCATAAAAGGTGCATCAAGTGGTGGTAAAGCAAAAGTTATTCCTGAAGAAGATTTTAATATACATCTCACAGGCGATTTTTATGCTGTTTCGGTAGCACATAATTTGTGTATGTCATTTTTTATGAATGCAATTTATAGAAGAAAAATTGAAGTTGATAAAGAATCAATTTTATGGAGATATATTTGGGATGTTTCTGACAGATTTCTAAGAAATGTTTTAATAGGTAATGAAATAAAAGGTAATGATTTTTTCCCTTTGAAGACAGGTTTTGATATTTCCGCATCTTCTGAAATAATGTCGATTTTATCTTTTTGTTTATCTTTGTCAGATTTAAAAGAAAGATTAAGTAGAATAGTTTTAGGTTTTTCAAAAGATAAAAAACCAGTTACTGCAGAAGATATAAAAGTAGTAGGTGCAATGTTAGCTGTACTTAAAAATGCTATAAAACCAAATTTACTTCAATCATCTGAGAACACACCTGTTTTTATTCATACAGGACCTTTTGCTAATATTTCTCACGGAAATAGTTCTATAATTGCAGATTTGATTTCATTACATTTATCTGACTATGTTATTACTGAAAGTGGTTTTGGCGCAGATTGTGGATTAGAAAAGTTTTTTAATATAAAATGTAGATATTCTAATCTTGTAGCTGACTGTGTAGTTTTAGTATGTACTACTAGAGCATTAAAAATACATTCTGGAAAAATTGATTTTCTTTATAATAAACCTTTACCTGAAGAGTTAACAAAAGAAAATTTACAACTTTTAGAAGAAGGGTTATGTAATTTAGAAAAACAAATTGAAAATGTTTTATTGTATGGTTTACCTGTAGTAGTGGCTATTAATAGATTTTCTACTGACACAGATAAGGAGTTAGCTCTCATTCAAAAAAAAGCAAAAGAATTTGGTGCTGAAGATGCTGTAGTTTCTGAAGTATGGCAAAAAGGTTCAAAAGGAGGCATAGATCTTGCAAAAGCTGTAATAAAAGCATCAAGCAAACCTAAAAATTTTAAATTTTTATATCCACTTGATATGTCTATAAAAGAAAAAATCTATACAATAGCAACAAAAATTTATGGAGCAAAAGATATAGAATATTCATCCTTAGCAGAAGAAAAAATAAAACTATACACAGAACTTGGTTGGGATAAACTACCAGTATGTATGGCAAAAACACATCTTTCTTTAAGCTGTAATTCTTTACTAAAAGGAAGGCCTAAAAATTTTGTTTTACCTATAAGAGATATACTTCCCTCAGTAGGTGCTGGATTTATTTATCCTTTATGTGGTGATATAATGACAATGCCAGGACTGCCTTCTTTACCTGTAGGTACTACTGTTGATGTTGACGAGAATGGTAGAGTTATAGGATTATTTTAATTTTTTATATAAATAAGTTTTTAGAAATATAGTTAATTATTTTCAAAAATATCAAATAGATAAAATAACACATTTGAACTTCAATAATTATTTTATATTTATGAACTATCTTTAAAATTCTCCAATAACTAAAATATATATTGCTAAAGAAAAAAGTTATAATGTATATAATGCAAAGTAAAAAAATATTATCTTACCTTTAAATTTTATATTATTTACTATATTTATTTTTGCAAATGGTTTTGGATATATTAAAAATTTAAATAATAAATTTCAATTAGATATTAATATTTCAGGATGTACTTTTTAAGCGAAATTCGCATTTCTTATTATAATGACACAAATGGCAATTTAGGATATGAAAAATTAGAGGCATAAAAAATTTTTCAAAATAAAAATTTAAATATTTTTGGTTTTAATTTATAGTAGTTATTTATTTTGTGAAAACAAATTAGTTATAGGTTTTGACTGGTATTATTTTAGTATAAAATACAACTTCTTAAATAAATTATCTTCTCTGAGATTAGATTTGCTACTGCTGAAGTAATAAATTTTTATTCTTTAGAGTTTATTTGAGAATTTTATTTTATCAAAAAAGTAATTTTAAAAAATATTATAAATATACACTTAAAATCTTTCACTGTTAATAAAAAATTAAGTTTTTTTGCACTAATATAAATTATAATTATACAAAGACAATTTTTTTTAATATACTACTAAAAGTTGATTTTTTCCCCTAAATATGATAAAACAAAATTTAATCTTTTAGTATTAAATATGACTAAAATTATTTCTTTATTTAGTTGCTTCTTTTTTAAAACTAATCTTTTATAAATTTTATGAATCTTAATTTTGCTAAGTTTGATTTAAAACCAGAACAAGAATTAAAATTTCTTCTTAAAAAAAAAGATGATCTTATCCTTATTGTTTGTAGTAAATGTTTTGTTAATTACACATCAGAAGAAGTTTCACAATCTTGCAAACCAGTATTTGAAATTTTTAAAAGATTAAATAAAAAAATTAAAAAATGTATAGAATTAAATTTTTTATGCAGTACATATATAAACAAAGAAAAAATTTTAGAGATTATTAATAAATATGAAAGATATGAAATTTGTGTTTTCAGTTGTGGTTTGGGAATACAAAATATAGCAAAATTAATAGAAAAAGAAATTGTTGCTATTTCTAATTCTATACAACCAAAATATAGTTATAATTCAGAAACACTTCATCACGGAATATCTTTAGACAATGATAAATTTTGTGCAACTTGCGGAGAATGTTTTTTAAATTATACTTCAGGGATATGTCCAATAGTTGAATGTCCTAAAAGCTTGTTAAACGGACCTTGTGGTGGTGCAAAAAATGCTAAATGTGAAGTTGATAAAGAAAAAGATTGTGTTTGGATAAAAATCTATAATATTTTAAAAGAAAAGAATTATAAAACTAATAGCAAGGTTTTAATAAGAAAATACAACAATCTATTGTTTGAAGAAAATAAAAAGCTGATAGAAAAAAATTTAGCTATTCGTGTTAAAGATTTCTGTGGCGGTGTTTACCCACAAGAAAATAAAAATATTACCCAAAATATATCTACAGAAAAATTTTTATCTCCACAAATTGTAAAAATTTTTTTATCTCAACATATAGGTAAGCCATCAATACCATTGGTAAAGATTGGCGATTATGTTTTTTTAGGACAAAAAATTGCAAAATCTGACGGATTTCTCTCTGCAAATATTCATTCAAGTGTAAGTGGTAAAGTAATTGATATAAAAGAAATTTTCCATCCTATAGCCAAAAAAAATTTACCAGCAATAGTCATAGAAAATGATAATAAAGAATTAAAAGATTATAAAATAAAACCTAAAAATAATTGGAAAAATCTTAATAAACAAAAAATTTTAGAAATAATTTTTGAAAAAGGTATAGTTGGACTTGGTGGCGCAATGTTTCCTACACATGTAAAGTTGTCTTCAAATAAAAAAATTGATACTTTAATTATCAACGCTTCTGAATGTGAGCCATATATAAATGTAGATAACAGAACAATTTTAGAAAATACAAAAGAAATAATTGAGGGAATAAATATCATAAAATTTTTGTTAGATATAAAAAATACTATTTTTGCAATAGAAGATAATAAAATAGAAGCTATTGAGAAATTAAGATCTATTTTGCCAAAAGAAATAAAAATTGAAGTTTTGAAAACAAAATATCCTCAAGGTGCTGAAAAAATTTTGATAAAGAAATTGTTGAATTTAAAAATACCTAAGAATAAAATTCCATTAGAATACGGCATTTTGGTACATAATATATCGACTGTTTATTTAATATATAAAGCAGTAGTTGAAGGAATTCCTTTTATTGAAAGAACTGTCACAATTGCTGGTGATGAAGAAATTAAAAAAAAATATGGCAACTACATCATAAAAATTGGAACACCAATAGATTTTATTGTAAAAAATTCTTTTAATGAAAATTTTAATTTAGAAAAATTTTTGTTAAAATTTAGTGGTTATATAATGGGGGTTGAACTTAAAACATTAGATACTGCTATTATTAAAGGATGTAATAGTATCTTAGGGTTAATTAAAAAAAATAATTATAGCTTATATAACAAATGTATAAAATGTGGCAGATGTGTAGATGTTTGCCCAATGGAACTTGAACCTTTAGAATTTGTGTTTTCTTACCAAGAAAATAAAATGGATAATTTAGAAAGATTAAATATGAAAAATTGTATAGAATGTGGTTGTTGTGAATATATATGCCCATCTAAAATTTACATTGTAGAAATTATAAAACAATTAAAAAATAGATTCTAAAATTATGTTTGTATTAAAAGTTAAAAAACAAGAAGAAATTTTTGAATTAATAAATAATAAAAAAACTTTTGTTTTTATATGCGAAGGATGCAATGAAATTTTTCTTTATAGAGAAGAAATTACCAAATTCTTAGATTCATTATCAAAAGAAAATATTATTGATACAAAAATTGTAGATTATATTTGTAACCCAGAATATATTAAAAATTATTTCGAGATATTTAAGAAAACAATAGATCTATCTGATATAATTTTAATATTTTCTTGTGGTGTTGGAGTACAAACTGCAAATAAAATTTCAAACTTACCTGTGTATACAGGATGTGATACTTTACATATTCCAGGATATAAAGGAGTTGAAACTGTTGCAGATGAAAATTATGATTGTATTTTATGTGGGAATTGCTATCTAAATTATACAGCTAACATTTGTCCTTTAACTTCATGCCCAAAAGAGTTGTTAAACGGACCTTGTGGAGGAGCCAAAAATGGTAAGTGTGAAATTGATAACAAAAAAGATTGTTCTTGGGAAAAAATTTTCGAAAAATTGAAAAAATATAACAATTTTGAAAAAATAAAAAATGAAATTTTAACAAGAAAATTTTAAACAAATTTATAAAAATTATGATTTTAAAAGATATATTTTTCAAAAAATTTGTTATAACAGCAGAAATAGGTCCACCTAAAAGTTGGCAAGTTGAAAGTTTAATACAACAATATAAAAAATATTTGACAGAAAAGATTGATGCAATAAATGTTACTGACAACCAAGCATCAGTGATGAAATTTGGCTCGCTTGGGATGAGTATTTTATTGAAGCAAAATGGTTTTGAACCAATATACCAGATTACCTGTAGAGATAGAAATCGTATTGCATTACAATCTGACATACTTAACGCTGCTTTTTTTGGTATACAAAATTTGTTGTTGTTAACTGGAGATCATCCTATAGTAGGGGATCACAAAAATGCAAAACCCGTTTTTGATTTAGATTCTGTATCTTTAATCTATACCGTAAAAAATCTAATGCAAGGATATGATTTAGCAGGAAACAAACTTTCAGGAGAACCACCAAAATTCTGCATAGGTGCAGCTGTAGCACCAGAAACAGAATATTTAGATTCACAAATTTTTAAAATGGAAAAAAAAATTAATGCTGGAGCAGAATTTTTTCAAACACAACTTGTCTTTAATCCTGAAAAATTTATAAAATTTATAAATATAGTTAGAAAAAATTTTGGCAAAATTCCAATAATGGCAGGAATTACTATTTTGAAATCAGTTAATATGGCCAAATTTATGAATGAAAATATACCAGGTATAAATATACCAGAAAGTATTATAAAACAACTTGAATTAGATAAAGAAAAAACAAAATCTGGCCAAAAAGGATTAGAAATTGCTGCTAATATTATAAAAGATATAAAACCATATTGCGAAGGCATTCATATAATGCCTTTGGGATGGATAAATAAAATACCACAATTACTTTCTCTTGCTGAATTATGAAAGATAATATTAACTACATTTCTGAATATTCAGATACTTTAAAGAATTATCTAAAGTTAAGTATAAAATCCTTTTTAGATGATTTGTCTTCAAACTTACCAGTACCTGGTGGAGGTGCTGCTTCAGCATTAGTATCATCTTTAGGAGCAAGTTGTTTTTTAATGGTAGCTAATTTTACTTTGAATAAAAAGGGATATGAAAAGTATCAACAAGAAGTAAAAGAGTTAATAGAAAAATTTACTGGATATAAAAATCATCTAGAACAACTTATAAATAAAGATATAGAAGCTTATAATGAAGTTAACAAATCTTATAAATTACCGAAAACAACACTTCTGGATTCAGAATTAAGAAATAAACAAATTCAACAAGCACTAAAAAATTCTACATTAGTAGCATTTGAGATAATTGAAATATCACACAACTGTATTATATTAGCTGACAAATTATTGAAAGTTGGGAATAAAAATCTTATAACTGATATTGCTTGTGGCGTATTGTTTTTATCATCTGGAATTTCTGCTGCAAAATATAATGTATTGATAAATCTTAAAAGTATAAATGATTCTAAGTTTTGTTCAGAAATAAAAAAAAGAATAAAAAAAATCTATACTGACACAAAAATAATAACAAAAAAATTTTTACAAAAAATAAATATATAATTTAACAGTTCACTATTTATGATTTTTGTTTACAACAAAAAATGTAGAAAATTTGATAGCTAGGGTTTTAAAAAATCTTTTGTATACCTATATTTAATAATAAAAAAGGAGGAAGTAAAAAACATATGAATGAAATAAAAAAACAACAAAGAAAATTTCTTAGTTTTTTATCAGTTGGTGAATTAAAATTTTGGTATTTTAAATATATAATAGGTATGATGTTGTTTGCTATAATAGTAGCAGGGATTACTATTCATTTTGCCTTATCTCATTCTGCACAAATAATAAAATTTTTAGCAAAACAATCAGAATTGACTTCTGTCTCTTTATCACTTGATACTATTGTGGAAATTTTAAGAAGTACCCAAATAATAGTAAGGAATGCACTAATTGTTGAAAGTATTGTTTTGATAATAATAGGTATTTTTATAAGTTTATATTTTGTGCACAAAATAATTGGCGCTTTAAAAAGAATAGATAGAGAGGTGACACAGATGTTAACAGGAACTACACCTTACCATGAGATAACATTAAGAAAAGGTGATTATTTAAAACCATTTGTAGAGATAATGAATAGACTTATCAATAAGATATCAAAAAGCTAATTAACAAAAAAATAACATCTAATCATATATTTATGAATTTCTTTTCTGATAAAATTTCTACTCTCATTAGTTTTTTAGTAAATTTGTTTTTAGTAATTATTAAATTTTTATCAGGAATATTTGGTAAAAGTCAAACAATGATAGCAGATGCTATACATTCATTATCAGATGGTATTGCTACTATAATTGTATATATATCTTTAAATTTTTCTAAAAAACCTGCTGATAAAAATCATCCTTATGGTCATGGTAATATAGAAGTTATCGTTGCTATATTTGTATCATTTTTAATTTTTCTAACAGGCTTTTTTTTAGGCTATTCTGCCATTCATAGTATTATTCATAAACATTATTATGACACAATACCAGAAAAATTTACAATTTATATTGCTATTTTATCTATAATTGTCAAAGAATTACTTTATAGATATACATATTTTGTTGGTAAAAAATTAAATTCTCCTATGATTATAGCTAATGCATATGACCATAGATCAGACGCTTTATCTTCTGTTGGAGCATTGTTAGCAATAATTTTTGCAAGGGTTGCTGTACCAATAATGGATCCTTTAGGAAGTATTATAATATCTTTATTTATTTTAAAAATGGGATTTGAAATCCTAAAAGATAATATATTTATAATTATGGATACTGTTCCGTCTGATAAATTACAAATAGAAGTGAATAATCTGATAAATACTGTAAAAGGTGTAAAAAGTTCGTACTCAACAAGAATTCATCCAGTAGGAAGACATTATTTTATTGAAACAGAAATTGTAGTAGATAAAGAGATAACAGTTGAACAAGCACATAATATTGCTGAAGAAGTAAAAACTTTGTTAAAAAATAGTAATAATTTAATAAAAGATGTTATTGTGCATATAGAACCAAAGGTATAATTTTCATGAAAACACAAATTATTGATGGTAAAAATATTGCTAAAAGAATAAAGGATGAAGTTTTAGATGAAATCTTAAAATTTAAAAATAAATTTAAAATTATACCTAAAATTGCTTCAATAACAGTTGGAGAAAATTCTGCTACTAAAATTTATTTAAATACCCAGTTAAGAATTTGTAACGATTTAGGTATTGATATTGAAATTTTTAATTTTAAAGAGAACATTTCACAAAAAGAAATTGAAAAAAAAATATTAGATCTAAACAATGATAAAAAAATCAATGCAATAATTTTAAATTTACCATTGCCACAACATTTAAATAAAAGAAAAATACAAAATTTAATTTCTCCAAAAAAAGATGTGGAAGGTATAACATCAGAAAATCTTGGTAAATTATTTTATACATCAGAAGAACTTTTAGTAGCACCTTGTACTGCATTATCAATAATAGAATGTTTAAAAGAGACAAAAGTTAATCTTAAAAGTAAAGAGGTTGTTATAGTAGGACATTCAGAAATTGTGGGTAAACCTGTTTTACTTATGTTATTATCATCTTTGTTATCTTCACCTACAGTTACAGTATGTCACATAGCAACAAATAATCTTAGTTTTCATACAAAAAGAGCCGATGTTTTAATAGTAGCTGTTGGTAAGCCTAAACTAATTACTGAAAATATGGTTAAAAGAGGTGTTATTATAATAGATGTGGGAATAAACTATGTAAATGTGAAAAATTGTAATGATAAAAAAATCATAGATCAAAAAGCTAAAAATCCTAAGCTGAGACTTGTAGGAGATGTTGATTTTGAAAATGTTTCTAAAAAAGCTTCATTTATAACACCAGTACCTGGCGGTGTTGGTCCTGTAACTAATTCAATTTTGATGAAAAACTTAGTTAATTTATTAAAACTGCAATATGGTTTATCATTAAATGGATATAAAATTTTCTAAAATAATTTTAACGACGAAAAAATAATTTTTTATGAATAAAAATATTTTAAGAATAATTGATGCAAGTGTTAACCGTTCTACAGAAGGACTAAGAGTTATTGAAGAAATCGTAAGATTTCTTTACAATGATGAAAAAACTTATAAAAAACTTAGAATTATTAGACATAAAATACCAAGATTATTTATAAATTATTATCCTCAAAGTGTTTTACAAAGGAATAGTTGCAAAGATCCGGGTAAAAAAGTCAAGGAAAAAAAATATAAAAATATAAAACATATAGTTATATCTAATTTTCATCGTATAAGTGAATCATTGCGAGTATTAGAAGAGCTTGCAAAGATGATACAACCTAAAAAAGTTCAAAAAATAAAAAATCTAAGATACAAAATTTATGATTTAGAAAAATTTGTTGTTGAAAAAATTTGTAGATGAAAGAGTTAATCAAGGGACTGTATTGTATTTTACCAGAATTTGATACAATAAAAAAATATAAAAGATTTGTAACTAAGCTGTTAAGATTTAAACCTAATATTATACAGTTGAGAATAAAATATAAGTCTGATTCATTCTTCTATAAAGTTGCTTATGAAATAAAAAAAATTTTATCTTCAAAAGATATATTTTTTATTATAGATGATAGAGTAGATATTGCGTTATTGATAAAATCACATGGAGTTCATCTTGGACAAGATGATTTATCTCCTTTAGAAGTTAGAAATTTAGTTAATAATTTAGGATTAAAAAAATTTATAATAGGATATTCTACTCATTCTCTAGAACAAGCAAAAATTGCTCTTAATTTCTGTGTTGATTATATATCTATAGGTCCTATATTTAAAACAAATACAAAACCAGACTATATTCCTGTTGGAATTGACACATTAAAAAAAGTAAAGGAATTTATAAAAAATAAAATTCCTATAGTTGCAATTGGTGGTATAAATGATGAAAATGTTGATTTAGTAAAAAAAATTGGTGTTGATGCTATTGCTACAATATCTGCAATAAGAGACTTAAATCCTAAAAAAATTGAAAAATTAAAATTTTAAAAAATGTCTAAAATTTTCCCTACGATATATTTTTATTGTAGTCTTTTTATTCTTATATTTAAAGCATATTTAAAACTAATATTTAAAAAATTTTTTTGGCAAGATTTCGTTAAATATTCAGGAAAAGTTTTAGAAATAATAAAAAATCTTAAAACTAAAGTTGTAATTGAAGAAAACAATAATTTATCAAAAATTTCCTATCCAGTGATTTTTATAAGCAACCATATGAGTTCTTTGGAAACCTTATTGTTTGGTTATGTTTTAGCTAGACATACAAGAATAACCTTTATTGTAAAAAAAAGCTTATTATATTATCCTATTTTTGGTAGAATACTTAAATTTTTAAATCCTATTGTATTAAGTAGAACTAATCCAAGAAAAGACTTCAAAATAGTTTTAAAAAAATATAGAACTTTATACAAAGACAAAGTTTCACTAGTTGTCTTTCCTCAAGCAACAAGAAGTTTAAAAATAGAAGAAAATAAATTCAGCAGTATAGGCATAAAAATTGCAAAAATTTTTAATATTGGCATTGTCCCAATATTTGTTAAGACAGATTTTTTAAGTGTTGGAAAAATAATAAGAGATATAGGAAGCATAAATATAAAAAAAGATGTTTATATAAAAATCTTTCCTTGTATACTTCCCGAAGAAATAAATAGAAATACAAATACTCAGATAATAGAAATGTTTAAAAAAGAGTTTTTTAAATCTTATCTTAAAAAGTAGATATAAAGAATTGTTGAATTTATATCTGTATTTTTGATATAAATAAAATTTATTAAAAAGGAAAAATTTAATATGAGTATAATAAAACAATTAAAAAATAATAAAATTCCTAATTTTATAAAAAAAATTTCTAATGATGAAAAAGTTGAAGTTGAAGAAATTCTAAATAATATTATTGATGGAAAGATTGTAGTATTAAAAAATACAAAATCAAACAGAAAACCTGTTGCTGTAGGAAAAAATTTAAAAACAAAGATTAATGCTAACATAGGAACATCACCAGATCTTGTTGATATAAAATTGGAACTTGAAAAATTGAATTTTGCTATAAAAGCTAAAACAGACATGGTAATGGATTTATCTACCGGAGGGGATATTGATTATATAAGAAAAACTATTTTACAACATTCACCTTTACCAGTAGGAACTGTGCCAATATATCAAGTTGTTTGTGAAGTATTAAGAAAAGGTAAAAAAATAAGTGATATTTCAGTAGAACATATTTTTGAGGTGATAGAAAAACAAGCAGAAGATAGCGTTGATTTCTTTACTATTCATTGTGGTTTAACAAAGAAAAATTTGGAAATTTTAAAAAAACAAAAAAGAATTTGCGGTATAGTAAGTCGTGGTGGCGCATTTTTAGCAGAATGGATTTTAAAAAATAATAAAGAAAATCCGTTATACGAACATTTTGACAGATTATTAAAAATTGCTAAAAAATATAATATTACTTTAAGTTTAGGTGATGGGTTAAGACCCGGAAGTATATTTGATGCTAATGATGAAGCACAAATTGCTGAGTTAAAAACATTATCAAAACTAGCAAATATTGCAAACAAAGAAGATGTCCAAGTTATGATAGAAGGTCCTGGACATATGCCAATAAATACTATAGAAAACCATGTGAAACTCCAAAAAGAACTTACTAATGAAAAACCATATTATCTTTTAGGCCCACTTGTTACAGATATTGCAGCTGGATATGACCATATAAACTCAGCAATAGGTGCAGCAATAGCAGCGAAGGCAGGTGCTGACCTTATTTGTTATGTTACAGCAGCAGAACATTTGCGCCTTCCAACACCACAAGATGTATATGAAGGAGTTATTGCTGCACGTATTGCAGCACACGCTGCAGATATTGTAAAAAGAAAAAAGTTTAAAGACGACTTTTTAGATTTAGAAATGTCAAAAGCAAGAAAAAATTTAAACTGGCGCCTTCAACAAAAATATACTTTAGATAAGTATAAATTTAAAGAAGAAAGAAATAAAATATTAAGTAATACAAAAAAAGTTTGTTCAATGTGTGGTTCATTTTGTGCAATGAAAGAATCTACAAAAATAGGAATATAAGTTATAAAAACGAAAATTTTTTTATGAAACTAAAAATAAAAACACCAGCAACTACAGCAAATTTAGGTCCTGGGTTTGACTGTTTAGCTGCGTCGTTGTCATTATATAACGAATTTGAAATTGTCTTAGTAAGTAATAAACAAAAATTGAAAATTACAGTTGAAGGTGTTGATAGCAAATATATATCAGAAAATGAAGATAATATTTTTTATGAAGCAATAAAAAAAATTTTTGATAAACAAAAAATTCAAATTCCATCGATAGAAATTTATATAAGAAATAATATTCCTATAAAAAGAGGATTAGGTTCTTCAGCTTCAGCTTGTGTTGCAGGGGTTATTGCAGGAAACATTCTATGTGGAGAACCATTGTCAGAAAATGAGTTGTTAGATGTTGCTTTAGAACTTGAAGGACATCCTGATAATATTGTAGCTTGTATGTTTGGCGGATTATGTATAAGTTCTGTTATTGAAAATAAGGTTAAATTTGTAAAACTTAATCTACCAGCAGATATTTTAGCTCTTACAATAATACCACAACAGAAAATTTCTACAAAAGAAGCAAGAAAAATTCTTCCTGAAAAAATTTTTTTCAAAGATGCAGTAAAAAATATATCAAATGTAGCATTATTAGTTTCTTCATTAATTACTAAGAAATACGAATTTTTAAAATTTGCGACACAAGATTTTTTACATCAACCTTATAGAAAAAAATTAATGCCTTGGATGCAGAAAGTCTTTGAAATCTGTTTAGAAAATAAATCTTTGTGTTGTATGTTAAGCGGGTCAGGTTCAACTGTAGTTGCTATTTATAAGAAGTCAGACATAAACAATGAGTTATTAGAAAAAATAGAAACAAAATTAAGAAAAGTTGTAACTTGTGAATTTAAAGTTTTGCCTTTTATAAATAAAGGTGTTATTATAAAACAATAAAAAATTTTTTTTATAAAAATTTTGTTTAAATTAATTGGTGTGTAAATAAATATATAGATATCCTTAGGGTAATGAATATAAATTATAATTTTCTATTTTTTATAAAAATAAGAAGTTAAAAAGTATCTGTTCATTAATTGTACTTAGTTTAAAAAAGTTAACAAGACTTATCACAAAGGAAATTTAAATATGAATCTAGTAAGTATAAAAGATTTAACTAAACAACAAATAAAAGAAATTTATGATTTAGTACCAAAATATAAAACAAAAGATTTAATTCCAGAATTAAAAAATAAATATATAGGTTTAATTTTTGAAAAACCTTCTACAAGGACAAGAATTTCTTTTGAAGTTGGTATACAACAACTTGGTGCTGTTCCTATAGAATTAAACGAAAAACAACTACAGATATCTCGTGGTGAAACAATAAAAGATACTGCTAACATTTTCAATTGTTATTTAGACGGATTAATTTTAAGAGTTAAAAAACATGACACAATTTTAGAATTTACAAGGTATTCAAAGATACCTGTTATAAATGCATTAAGTGATAAAGAACATCCTTGTCAGATTATATCAGATATATGGACGATAATAGAATCTAAAAAAATTTCTTTGGATGAAATAAACAAGATTAAATTTGTTTACATAGGTGATGCAAATAATGTTTCTATGTCTTTAATTTATATCTCAGAAATTCTTAATATGAACTCATATTTTATAATACCAAAGAAATTTCAGCCTAAAGAAAAGTTTAAAGAAAATATTGTTATAACAGATGATATAAAAGCAATAAAAGATTCAGATATTGTTTATACTGATGTTTGGATTTCAATGGGACAAGAGAAAGAAAGAAAAAAAAGAATTAAAATTTTTAAACCTTATCAGCTAAATTCTGAACTTTTAGCGTTAGCAAAAAAAGATTGTATAGTTATGCATTGTTTACCTGCGAACCGTGGTTTAGAAATAGCAGAGGAAGTTTTAGATGGTAAAAATTCTATAGTATTAAAACAAGCAGAAAACAGGTTATATGTACAAAAAGCGTTAATAGTATATCTTTTTAAAAGATAAAAATATAATTGGAGGATATTTTATATGGAGCAACAAGAGAAAAAAGAACAACAAATACAAATTGAGATTGACGACATTACTGCTCAAGGCATTTATTCAAACTTAGCAATTATAAGTCATTCACCGGATGAATTCATTTTAGATTTTGTTTTTATTCAACCTCAGATACCAAAAGCTAAAGTAAGAGCAAGAATTATAACTTCACCTCAGCATATAAAACGTTTTCTTAATGCTTTAGAAGATAACATCAAAAAATATGAAGAAAAATTTGGCAAAATAAAAGTTGATAATGAGCAAAAAATACCAAAAATAGGGTTTGTTCATTAATTTATTATATAAAAAGTTTAAGATATTAATATAAGTAATATGGTAAAAATATCAGTAATATCAATAGGAACAGAATTATTAAAAGAAAAATCTAATACTAACCTTTTTTATATCTCAAAAAAACTTTTCTCATTAGGGTTAAATATAAATTTTTGTTCAGTTTTACCAGATAACGAAAATGTTTTAACAGAAATTTTTAAATATCATATTGATTCTTCTGATATAATAATTCTTACTGGAGGGCTAGGTTCTACAGTTGATGATATTACAATACAAACTATAGCAAAATTTTTAAATAAAAAGCTTGTATTTGTTAGAAAAATTTATGAAAATATTGTAAGATATTTTATTGATAAAGGGCAAGAACTACCACAACTTGTGAAAAAACAAGCATATGTTATTGAAGGTGCAGAAATAATTTTTAACAAGGTAGGTCAGGCTCCAGGAGAAAAAATTGTACTTAAAAAAGATAAAGGTCAAAAAATAATTTATATACTTCCTGGTCCACCAAGAGAATTGCAACAGATGTTTGATGAATATGTATTTGTTGAATTAAAAAAGTATCAGACAAAAGTATCAAAAGAAGTTGTCCTTCATATATGTGATATTCCTGAGTCTAAAATAGAAGAAATCATAAAACCAGTAATTGAGTCAGAAAAAAAATATTCTTCTGATATTAATTTTTCTATTTTGCCACATCTTAATATTGTAGATTTAAAAATTACAATAACTTCTGAAGATGAACTAAAAGTTGATGAAGAATTAAAACTGATAAAAAAACAAATTTATGATTGTTTTGAAGAACATAATTTAAAACACAAGATATACGCAGAAGATAAACAAACTTTAGAACAAGTTGTAGGTTTTATTTTAGGAAAAAATAAGAAAACTCTTGCAGTAGCAGAATCTTGCACAGGTGGACTTTTAGCTCATAGAATAACAAATATTGCTGGAAGTTCATTTTATTTTTTAGGTGGTGTAGTTGTATATTCTAACCAGCTTAAGATGAAGCTTTTGGATGTTAAAAAAGAAACACTTGAAACATATGGTGCTGTGTCTGAAGAAACAGTAAAAGAAATGTGTTTAGGTATTAAAAAGCTTACAGGTGCTGATTATTGTATTTCAATCTCAGGCATAGCAGGACCTACTGGTGCTACTAAAGATAAACCCTTAGGCACAGTATGGATTTGTATTTTTGACGGAAAAATTTTTAATACGAAATGTGTTAGATTTTTGGGTTCAAGGTTAGAAGTTAAAGAACAAGCAGTAAACACAGCACTTGATATGTTAAGTAATCACATTTTATCTTTACTACATCACAAAAAATAGTAACATGAGAACATTTATAGCAATAGAAATTTCTAAAGATATTATTGAAAAGATAAACAATTTTATATTTAAAACATACCAAGAGATAGATAAAAATAAAATTTCTTGGGTAAAAAAAGAAAATTTACATATTACACTAAAATTTTTAGGTGAAATTAATGAAAATCAGATTGAAATTGTAAAAAATGTGTTAAAATATATAGCTAAAGATGTTGAAGATTTTTTTATAAGTTTAGAAGGTTTAGGACTTTTTCCTAATTTAAAATCGCCAAGAGTTATATGGATAGGAATAAAAAAAGGTGAAGAAAAACTTAAGTTTCTTTCAAACATAATAAATGAAAATCTTTCAAAATACGGATTTCTTAAGGAAGAAAAAGAATTTGCATCCCATCTTACAATAGCAAGAATAAAAAAAATAAAAAGTATAAACGAAATCATAAATTATTTTGAAAAGTATAAAAATCAATTTTTTGGAATAAGTAAAGTCAAAAATATAACATTTTTCCAAAGTATACTTAAGCCAGAAGGTCCTGAATATTTTGTAATAGAAAAAATTTTTCTAAGTAAATAAGTGATAATCAATCCGTTTTAGTAGAAGTTTCAGCTTTATAATTTTCAGGATAAATTTGTATTATGTCATCAAATATTTCCAAGGTATATTTACATTTAGGATCCCACAAAAGCCAATCAAATATTCCCTGATCATAACATGCTTTTATTTGTGCTTTAACTTCATTAAGTCCATATTTATAACCAAGAGAAAAATCTTGTAGATAAGGTCTAAGTTTATATGATTTTTCAGCTAAAAGTTTTTTTGCATCAGAAACAGTTTTATATACAGTTCTATATGGTTCTTTGTTAGGATCAGAAATACCATATTCGCCTTTTTTATAATGTGAAGGATACATCATTGGAGAGACAAAATCTATAATTTCTACCATTTTTATAAATCTTTGTCCTATACCCATATCATGCTCTACTGAAGGCGTTAAACCAAAAACATCTATTGAAATAGTTGTGTTAGGAAGTTTTTCTTTTGCATATTTTAAAAATTCTACTAATATTTCTGATGCTGTAGTTGATGTATGTTTTTGCGAATATCTACACAATTTAACATTTCCATCTGAAGGAAAACGAATATAATCAAATTGTATCTCTTCAAATCCAACTTCTATTGCTTTCTTTGCTACTTCAATGTTATAATCCCAAACTTCTTTATTATAAGGCGAAACCCAAGAATTCCCTTTATAATCATTCCATACAGTACCATCGGGATTTTTAACTGCTAGATGTGGAAAGTTTTTAGCTAAATAATTATCTTTAAAAACAACTATTCTTGCTATTGTATAAATATCTTTTGATTTTAGTTCTTCTAAATATTGCTCAAGTTTAGGAATAGGAATTATGGGAGTGTTATATTTTTTCTTTAGTTCAGAAACATTTATGTAAACTTCTCCTACATATTCTTTTATAGCAATTACAATAGTATTTAGTTTATCTTTCCCTAGATATGGTTCAAAACGTTTTTTATATTTTTCTGATCCTGCAACCCAGCTAGATAAATGTATCCCACGAACATATTTCGGCTTTCCTACAAGTTTCTTAATTTCTTTGTAAGAAGAAGATTCTGTTTGATTATTATTTATTTGTTGATTTTGAGATTGTTGTGCACAGGCAGTATTGAAAGATATAAATAATAAAAAATACAAAATTTTTATTTTCATAATTTTTTAGTTAAAATAAAAAATATATTTTTATGTTTCAACATATAGAAAAAAAATTTGTTTTTTTATAAAATTATCCTTGCAATAAAAAATTTTTAGGGAAAAAATATCATGATGGTAAAAATAATATTTAAAAAAATGTTATATTTAATTATAACTTTTATTGGGATAAGTTTTGTAACATTTTTAATAATAAGTATTTCACCAGGCAAACCACAAGATATGTTAGAATTTTCTTCAAAAATTTCTTACGAAGCAAAACAAAAAATTTTAAAACTTTATGGGTTAGATAGACCGATACATATAAGATATATAAAATGGTTTTTAAGATTTGTTAGGTTGGATTTTGGTAATTCTTTAAAAGATGAGAAACCTGTCATAGAAAAAATTTTACAGAGATTACCTGCAACATTGATGTTGAATACTTTGTCATTGAGTATTATTTTTTTTGGTGGCTGTTTACTTGGGGTTCTATCTTCTATTTATAAAAATAAATTTTTAGATAAATTTATTTCTTTTATTGTATTTTTAGGTTATTCTATGCCAAAATATTGGCTGGCTATATTATGTATGATATTTTTTGGGATAAAATTAAAAGTATTGCCAATTTCTGGATTAAGAAGTGTTAATTTTGATTATTTAACATTTTTTGAAAAAGTTTTAGACATTGCTAAACATTTACTACTGCCTGTATTAATTTCTGCATTTGGTGGTCTAGCTGGACTTACTAGATATGTTCGTGCGAGTATGATAGAACAACTTAATTCTGAGTATGTAAGATTTGCATTAAGTAAAGGATGTGATACTAAAAAAATTGTATTTTATCATTCGTTTAAAAATGTTTTAATTGCTGTGGTAACAATTTTGGGTTTATCTTTGCCAGATCTTATAGGGGGAGGATTTATTTTTGAAACAATATTTGCTTATCCTGGTATGGGAAGGTTAGGTTATGAAGCTGTAGTTTCTAGAGATTATCCCTTGATTATGGGAATAAGTGTTATTACTGCTTTTCTTACATTATTAGGTAATTTTTTAGCTGATATAATATATGTATATATAGATCCAAGAATAAAGTATAAATAAAAAGTATAAATTAAATGAAAAAAAATAGTTCATTGATTGCTGGCTTAACAATAGTAGGTGTTTTAATAATAATTGCTTTTTTTGCAAAATTCATCTCTCCATACAATCCTTATGAACAAAATTTAACTTCTCGTCTTAAACCACCTTCTT
The DNA here is from genome assembly GCA_937928765.1 of uncultured Endomicrobiia bacterium. GTDB lineage: Bacteria > Elusimicrobiota > Endomicrobiia > DTEH01 > DTEH01 > JANXDG01. Next base: position 51,078 of record CALFVX010000012.1, read on the forward strand.
ATAAAAATTTTTTTGGTACTGACGAATTAGGAAGAGATGTTTTTTCAAGAATGATTTATGCATCAAGAGTATCATTAAGCGTTGGATTTATTTCTGTAGGTATAGCAACTTTTATTGGAACAATTTTAGGACTTATAAGTGGCTACTATGGTAAGTTCATAGATGATTTTATAATGCGGTTAGTGGACATAATGTTGTGTTTTCCAACATTTTTTTTAATAATTTTAGTAATTGCTTTTTTAAAACCGAGTATCTACAACATTATGATAGTTATAGGAATAACTTCATGGCCAGGATTAACACGTTATGTTCGTGCAGAAGTGTTAAGGATAAAATCGTTAGAATATGTTTTGTCAGCAAAACTTGCTGGATTGTCTTCGTTTAGGATATTGTTTGTTCATATTTTACCAAATATATTAGCACCTGTAATAGTATCATTTAGTTTAGGTATTAGTTCAGCAATATTGACTGAATCAGGATTGTCCTTTTTAGGTTTAGGTATTCAACCGCCAGAACCCTCTTGGGGAAATATTTTATCTTCAGGAAAAGATTATATTCATATTGCATGGTGGCTTTCTTTATTTCCAGGTATTGCTATTTTTATTACTGTGGTTAGTTTTAATTTGCTAGCAGAAGGATTAAGAATATTTTTCAACCCAAAAGAAAAAATATAAAAATGACAGAAAATACAATACTAAAAATTGAAAATCTTAATGTTAGTTTTAAATTAAACAAAAAAATTTTTTATATATTAAGAGATATTAATATTAATATACATAAAAAAGAAAAAATTGCTATTGTTGGTGAATCAGGTTGTGGAAAAACTACTTTAGCAAATACGATTTTGCTTCTTAACGACGAAGTAATAACAGATTATTCAGGCAACTTAGAGTTTTTTTCAACAAAAGGTTGTTGCAAAAAAAATAAATATGAGCTTATAAAGCAACACAAGTTTCTTTCTAAAGATGAAATTAAGCATATTCGTGGAAATCACATAAGTATAATTTTTCAAGATCCATTTAATGCGCTAAATCCTGTAGTAGCTGTAGGTAAACAAATTGATGAAGTAATTTTAAACCATCATAAGGAATATAACAAAAAAGAAGTATATAATAGTACAATAAAATTATTAGAAATGGTAAACTTAAAAGAACCTGAATTAGTTTATAAAAAATATCCTCACCAACTTTCTGGCGGACAAATACAACGCATATGTATAGCTATTGCTATTGCCAACAAGCCAGAAATTATAATTGCTGACGAACCCACTACTGCTTTGGATGCTGATTTAAAAGATTCGATATTAAAAATGTTAAAAGATTTGGTCGATAAAGAAACTTCAGCTTTAGTTTTGATTACACATGATATCAGTATAATAAAAAATTATGTGGATTATATTTTTATACTTTATTTAGGAGAGATTATAGAAGCTGGAAAAACAATACAAGTTTTTGAAAATCCACTTCATCCTTATACACAATTTCTATTATCCTGCTATGTAGATGCTACAAAAAAGGGAAAAAAACTGCCAACTTTGCCTTATGATCCAATAAATCTATATGATAAAAATTTTATTTTTAAAAAATGTATTTTTTTAAACCGTTGTAGTAAAAAGATAAAAAAATGTGAAACTTTAAAGCCTGAAGTCTTTAAAATAGAATCTCAGAAAGTTAAGTGCTGGTTGTATGAATAAATATTTTAACTTAATAAAAATATAAAAATTATGATAGATGAAAATATTTTAGAAGTAAAATCCTTGTCAAAAAGTTATTCTGTTTATTCGAATCTATTACAGCTAGAAATTGATAAAAAAATAATTTTTAAAAATTTAAGTTTTGTATTAAAGTTTAATACATCATTAGGAGTTTTAGGAGCTTCTGGTGTTGGTAAAACAACTTTGATAAAAATTGTTTCAAGAATAGAAGAGCCTGATAGTGGAGAAATAATTCTTGATGGAAAAAATATAAAAGAATATGATTATAAAGAATTTGCTACTAAACTACAGTTGTTGTTTCAAAATTCATTTTCTATGCTTAATCCTAGATATAAAATAAAATTTTTGATAAAAGAAAGAGTTAAACAATATTTTAAATTAAACAATCTAGAATATAACAAAAAAATAATAAATCAAAAAATTGAAGAGTTGTTAGAAATTACAAAATTACCAAAGACAGTTTTAGATGCATATCCATACCAACTTTCTGGTGGACAAAAACAGCGCGTTGCAATACTTTTAATTATATCTTTATATCCTAAAATAATAATTTTAGATGAACCTCTCTCAGCTTTGGATATTTCTTTACAAGCTCAGATGTTAAATTTTTTTTTAGAATTAAAAGAGAAATTTAAACTTTCATATATATTTATTACACATGACAGAAATTTAGCAGAATATTTTTGTGATAATATTTTAGTTTTACATGAAGGCGGATCTTATGAGATCAAATAAAGATATTCTATTACGAATTTTACACAGCATAGATGGTAAATTTGAAAATACATATGTTGTTGGCGGAATATTAAGAGATATTATAATAGAGAAAAAATTTTTGCTGGACAATAAAGAATATTTTGACATTGATATAATTATAGAAAATTTAAAAATAGATAAATTAAAAAATCTCATTCAAAAATTTAACTTGCCATTTGTAATTTTAGATGAAAAGAACAAAATTTATCGTACTGTAATAAGAAATGCTGAAATTGTTATAAATATTGATATTTCATCATATACTAATTTAAAAGAAGACATTTCTAGACGAGACTTTACAATAAACACTTTATGTATAAAGTTAAGTTATTTTGTAGAATATTTGCATACGAAAAATAAAAATATCATAATAAAAAATTTGATAGATTTAACAAACCGCGCTTTAAAAGATATTAAAAATAAAACTTTATATGTTGTTAAAGAGAATAATATAAAAGAAGACCCATTACGAATTTTACGTGCAGCAAGGTTTATCTGTTATGGATTTAAAATAGATAAAGCCACAGAAAATTTTTGTATAAAATATAAGTCGTTGTTAAAATATGTAGCAAAAGAAAGAATTAATGAAGAAATAAAAAAAATTTTTAATTTAAACTCTTATGATGTATTAGAATGGTTAGATAGAAACAAAATTTTAGAAGAGATTATTCCTGAAATAAAAATTTTAAAAGTTAAAGGAAAAAACAAACAGTTTAAAAAATTTTATTTCCATAAGGAAGGGCTGTGGCAACATACAAAACTTACTTATAAAGAGTTAGAAAAAATAGTTAATTTTATTAACAAACATTATCCTAAATATAATAAAGATATTTATTTTGAAGTTCAAAAAAATATTTATTTGTTAAAGTTAGCATCTATTTTTCACGATATAGCCAAACCTTTGGTTGTAAGGAAAGAAAAAAACAGGGCAAGATTTTTTCATCATGAAATTAAATCAGCAGAGATTTCTTCTAAAATATTAAAAGATTTAAAATTTAGTAATGAGGAAATAAAACTTACATATGAAATTATAAAAAATCATATGAGGATAGGTAGTTTGTTTAATAATTATAAATCGCTTACTGAGCGAGCATACTTAAAGTTGTTTAGAGAAGCAGAAAAGTTTTTGTATTTACTTTTGATACTTTGTTTAGCAGATAGGTTGTCATACGAAATTATTCCTTTAGAGGAAAGAAGAAAATATTTCAAAAATTTTCAACCTATAAAAAAATTTATAAAATTTGAAAATTTAATATTAGAAAAATATAAAGAATACAAAACAAAATCTTCATTGCCAAAGCTAATAAATGGATATGATGTTATGAAGAATTTGAATATTTCTCCTGGTCCTATAGTTGGTAAAATTTTAAAATTAATAGAAGAAGCACAGATTCTTGGCAAAATCTCTACAAAAACCGAAGCTATAAAATTAGCAAAACAGTATTATAAAAGATTATATAAAGATATTTCTTGAAAAAAAATATTAGTTTTTATAAATAAAATCTGATGAAAAAATATAATTTTACTGTGGTTTATCCAGGCAGTTTTGACCCACCAACAAATGGTCATCTAGACTTAATCACTCGTGCTATAAAAATGTTTAAGAAAGTTATAGTTCTTGTAACAAACAACACTTTTAAAAAATACACTTTTTCTGTAGAAGAAAGAGTTGATATGTTAAATTTAGTAATAAAAAAAAATAAGCTTCAAAATGTTAAGGTAGAAAAACACAATGGATTATTAGTAGATTATCTTAAAAAAAATAATATTAACATTGTCTTACGTGGATTACGAGCAGTAAGTGATTTTGAATACGAGTTTCAAATGGTTTTAACAAATCGTAAAATGTTTCCTCAAATGGAGACAATTTATTTAATGCCAGATATTAAATGGATATATTTATCATCAAGTTTAGTAAAAGAAATATCAAAATTTGGTGGAGATATATCTTGTTTTGTTCCCAAAGTGATAATTAGTATTATAAAACAAAAATTTGAAAAGTTGAAATAAAACAAACAATGGAAATACTTTCTCCCCATAGAAAGTTAGGCGAAATGTTAGTCTCTTTAGGTTTTTTGACGGAAGAACAATTAAAGTCTGCTTTAGAAGAACAAAAAAAAACTGGTTATAAACTTGGAGAAATACTTTTAAATTCAAAATTAGTTAGCGAAGAAATATTATTTGCTATTTTAGCAAAACAATTTAATATACCTTACATATCTTTATCAGAATATGGAGAAATACCTCAAGAAGTTTTATCTCTTGTCTCAGATAAAATAGCAAAAACTTATCAACTAATACCTATAGAATATAATTCTAAAACTAAAGTTTTAACAGTGGCGATGTCAGATCCATTAGATTTAGTTGCTATAGATAATTTAAAACTTAGCACAAAATGTGATATTAGAATTGTTGTTGCAAGGAAAAATGAAATTTTAGAAGCTATTTCTAAATATTATGAGAAAAAAGAGAGTATAGAAGAAATTGAAAAAGATGCTGAGAAAGAATTTTCATCTAATTCTGATGTTGCTATTATAGAGGATAAATCTGAAATTACAGAACTTGAACTTAAAGCAGACGCTGCTCCTGTAGTGAAAGCTGTAAATTACATAATAGATCAAGCGTTAAGTTTTAAAGCTTCAGATATACTTATAGAACCTCAGGAAAAACAAATACGGATTAGGTATCGTATAGATGGAGTTTTTCATGACCAGAAACCTTTACATAAAAAGTTGTTAGCTTCAGTAGTTACAAGAATAAAAATTATGGCAAAAATGGATATTACAGAAAGACGAAAGCCACAAGATGGTAGAATAAGATTATCTTATGGAGATAGACAAATAAATCTCCGTGTATCCACAATACCCACAGCTTATGGTGAAAAAGTTGCAATAAGAATACTAGATGCAAAAGCACTTATTCTTGCTTTGTCAGAATTAGGGTTTGAAGAAGAACAACTAAAACTTTTTGAAAAAGCTATAAAACAACCTTATGGTATGATACTTGTTACAGGACCAACAGGTTCTGGTAAAACTACGACCCTTTATTCGGCATTAAATGTGTTAAATAATCCAGATGTTAATATTATGACGGTGGAAGATCCAGTAGAAGCAGTAATTTATGGCATCAACCAAGTAAATGTTAATGAAAAAGTAGGATTAACTTTTGCAGCAGCACTTCGCGCGTTCTTAAGGCAAGATCCCGATGTTATAATGGTTGGAGAAATTAGAGATAAAGAAACTATAGAAATAGGTATAAATGCAGCTTTAACAGGACATTTAGTTTTTGCTACACTACATACTAACGAAGCTGCTTCTGCTATTACAAGATTAATAAATATGGGAGTTGAACCATTTTTAATTGCTTCAACTTTAACTATAGTTATTTCACAAAAACTTGTAAGAAAAATTTGTAAAAATTGTAGACAACAATATAAAATTAATTTACAACAGTTGAAACCTTTAGGAATAAATCCTGATATTTTTAAGGAACTAAAAGAAGAGGTGATTTTATACAAAGGTGTTGGCTGTGATAAATGTCAAGATGGCTACAAAGGAAGGATAGGAATTTTTGAAGTATTGGATTGTAACGACTCTATAAAAGAATTAATATTAAAAAAAGCAACTCATTTTGAAATTAAAGAAACAGCAATAAAAAACGGAATGATAACTTTAAGAGAAGCAGCGTTAAAAAAATTACTTTTAGGAAGTACAACTATTGAAGAAGTAATAAAAAATACATTTGCTGATGAAATACAGGATTAATTAAAATTTATGGCGATACAAAAATTAGGTGAGATGTTGGTATCAACAGGTATAATTACAGAGAAACAATTACAAGAAGCATTGGTTTTATGTAAGCAAACAGGCAAAAAACTAGGCTATATATTAGTTAACCTTGGATATATTACAGAAGATGTATTATTATCTTTTTTAGCAAGGCAACAAGGATTAGAATTTGTATATTTATCCGAATATGAAATTAAAGAAGAAACAATTAAAATGCTTCCAAGAACATTTATTGAAAAACATAATTTTTTGCCATTAGAGTTTGATAAAAAAACAAATACAATAACAGTTGCTGTGAGTGATCCATTTAATATGTTTATTATTGATGATATAAAAATTTCAACAGGCTATAATGTTAAACCTGTAATTGCAACTTATAATGATATAAAAGAAAATATTAACAAAATATTTTTAAATGAACAACCAGAATTAATGGAAAAAGTTTTAACTGAATTAGAGAAACTACAACCTACAAGTAGTATAGAGTTAGAAGAAATTACAGAATATACAAGTAGTTTACAATTAGCTGAGGAAGAACCCATAGTAAAACTTACAAATAATATAATAATTACTGCTGTAAGAAAAAAATCTTCTGATATTCATTTAGAACCTTTTGAAAAAAAATGTAGATTAAGATATAGAATAGATGGTGTTGCTCATGAAGAAACTTTTTTTAAAAGAGAAATTTACAACGCTATAATAGCAAGAATAAAAATTATGTCAAAATTAGATGTTACTGAAACAAGAAAACCACAAGATGGTAGAATTAAAATGAAGATTGATAATAGAGAGATAGATTTTCGTGTATCAATACTTCCTGTATTATATGGTGAAAAAGCAGTATTAAGAATTTTAGATTCAACTGCCTTATGTCTTGATTTATCAAAGTTAGGTTTTGAAGAAGAAACTTTAGAAATTTTTATGAGAGCAATAAGATCTCCTTTTGGGTTAATATTAATTACCGGACCAACAGGTTCTGGCAAATCTACAACTTTGTATTCAGCATTGTCAACATTAAATCGTCCTGAGATAAATATACTAACAATAGAAGATCCAGTAGAATATTTGATACAAGGCATAACTCAAGTAAACGTAAATCCTGAAGTAGGATTAACATTTGCTTCTGGATTAAGAGCATTTTTAAGACAAGCTCCGGATATTATTCTTGTTGGAGAAATCCGAGATCAAGAAACAGCAAAAATAGCAGTACAAGCAGCTTTAACTGGTCAGCTTGTTTTTTCTACTTTACATACAAATGATGCACCTTCTGCTATTACAAGATTACAGAATATGGGTATAGATTCTTTCTTAATATCTTCTACTTTAATACTTGTTGAAGCACAAAGGTTGGTAAGAAAAATTTGTCCAAATTGTAAAGAAGAATACCAAGTTTCTGTAGAAAAATTATATCCTTTGGGTGTTACAGATGATATGGTTAAAGGACAAAAAATAGTCAAACTTTATAAAGGTAAAGGATGTTCTAATTGTAATAATGGATATAAGGGGCGTATTGGAGTATATGAAATTATGGAAGTAAATGATGAAATAAGAGAAATGATATTGAAAAATGCTTCTGATGTAGAAATAAGAAAAGTGGCTATTGCAAATGGTATGCAAACATTAAGAAAATCTGCATTAAGAAAGATGTTGTCAGGTATTACTACCATGGAAGAAGTTTTACGAGTAACAATCGCTGAACAAGAAGCTAATTAATTTTTTTTCTATATTGTAAAAAAGCAAGAAAGTGAAAATATTAGAAGAAGTAGATGTATAACATAAGGTATTAATTAGTGAGTGCTTGATTTAGTTACACTTTTATTTTTTTATTTATAGTGCAATAAAATGGTTGTTTTTACTAAAAATCACTTCTAATATTGTTAGTATATTTATCTCTGTTATTGGCATCTTATTAAAGAAAGTTAACAAAACTACTATAACAAGGAGGGGGATTATAATGGAACAACTTCTTAAAATGGAAAATTTGATTCTTATAATGCATGAAAGAAATGCTTCTGATTTACATTTAACTGCAGGATTACCCCCAATGCTAAGAATAGATGGAAAATTAACTCCTACAGAATTTGGAAAACTTACTGCAGATGTTTGTCAGAAACTTATTTATTCTGTGCTTACAGATAAACAAAAAGAAAAATTTGAAACTATGAATGAACTTGATTTATCTTTTGGTATTAAGGATGTTGGAAGAATAAGAATGAATGTTTTTAGACAACGAGGAAGTGTAGCTGCTTCATTAAGATCTATTCCTACAATACCACCTACATTTGAACAATTAGGGTTACCTAAAATAGTAAATCAATTAGTTGACTTACCTAAAGGTTTAGTTTTGGTTACAGGACCTACTGGTGCTGGGAAAACCACAACTTTAGCTTCTATGATAAACTATATTAATGAACACAAAAGCGGACACATTATTACTATAGAAGATCCTATAGAATATGTTTTTTATCATAAAAACTGTATAGTAAACCAAAGAGAAGTTGGTACAGATACTGAAAATTTTTCTACAGCATTAAAATATGTATTAAGAGAGGATCCTGATATAATTCTTATAGGCGAGATGCGTGATCTAGAAACAATCTCTGCAGCGTTAAATATAGCAGAAACAGGTCATCTTGTATTTGCTACATTACACACTACAGATGCAGTTTCTTCTGTAAACCGTATAGTAGATGTTTTCCCACCACATCAACAACAACAAGTACGACTACAACTATCTTTTGTGCTACAAGCTGTTCTTGCTCAACAACTTCTACTACATTCTTCAGGTAAAAGTAGGGTTTTAGCATGCGAAGTCTTATTTGCTACAGCAGCAGTAAGAAATCTTATAAGAGAATGCAAACCTGAACAAATTTATACTCATATTCAAACAGGAGCAAAATATGGTATGCAAACAATGAACCAATCACTAGCTGATTTGTATCAACGAAGGTTAATTACATTTGATGAAGCGATTTCATCGTCTTCTGATCCGGAGGAACTTAAAAAACTTATTCAAAAGGGAGGATTATAAAAACATACTATGGCAACTATAAGATACGAACTAAATCTTTACGATTATTGGAGAATTTTAAAAAGAAGAAAATTTATTATAATAGTATCAATTATTTCAGCATTTTTATTCAGTATTATATATACAAATTTGCAGGTACCTTTGTATCAAGCGGTTTCTGTAGTAAAAATAGAACCTTCTTTAGTTATTCCTGGAGTAGCTACTGAATCTATTAGTTGGGATATGTACCAAGCCATTAACACGGAAGTGAAAATTATAAATTCAAAAATCATCTCAGAACGTGCTGCTAAAAAGTTAGGGTTAATTAAAGAATTTACTTCCAAAGAAGAGATTAACGAAATTATATCATCAATCCAAAATAAGGTGAAAGCAGAACGTATTACAGATTCAAATTTAATAAGAATAATAGTTAACTCTTCAAATAAAGAAGAAACTGCAAAATTAGCCAATAGCATAGCTGAAGTATATATTGAAAAAGGATTAGAAGATAGGACAAAGCGAGCACGAGAATTAAGAGAATTTATAGAAAACCAACTCTTAGATGCCGAAAAAAATTTAAAAGAATCTGAAGAAAAATTAAGAAAATTTTCTGAACAAACAAAAACTACAGGTATAGGTAGACAATTAGCAGTTGAACTTTTAACATTACAGTCTAAAAAATCAGAGTTGCTAAAAACATATACAGAAAATCATCCAGAAGTAGTATCTGTTACACAAAAAATCAAATTTATAGAAGAACAGCTTACAAAATTGCCAAAAGAAGAACTTGAATATGCAAGATTAACTCGTGAATTAAAACTTAATGAAGAACTTTACACACTGCTTGCAAAAAGGTATAAAGAAGCACAAATATCTGAAGCAGATAGAGTACAAACTGCAACAATTGTTACAGAAGCAATTACTCCTAAATATCCTATTAAACCTAACCGCGTCACAAATGTATCTTTGGGATTACTTTTAGGATTACTTTTAGGTTTAATATTTGCTTTTGTTGTAGAACATCTTGATACTTCTATTGCTACAATAGAAGAAGTTGAGTCTTATTTGAATTTGCCTGTAATAGGTATAATACCTCATATAGACCAAAAATTTTTAAAATATAACAAATTTGCTTTCTTTAAAACCAAAGAATCTACAGAAACTTTAAAACAAAAATTAATAATATATCATTCGCCAAAATCACCTTTTGTAGAAAATTATCATTCACTAAGAACAAATATTAGATTTTCCCAAGAACATATTGAAACAAGGGGTATTGTTTTGTTTACTTCTTCAGGTATTGCTGAAGGAAAAACTTTAACTTCTGTAAATTTTGCATTAGCAGCAGCTATTGCAGGAATAAAAACATTATTTATAGAACTTGATCTAAGACGACCCTCTGTTCATAGATGGCTTGGAATCAACAGGCTGCCAGGATTTGTTGATTGTGTTATTGGAAGAAAATCTACAGATGAAATAATTCATACAACTACAGATTTTTTATTAGGAGGTATTGAAGTTGAAAAAATTGTATCAATTCCAGGATTAGAAAATTTTTCTTTCATTTCTTGTGGTAGCATACCTTCTAATCCAATTGATATGTTATCATCCTCTACCGTAGGAGATATTTTTGATGAACTAAAAGAAAAATATGAACTTATAGTTTTAGACACTCCTCCTGTACTTTTATTTGCTGATGCTTTAATATTATCAAAATATTCAACATATGTAATATTAGTTTACAGAGTAGGTAGAATTGCAAGAGGTGCACTAAAACGTGCAAAAGATTTGCTTACAAGTATAAAAGCAAATGTTGTAGGAGTTGTTTTAAATGATATAAGAACTGAAGAAATGGAACCTAGATATGGATATTACTATGCATATAAATACTATTCAAAGGAAAAATAATATTTAGATAATTTACATAAAATATATAATATAAAATGCTGAAAACACAAGAAATAATCATATTTTTATTCTCTATTTTTTTAACTTTTTTTTTAACAAGATTTTTAATATCTAACCCCGATATATTTTTTTTTGGTTTAATTCTTGCTATTTTATTAATATTTGTTTCATTTTTTTCACCTCAAGCAGGTCTAGCATTTTTAATTTTTTCAATGTTATTATCACCAGAGATAAAACTTGCAGATGTTCCTGGAAGGGAAGTTGTTGTTAGAATTGATGATTTGTTAATAGCAGCAGTTTTTTTAGGATGGTTTGCAAAATCTATATTCACTAAAAAGTTAGAAATAGTTGTTACAGAACCTTTATTACCAATTTTTCTTTATACTATGATTTACATAATTTCTACATATTTAGGTATTGTATCTGGTAGGATATTTTTAACAAAAGCATTTTTTTATCTTCTAAAATATATAGAATATTTTATCATATATTTTTTAACAACACAGATAGTTACTACAAAAAAACAGCTTAGAATTTATATATTATTATTTATTATTACTTCAATAATTGTGAACATACACGGATATAGTCTAATTGGTCAAGTGGATAGACTTTATGCACCTTTTGATAAATCAACAGTAGTAATAAAAGGAATGGAAGTAGGTTCTACTGAAGCAAATACATATGGTGGATATTTATTGATAGTTATTAGTTTATTAATTTCTTTATTTTGTTATTCTAATAATGTCAATTTAAGTTTAATATATTTCTTTTTGACAATTTTTTCTTTAATACCTTTTGCATATACAAAATCCAGAAGTAGCTATTTAGGCTTTATTTTTATGATAATAACATTAATTATTTTAACTGAAAAGAAAAAAATTTTAATTTTAACAATTTTATTTTTACTTTTTGTTTTATCACCGATAATTTTTCCTCAAGCAACACAAACTGTAGTTGAACGAATCAAAGAAACTTTTTCTGATACAACTTCCGTCCAAGAAGAAGCAACTATTTTAGGATTTAAAATTCGTGAACTTTCAGCTTTAGCAAGAGTTAATTCATGGAAAAAAATGTTTACTGAATTTATTCCTAAAAAACCTATACTAGGTTTTGGTGTTACAGCTGTAGGTCTTGTAGATACGCAAATACCTTTGATCGCAGGTGAGATTGGTATTTTAGGATTATCTATATTTTTTTGGCTAATATTTTCAATCTTTACTTTAACATTTAAAATTTTTAAAACTTCAGATGATCCTTTATATAAATCAATTTCTTTATGTGTATTTTCAACACTTGTTGGACTTTTATTTCAGTCAACTGCTGCAAACACTTTTATTATTATTCGTATAATGGAGCCGTTCTGGTTTTTGACAGGATTAGTTATGGTTTTACCACAAATAAAATAACAAAGAAAAATAATTGATGATTTATAGTATGAGGTATAAACAATGAATTTATGTTAATTTTTTATAAATGTAAATGGAGGAGAATTTGATATCGGTAATAATTCCAACTTATAACAGACCTGATATACTTTGTAGAACATTAGATAGTTATATTAGTAGTGATGTATCAGAACTAATAATAATAGATGATGGAAGCAGAGTTAGTTATGATAAGTTAATAGAAAAGTTAAAAAATTTGACTATAAATTTCAAATATATAAAAAACAAGAAAAATTTAGGATTACCATTGGCAAGAAATATTGGTATTGAAAATGTTTCAAAGAATTCTAAATTTATATTTTTTGGAGAAGATGATGTTTTTTTACTTAAAGATACCATAAAATTAATGTATGAAACATTATTTAAAGAAAATGCAGATATAATTGGTTGTAATGTAAAATATCTTCATGATAACGATTATATAAAATATGTAGATAATAAAAAAGTGATTATAAATAAAATCAAAACTTATGAAGAGATTTTTAAAATGAAATCAATTCATCTTGGAAAAAAAGAGATTTATGAACATATAGAATTTGATCCACGCTATATAATTAATTCTTATAGAGAAGAAACTGATTTTTTTCTAACTACTATGAAGAGAGGTCATAATATAGTGTTTATTCAAAATTATATTGCGTTTAATCTTCCAAGAGAAGAATGTAATTATGGAGGCGAGTGGGAGATAAACCCTTTAATTTATGAGTTTTCAACTATATACAATAACATTTTTTTTCATTTAAAACATTTCAAATTTATTACTAAACAAACTTCTGTGCTGAAGATTTTAATAGAGATAATAAAATTTTCTTACAACAGAATAAAAATAATGTTTATAAAATTAAAGAAAAAACAATGAACATAGTTTTTCTTTGTAGGGAATACGATAGACGAGTTGGTTTTGGTGGGATAGGAACTTATGTGCATAGTATTTCTGAAGAACTTGCTAATAAAGGACATAAAGTTTTTGTAATTTCTTCATTACCTCGTGAAAAAGAAATTATTGAAGAAAATAAAAATTTAGTTATTTATTATGCTAAACAAAAACAAATTCCAGGAATGGCAAGATTGTTTTCTTTAATTGGTATACAGAGAGTTTATCAAAGGCTAATGTGTGCACTGACAAATTATTTCGCAGTAAAGAGATTACTTAAAAATCATCATATTGATATAATTGAAACACCTGAATGGTTTAATGAAGGATTATTTTGCGAATTATTTTTAGATATTCCTGTGGTGTGTTACAGTCTTGGCTGTGTTTATTTCATAAGTAAATATTGGAAAAAAACTTCTTTTATTTCAAGGATTTTATATTTTTTAGAAATTTCTCTTGAGATTTTAACTATGAAATTTAGTGATGGAGTAACAGCGTTGGCTGAAGTTTATAAGAAAGAACTTGAAGATATTAAAATTAAAGTGGATGAAACTATACCGCTTGGTTATAGTGGCCTAAAAATAAAAAATGAATCTATTCAAATAGAGAAAAAAGAATTTAAAGTTCTTTTTATAGGTAGGATTGAAAATCGGAAAAATCCTATAACCATAATAAAAGCAATTCCTACTGTAGTAGAAAAAATCCATAATGTAAAATTTATTTTTGTCGGGAAAAAAGATATTGGATATTATCAGTTTTTAGAAAATGAGATAAATAGATTAAATATTAACCAATATGTTGAGTTTTTAGGTCAAATAGAACAAGAATATTTTAACAAAATATTAAAAAACGCTGATATAATAGTTTTTCCATCTTTATGGGAATCGTTTGGGATAGTACTATTAGAGGCAATTTTTGCAGATAAAGTGGTTCTATGTTCTGATATTCCAGTGTTTAAAGAGATAATGGGTGAAGATTATCAGTTTCTTATCCCAGTAAATGATCATAAAAAATGGGCTGAGAGTATAATTGAAGTGTTGTTAAAGAAAGAAGTCCAAAGAAAAATATTAGAAGGATATTCTATTATAAAAAGTAAATTCTCCATACAAACTGTTGCAAATAAGAAAGTGGAATATTATAAAAAAGTTATTTCTTCCTATGAACTTAAAAAATTTGGTTATTTTAAAGATGTATTGCCAAACAAAGTTTGTGGAAATTTAATACCATTAAAATGGAGAAAGTATGTTGTTAAAAATTTGATAAAAGACCCTGCACTATATCACTTTTATTTATCGGAAGCTAAACATATTTTGGAAGCGATAGCAGAAAATATAAAAGGGAAAAAAATTCTTGATTTTGGTGCAACACCAATACTTTCTTGTCTTTTTGCTTTATGTGGTGCAGAGGTTACCTTGATAGATATTGATGATAAAGAGATAAAAAAGGCAAATTATCTTGCTGAAATTTTTGGAATAAAAGATAGATTGAAAATTATAAAAGGAGATTTTTTTACTACACAAATTGAAGGGAAGTATGATATTGTTTACAATTGTGGCGTAATTGAACACTTTTCTAATTCTATTGAGTTAATAAAAAAGATGAAATATTATACGGTTAAAAATGGTATGGTGATATGTCTTGTCCCTTATTGGTTAAGTTTACATTCTCTGTTTATAAGAAATTATATAAGAAAAAAATATGGTTATTACTGGGATTCTATAGGAGATATACCTGAAAGGTCGTATACTAAAAAAAGACTAAAAATAGAATTTTTAAAAGCAGGTTTAAAAGTGAAATACATAAAGGTTGGAGATATAGTTAGAAATATTTGTGACGACCATATTATAAGTTTTTTTCGTCACAGGATAGGCGAATGGTTTGTAAGAAGAATTTTTATCAGGTTATTTAAAATTATTGATATTTTTGAAAAACATATACCTTTTTTAAGAAATTTTGGTTTTTTTGTTGTATGTTGTGGAGTAAATAAGGATGAAAATAATTAAAGACATAAGTTATAGTTCAGTTCAAAATTTTACAAGTTTTATTTATGGTTTTATTATACATATTTTTTTAGCGAGATTTCTTGGAACTGAAGAGTTTGGCAAATATTCTTTTGTAATATGGATGGTTGGGTTTTTAACAACTTTTGTTATGTTAGGTTTGCCTACAACAATGACAAAATATGTATCACAGTTATACCCTAATGAAACATATAAACTACGAAGTTTTATCAAACATTATTTTCCACAAGGGGTTGGATTATTTATCCTTGCTTCTTTTTTATTTTATATCATTTATAAAGGTAAGATGTTTATAAACTATTTTGTTGTTCTTGCGATAACATTGGTATGTATTCTTAATGGTCTTATTATAAGTATAATTTCTGGGTTAAGAAATTTTAAAGTTTTAATGTACTCGTCGTTAATCTCACAATCAGTTTTTCTTTTTTTAATTTTAACTGTGGTAAAGAAAATAGGTAATATCTATACTGCAGTAATAACTTATACTGTATATGTACTTGTTGGATTTTTAATTAATTTTTTTTCTGAAAAAAGACTGTTCAAGATTTTTAAAGAAAAAATTTTATCACAAAAAATTGACGATATTGTGAAGTATTATGTCTATGTATCGTTTGCTATAATTCTTGACTATATTGTATGGCAGAACTCGGAAATATTTTTTTTAAAGCTATACTCGCCAATAAATGAAGTTTCTTTTTATACTGTAGCTTTTTCGGTTGCATATCTTCCACAAAGATTATTAGTTTCATCAGTTTCAAAAGTTATACTTCCTTTTATGTCTAATATATACGGGAAAAACGAGTTAGATAATTTGAATAAAAGTTATTATGTTTTTACAAAATATATTTCTATGATTTTAATACCAATTTATTTGATTTTATTTTTTATTGCTGATAGAGTGATACAATTATTATATGGCACTCCGTACCTTTCTTCAGTATATCCTATGAAAATAATATTATTTTCTGCATTAATCGGTGGAATAGCAAGTGTTGCTTCAAATTATGTCCATGCGGTAGAAAAAGTAGATATCATAGTAAAGATAGGATTTTTTGTAGCGTTATTAAATCTTGGACTTAATATTGTTTTTATACCTAAATATCATAGTATAGGTGCAGCAATAGGAAATTCTTCTGCACAAATAATTGGTTGTTTGTTAGGTACTTTTTATCTTGTTTTTAAATTTAATTTGAAATTCCCATGGGTTAATATCGTGAAATATACGATTTGTAGTTTTATTGTATGTTACATTCTAAACTTTTTAATTTCTAACCAGTTTCAAAATATAGTGCATATAATAATTTACGCTTTGTTTTGTTTTTTTATTTATATAGGTGTTATTTTTTTAGATCCAACTGAAAGAAATGAATTTAGAAAAATGTTAGTAAAAATGAATAAAGAAATATGAAAATAAAAAATTTGAGTTTAACAATTATTTTTAGTTAGAAAAATAAATGTCATGAAAGTATCTGTTGTAGTATGTACTTATAATAGAGCATACATTTTAAAAGATTGTCTTTATTCTTTAATAGACCAAGATTTTCCTAAAAAAGAATACGAGATATTAGTTATTGATAATTGTTCTACTGATAATACTGAAGGAGTTGTTTTTGAAATTATAAAAAAAAATCCTGAGTTATCTATAAGATATATTTATGAAGATAAATCTGGTTTGTCTAATGCAAGAAATAGGGGATATAAAGATGCTTTTGGAGAAATTGTATTGTATATAGATGATGATGCAACCGCATGCCAGTCTTGGATTAAACATCATTATGAAAGTTATGAAGATAAGAAAATTGGCTGTGTTGGTGGTAAGATACTTATAAAATTTCCTGATGAATTAAATTTGCCCCAGTGGGTATTGAAAGAAGGTTTTGGATATCTAGATTATGGTGATGAAAGCTGTATATTATATGGGAATAAATATATATTTGGAGGGAATATGTCAATTAGAAGAGAAATCCTTGTTGACATAGGAGGATTTGATGTTAAATTAGGAAGAGTTCAGAATAAGTTATTTATAGGAGAAGAAATTGATTTGCAAAATAGAATTAGAAAAAAAAATTATTATGTTTTCTATAACCCTAAAGCATTAATATATCACCATATAACTAAAGAGCGTATTACTAAAAAGTATTTTTATGAAACAGCAAAATCACATTATTATTTGACTGAATATGAGCTGAGACATAAAAACATAAAAGATAGGATAGTTTTATTTTTTTTATATGTGTATAGAATTGTTTTTTATAGTTTGACATTCATAAAAAATTTTATTTTAAGAAGAGAAAAACATATTTTTTATGCTAAATTTATGGTAACAAGAAGTTTTTATCAAATTTTAGGATTTTTTAATTTTATTAAAAAAATCTTTAAATTCTTTTTATAACAATGCTTAGTAGCCAAATTTTTATGAAGAAGTATTCAATAGTTATAATAACTTCTAATAAGAAGGATATTCTTTTAAAATGTATTAATAAACTAAAAGAATACGAGGTTGATAAATTTGCATATATAATAGTTGTTGAAGCATCTGATGATGAACAATTAATAAACATTGATGAAATTAAGTATATAAAAATTCCAATTTCAGAGAGAGGATTTTCAAACCAAAGAAATATTGGTTTAGAAAATGCAAAAGGTGAATATGTAATATTTATAGATGACGATGTTGAAATAACAAAAGATTGGTTTAAAGAAATTACAAAACCTTTAGCAGAAAATAAATTTGGAGCGATGGGCACAGTTTTTCCAAAAATAGAAAACGCAAATTTAATAAGTTTTTCAATAGGTGTTATGGGCCATCCTGGTGGCGGATTTAGGCTTCATAATTACTCTAAAGGAAGGAATATTGAGTTATCTCAGGTTGCTACTTGTAATACAATTTTTAAAAAGCAGATAATAAAAGATGTTGGTATGTTTAATCTTAAAAATAAATTTGGTGGCGAAGATAGTGACCTGTGTTTAAGAGTGATAAAAAATTATGGCACAAAAAGATTTATTTATATGCCTAATGCTTTAGTATACCATGATACACATAGAAACTTTTTTAAAGCGATTAGTTGGTATATAAGAAGAGGTAAAGCAGATATAGATTTGTTGTTCATTTATATGATTCATTTAGATTACATTCTTAGAACTTCTATTTTAATAAAATTTTTAATTTTTTTTATTATAGGACTAATTTTTGATTTTAGAATTTTTCTATTATTTTGTATTTTTTGGTATTTCTATCAGATTTATAAACATTTTTTTATGGTGAAATATTTTAAAATCTATAATTTTAGCTTCTTCTATAAAACAGCAATTTTTCTTTTGTTTCCTTTATTAAAATTCATCTTTGATTTTTCGTTTGATACAGGCAGGTTAATACAAACTTTTAATTTTATAATTAACAGAATAACTAAAAAGCATGAAAAAAATTCTCTACATTGATGAACCTTTGGACCCGCCTGGTGGAGGTCAGATAAGTTTGTTAACTATTTTGAAAAATATAGATAGAAGTAAATTCCAAATTAAAGTTTTCTTAAAGTATAACGGAATTTTTAAAGATATTTTGGAAAAAAATAATATTGAATGTTATGTTGTAGATTTAAAATCGTTATATTTTAAGATAAAAAAATACAATCCAGATATAGTGCATATAAACTCAGCCTGTACAAAATATACTTTTTTTTCTGCAGTTTTTTCTAAGTTGTTAAAGAAAAAAGTTATTTGGCACAACAGAGTAATAGAATCCTCACCACTAAAGGAAAAAGTTATATCTTATTTCGTTGACAAAATAATAGTTATTTCAGACGCAGTTAGAAAAAAATTTTATTCTTTAGATAAAAAAGTGGTTAAACTTTATAATCCTATAGATATAAATATTACAGTTGCGAAAGAAAATTTAATTAAACTTAAAAATACTTTTGGGATTAATAGAGATGCGAAAATTATAGGAATTTTTTCCAGAATTGAAAAATGGAAAGGGCATAGCCTGCTATTAAAAGCATTTTCTAAGATAAAAATAGAAAATGTTTTTTTAATTATTTGTGGAGTTGGTAGTGAGTTAGAAAATTTAAAAAGATTAGTAGTTAATTTAGATATAAAAGATAAAGTCTTTTTTACTGGTTATATTGATAATGTTTATAATTACATAAATATATGCGATATAATTGTGAACCCTTCGGTTGAACCAGAACCTTTTGGAAGAGTTATAATAGAAGCAATGTCATTTGGAAAACCTGTTATTGCAACTAACATAGGTGGACCAAAAGAAATTATAAAAAATAATGAAGATGGAATTTTGGTTAGTCCAGATGAGAATGAAATAAAAAATGCAATAGAGAAACTTTTACAAGATAAAGATTTTTATTTAAAAATTTCCCAAAATGCAATAAAAAAATCTCAGGAATTTAATATAAAAGATTATATGAAAAAACTTTATAATATTTACGAAGAACTTTTATGAAAATTTCTGCAGTTTTGATAGTAAGAAATGAAGAGAAAAAAATAAAAAGATGTTTAGAAAGTATCAAATGGTGTGATGAAATAATAGTTGTTGACCAATACTCCACTGATGGAACAGTTGAGATAGCAAAGAAATATACTGATAAGATTTTTATTACACAGCCGAAAGGAATTTGTAACCCTGATAGAAACTTTGGAATATCTAAATCATCTAATGACTGGATATTATTAATAGAAGCAGATGAAGTTGTAACAGAAGAATTAAAAAACGAAATTCAAAAAAATGTTTCAAAAAAAGATTTTGATATTTATTATTTGCCAGTAAAAACTTTTTTTATTGGAAGGTGGATTAAAACCTGTGGTTGGTATCCTGCATATATTCCACGAGTTTTTAAAAAAGGAAGTATTGAATTTGAAGAAAATATTCATACCAATGGCAAACTTAAAAGTGACAGAGTTTCTTATTTAAAAAATGATCTTTTACATTACTCGTATGATAGTATAAATGATTGGATTGATAAGTTTAAAAGATATACTGATAGGTATGCAATAGAATACTACAAAAAAGGTTTAAAACCGTCTTTTAAAAATTTTGTAAAAGAGATTTTTATGAGGCCACTATATTTTTTTGTTATTAAATACATTTTACTTAAAGGTTTTGTAGACGGATGGCGCGGATTTTTTATAAGTGTTTCAAGTTCGCTTACTGTAATGTTTTCTTATTTTAAATTTTTAGAAATTTATGAAAAAAATGAAGGTCGGTATTGATTGTAGAGAAATTAAAGGGAAGATTACAGGAATTGGAAGGTTCTTGTTAGAGTTTTTAAAGAAAGCAAAGATGTATAAAGAGTTTGAATTTATTCTTTTGGGGAACCAATATACTGATTTTCAAAACGAGATATTTTCTGAATATAAAAAAATAGTTATACCAGAAAAAATTACTTTCTTTTGGGACCAATTTAAGTTAAAAAATGTTTTAGAAAAGAACAATTTTGATTTATTTTTCTCACCTTATTATAAAGTTCCAATTTTTTCTAACATCCCTTTAATAAATTCTCTTTTTGATGTTATATATCTTATAGTTGAACCATATAAAAGCCAACTAAAAAACAAATTTTTTATAAAAAATTTTATTAAAATTGTTTCAAAAAAAGTAAAAAAAATTCTTACCTGTTCTTATTCAACAAAAAGAGATTTAATCAAACATTTATCTTTGCCGGAAGAAAAAATTGAAGTTGTTTACCTTTCAGTTGACGAAAAATTTATTCCACAAAGTTCACAAAGAATTTTAGAGATAAAAAATAAATATGGAATCAAAAAAAAATATATCCTTTATGTTGGAAATTTTAACCCACATAAGAATGTTAAAAATCTTATTGAGGCATATAAAATTTTACCTGAAAAATTAAAACAGGAGTATATTTTAATATTAATCGGAGGGGATAGTTCCGCAGTCGCTAATTTTATTGAATCTGATAAGTCAGAAAACTATATTATAATCGAAAATGTACCTGATGATGATTTACCAGCATTTTACAGTGCTGCTGAAGTTTTTGTATTTCCTTCTTTATATGAAGGATTTGGTCTGCCACCGTTAGAAGCAATGTCTTGTGGATGTCCTGTGGTAAGTTCAAACTTATCAAGTATGCCAGAGATTTTACAAGATTCATGCTTGTATTTTAACCCTTATAAAATAGAAGAGATATCACAAAAAATTATAAATGTTATAGAAGACAAAAATTTACAAACTGAATTAAAAATTAAAGGGATAAAACGAAGTAAATATTTTACAAAAGAAAAAATGACAGAAGAAATTATTAAAGTTTTTCAAAACTTATGAATATTTTAATTATTTCAGATTTTATTTTACCTGATAACTATGGTGGTTCAGGCAGGGTTGTAGATGAATATGTAAATCATCTGCGGTTAAAAGGATATAATATATTTGTGCTTACATTTTCTAAAAGTAAAAATCTGCCTAACAAAGAAAATAAAAACGGAATTATAATTTATCGTCTATCAAAAAACGTAGTATCTTTACCATATAGTTTGATTGTTTATAATAAACTAATAATACAACATAAAATAAATGTTGTGATACTTAACGCACCTTTTTCAGGAATTTCGTCATTATTTAATCTTAAAAAAGTAAATAAAATATATGTATTTCATTCTCCATGGCCAGAAGAATATTATGTAAATAAAAATAAAAAAAATATGTTTTATTGGTTGAGATTGTATATAGAAAGAATAATATTAAATACTTGTGATTATATAGTGTGTTATAGTCAATATATGAAAAATAAACTTTTATTAATTCATAAATTAAATGAAGAAAAAGTTAAAGTAATATATGTAGGTGTAAATGAAAAAAAATTTTATCCACAAAATAGAACCGAAGTAAGAAAAAAACTAGGTTTACCAATTGATAAATTTATTCTTTTTACTGCAAGAAGATTTGTTCCAAGAATGGGGTTAGAAAATTTGTTGTTCGCAATAAAAGAAATTGTTAAAGAATATAAAGATATACTTTTAATTATTGCAGGATCAGGACCTTTGGGAAAAAGATTAAAAAACATTGTGAGTGAATTAAAAATAGAACCTTGGGTTAGTTTTGTTGGTTATCTTAATGATGAAAGAATAGTAAAATATTATCAATCAGCAGATGTTTTTGTATTACCTACAAAAGAACTTGAAGGGTTTGGTATGGTTACAGTTGAATCATTATCTTGTGGTACACCTGTTTTAGGAACACCTGTTGGTGGAACAGTAGAAATTTTATCAAAATTAGGTTTGTTATTTGAAGATACAACTTATGAATCAATGGCAAAAAAAATAAAAGAATTTATAAAAATGGATAAAGAAAAATTTAATAGTTTAAGTAAAATATGTAAACAATATGTGGTTGAAAATTATTCATGGGAGAATTTTGTTTCCAAAATAGAAAAATTATTTAAAAAGGTACAGTAAATTTCAAAAATTTTGTCAATACACTTATATGTTGAAAAAAATTAAAGTTATTCATATCATAACAAGGTTAGACAAGGGCGGTTCTGCTGAAAATGTTATACTTACCTGTCAAAAACTTGATAAAAAGAAATACGATGTAGTTTTAATTTATGGGTTGAGCCAAGTTTCTAATTTAAATTTGCAGTTTCATCATTATGAAATTGACGAACTTGTTAGAGAAATTTCGCCAGTAAAAGATATAATTGCATTCTGGAAAATTTATAAAATCATTAAAACAGAAAAACCTGACATAGTTCACACACATACATCAAAAACAGGTATTTTAGGTCGTTGGGCTACTTTTCTACTACGAACTACGTATCCTGAATTGCGTACTATAAAAACAATCCATACACCTCATGGACATGTTTTTTACGGATATTTTGGTAAAATTAAAACTACAATTTTTCTTTTGATAGAGAAGCTAACTGCAAAAATTACTGATAAACTTCTTGCTTTAACTGAAGGCGAAAAAAATGAATCAATAAAATTTGGTGTTGGTAAATTAAATCAATGGGAAATTGTTCCTTCTGGTGTAGATTATGATTATGTCAAATCAAAAATAGGGATTAAAAACGAAAAGTTGTTAAAAGAACTAAATATTCAGAAGGGAACTATTGTAATTGGCACTGTGGCACGGTTAGAACCAGTAAAAGGTGTAAGATATTTTATTGAAGCAATAAAACTTATTTATTCGTCATTCGTGCTTAATTATCCTTTATTGTTTTTAATAGTTGGTGACGGGTCAGAACGAAAAAAGTTAGAACAAGAAGTTAAAAAATCAGAGCTACAAAAGAAAATTATTTTCACTGGCATGCGTGACGATGTAGAAGAATTAATTTCACTTATGGACATTTATGTTCAACCTTCACTTAACGAAGGTATGGGGAAAACAATAGTTATAGCACAACTTTTAGGCAAACCTGTTGTCTCAACAAAAGTTCAAGGTATACCTTCAATAGTTCTGGATAACTACACAGGACTGTTGGTAAATCCTAAAGATTCTTTTAGTTTAGCAGAAGCTATAATCAAACTTATAAAAGATGAAAAGTTAAGGTTAACTATGGGACATAATGCACAACTTTGGGTTAACAAATTGGTTGACAACTATCCTCAGTTCAGTGTCCAAAGAATGATATATTTATTAGATAAATTTTATACACAATTATACACCAAAACAATACAGTGAAATTAAACCTAAAAAATTTAGTTTTTATCCTGTTGGTGTTCACAGTGGTGCTGTTATGCGATGAACAAATCAGTTGTGTTTTACATGTGCATACAAAATATAGTGGCGAAATAAAATATTCTATAGAAGATATAATTTTGATGTGTAAAAAATTTGCTATAGATAGCGTGATTATAACCGACCATGATTTAATAAAAGTAGAATTTGGAATAAAACCGTTCCATCGTGTTATTAAAAAATCAGTAGAAAAAAATTCTGTCTTAAAAGAAAAACCTGAAAAATATTTACAAGAAATTAAATGGTTAAACGAAAAATATCCTGAAATAGTAATAATTCCTGGGATAGAAACTACACCATTTTATTACTGGAGTGTACAAAAGGAAACTCTTATACTTAACAACTGGCATAAACATTTGTTAATTGTTGGTATTGATGAACCACAATATTTCTATAATTTACCAATAATAGGTAACGAATATCGTAGTGGAAGATTTGTCCTTTATTCATTATGGCCGATATGTTTACTACCTTTTTTGCTAATTTTAAAACCTAGGTTGATAAAGTTTTTGTTGTGTTGTATAATTTTTTTAGTTTTACTAATAAATTTTCCGTATAAATATTTACCATATGACCAATACAAAAATTATAACGAACTACCATACCAAAATTTGATAAATTATGTGAATCTAATTAAACTTAAAAACAAAAAAAACTATCTTATTATCTGGTCACATCCTGAAGCGAGAAATTATCAAAACCCACAACTGATAACTCAAATTAAAAATTTGAAAATATATACTAAAACAGAACCCTACCCATATTCTTTGTTAAATACCCACAACTATGACGGGTTTGCTATTTTTGCTGAAGGGTATAGAAAAATAGGTAAACCTGGCGGGTTATGGGATAAAATGTTGACAGAATATTGTCAAGGGAAAAGGAAAAAACCTGTATGGTGTTTTTCTGAAATAGATTTTGCTGAAGGTAGTGACCAGTTGAACACCAGAAAAAACATTGTTTTTGTTTCAAAAAAGTCACAGGAAGAAATTTTATATTCTTTATCAAAAGGACGATTTTATGCTTTATGGTGTGACGGAAAAAAAGAGTTAAAATTAGAAAATTTTGTTTTTGTTTCTACAGAAAATGTTCGTAAGGATAAAAAAACAAAATTTTTTGTTTGGGACAGTTCTTCAAGTGTAATAGCTACCTATGGGGAAAAAATTTTTAACCAAGGTAAGGTTGTTATTGATGGTGTAGTAAAATTTACTGACGATTCACAGAATGATGTTAGGATTTATATAATTCGCAATAGCGAAGTGATAAATATATTAGAAGGAAAAACACCCTACAGGATTAATTTTGTAGACGAAAATGTATCAGAAGTATTGTCTAAAGAAACTAAAAAATGTTATTATAGAGTATTTATTGAATCTAATTATCCACATATGTTAGCTACAAATCCTATTTTTGTAGAATAATTCATGAAAATAGCGATACATCAGCCGCAATATTTACCTTGGCCAGGATATTTTAATAAAATAATGCAATGTGATTTGTTTATATTCCTTGACGATGTTCAGTATAAAAAAAACGAATGGCAGAATAGAAATAGAATAAAATCTGCTGCAGGTATTCAATGGCTTACAGTTCCCGTGCATTACAAGTTTGGCCAAAAGATTAACGAGATAAAAATAGACAACCACATTTTATGGCGTAAAGACCATCTTAAAAGTATAAAGGTCAATTATAATAAAGCAAAATACTTTTATGAATTTTTTGTATATATTGAAGAATTGTTAAATAAGGAGTATAAAATGTTAGTTGATATAAATGTAAGTTCAATAATTAAAATTCTTTCTTATCTTGGTATTGATAAACCTTTTAAGTTTTCTTCAGAATTAAAAGTTGAAGGAGAAAAAACAGATAGGTTGGTCAATATATGTAAAAAACTTTCAGCTGATATATACATTTCTGGTTCTGGAGCAAAAGAATATTTAGAAGTTGAAAAGTTTATAGATAACGGTATAAATGTAATTTTTCAAGAATATAAAACTCCAGACTATCCACAGCTGTTTGACGAGTTTATACCAAATATTTCAATTATAGATATGATTTTTAATGTAGGCAAAGAAGAAACTTTAAAACTAGTAATTTGAAAATTTTATGATAAGTCATTCCAAACCAACAATTATAAATAAAGAAAAAATTATAAATGATATAAAAAAAATCTTAGACACAGGATATCTTGCAGAAAATAAATTTGTAGAAAAGTTTGAAAAAAAATTGTGTAAATTTTTTAATACAAAATATGCTGTAGGTGTTTCTTCAGGAACCGCTGGGTTATTCTTATCATTGTTAAGTTTAAATGTTGATAAGGATTCTGAAGTAATTATACCTGCTTATACATGTTCTGCAGTATTAAATGCTGTGCTTTATACACAGGCAAAACCTATTATTGTTGATGTAAATTTAGATGATTTCAGTATCTCTTATAATGAGATTAAAAATAATATTTCTAAAAAAACAAAAGCTATTATAGTTCCACATATGTTTGGTTATCCTGCAAAAGAAATCAAAAAAATAACAAGTTTAGGAATACCAGTAATTGAAGATGTTACACAAAGTATTGGTGCAAAGATTAATAATAGTTTGGTTGGAAATTTTGGTGTTGCAAATGTTATATCTTTTTATGCTACAAAAATGATAACATCTTTTGGTGAAGGAGGTGTTGTTTTAACAAAAAATAAAAAAATATATGAGTTTTTGAAAGATATAAAAGAATATGATAAAAAATTAAAATTTAAATTAAGATATAACTATAAAATTTCTGAAATACAAGCAGTTATGGGGGTAAATCAGATAGAAAATTTGTATAAGTTTATTAATGAAAGAAGAAAAATTTTTGAATACTACAAAAATAAATTAAAAAATTGTAAAAACATAGAAATATTAGAACCACAACACAGTATTAAAGCAGTATATTACAGATTTCTAATAAAACTTAACAAAAAAGTTTTATTAGAAAAAATAATAAAAGAATATAAAAATTTTGGCATTGAAGTTGCAAAACCTATTTTTTTACCTTTGGACAAATACTATTTAGGAAAATTTGTATGCAAAAACTCAAAGTTGCTTTATGATACAACATTATCATTGCCAATATATCCAAGTTTGAATATAAAGGATATTAAATTTATTGTAGAAGTAACAAAAAAAATTTTTAGCTATTTTTATTAAAATATAACTAAACTTAAAAACCATTATGTATGAAGAATATTGGGGATTGAAAGAAAAACCTTTTGAAAACACTCCTGACCCTAAATTTTTTTATAGTTCTTCACAACATGAAGAAGCTTTGGCAAGAATGTTATACACTGTAAGAGAGTTTAAAGGTTCAGGGTTGCTTACAGGAGTATACGGTTGTGGAAAAACACTTCTTGCGAGAGCTTTATTAAAAGAATTGCAGAAAGATGTATATAAAGTTGCAATTATTAATAATCCCAAATTAGACGAACTCGAAATGTTAAGAATGATTGCATATAATTTAGGTTCTTACGATTTACCTACAAGAAAAGCAGATGTTTTAATAAAGCTAGAAACAATTTTTAAAGAAAACTTAATGGATGCTAAAAAAACAGTTATTATAATAGATGAAGCACACTCTATAGAAGATAATAATATCTTTGAAGAAATAAGATTATTACTTAATTACCAGCTTGAAGAAAAATTTTTAGTAACAATTTTACTTCTTGGCCAACCAGAGTTAAAAGAAAAAATAGAAAATATAAAACAACTTAACCAAAGAATTGCTATGAGATATCATCTTACTTCACTTAACCAAAAAGAGACAGAAGAATATATCTCACATAGATTAAAAATTGCACAAGCTAAACAAAATCCTTTTTTGCCAGAAGCGATCCAGTTAATATATCAACATTCTGGCGGTATACCAAGAAGAATAAATCATATTTGTGATACAACATTACTTTCTGCAATGGGTGCAGAATTAAAAACTATAGATAAAAGTTTTGTTCAAGAAGTGATGGAAAGTTTTTCATTATAAATAAAATTTATTCATCTAAAAAACTAGAAGTATATATATTATGAAAATATTAGCAATAAGCTCTCATCCGGACGATTTTGAATTTGGTTGTGGAGGGACAATAATAAAATTTTCCAAAAAAGCAAAAATTTATATTCTTACGATGACAAAAGGAGAAGTAGGTGGCAATCCTAATATAAGATCTAAGGAACAAAAAAAAGTTTGTGATCTTTTAAAAGCAGATTTAATCTGGGGAGGTTTAAAAGATACTAAGATAGAATTAAATAAAAAATTAATTGATATAATTGAATATACAATTAGAAACATTAATCCTGACTTAATTTTTACTCATTATTTAAATGATACACATCAAGACCATAGAAATGTCGCAGAAGCGACTATTACTGCTACAAGATATATAAGAAATGTTTTGTTTTATGAGGGACCATCAAGCATTGATTTTTCTCCAACAGTATTTGTAGATATAACAGAAATCATTGAAGAAAAAGTAAAATTATTAAAGATACATGCTTCACAAGTTTATTCTACAAAAATTAAAGGTTTGTCTATAATTGATGCTGCACTATCAACAGGAATTTATAGAGGATACCAAAATAGAGTAAAGTATGCTGAAGGATTTGTTCCTTTAAGATTATCTTTAGATTATTACTATTATTGATATTATTTTATGCGACTTAAAATAAAACAAACAATCCTTGCAATTGTAATCTTTATATTTTTAGTTTTTAGAGAAATAGGGAAACAATCTTATTTATTAAATCTTCGTTGGTTGTTTTTATTAATTCTTGCATTCAGTGTTTCATACTTTTTTACACCTTTTACTATTAAATATGCATTTAAATACCAAATTCTTGATATGCCTGATCTCAAAAGAAAAATTCATAAAACTCCTACACCGCGTATTGCTGGAATTGCAATATATATTGGATTCCTTTTAACTTTACTTAGAAATTTACAGTTTGCAAGAGAGGTTTTAGGAATTATTATTGCAAGTAGTATAATATTTATTATAAGTTTATTAGACGATATTTATAGTCTATCCGTCTCAGTAAGATTAATAGGACAAATAATAGCAACATTTATAGTAATATTATTTGGATATAGAATTACAGCAATTCCACAAGGATTTCCATTAGAAAATATTTTAGAAATTTTTATTACTTTGTTTTGGTTTGTAGGGATAACAAACGCAGTAAATTTTCTTGATGGTATAGATGGTTTAGTTGTTGGTTTTGGCAGTTTTTGTTCATTTATGTTTCTTATTATTTCTTTACTAACTAATCAAAAATATGTAAGTTATATTTCAGCAACACTTATGGGAGCATGTTTAGGTGTTTTGCCATATAATTGGTATAAAGCAAAAACATTTTTAGGTGATTGTGGAGCAAATTTTATTGGATTTATATTAGCTTCTGTATCTGTAGTTGGTTGGTGGGCAGAAAAAAATCCCATAGTTTCACTATCCACACCAGTTTTAATTTTAAGTATACCGATATATGATATGATATATATAACTATATCAAGAATAAAAAATAAAAAAGTAAAAAATCTTAAAGAATGGTTAGAATATGTTGGTAAGGACCATATTCATCATAGATTATTAAATCTAAATTTTTCAGTTCCGTCAGCGGTAGGTATAATATTACTTATAACTTTTTGTTTAGGAATATATTCTATAATCTTAAGATATAGTTGCGCAACAGATACTATTGCTGTTATGATACTTATCCAGACTACTATTATTTTTGTTATACTTTCTATTATAATGTTTAGTGGAAAAGAAAGAAACCATATAAATGATGTATTGAAAAATTGAGGATATATTTTATATTAAATAATATAATATTAAAGGAGGAAATATTTTTTATGGCTGGTAAAATTTTTGGAGGAAAATTTTCTGGCAAAGGAAAAAAAATTTGTATTGTAGTGTCACGATTTAACGATTTTATAACAAAACATCTTCTAGACGGTGCTTTAGACATTCTTATAAGACACGATGTTGAAGAAGAATATATTGATATTATATGGGTACCTGGAAGTTTTGAAATACCTTATATTTGTAAATCTGTCGCATTAAGTAAAAAATATGATGGTATAATTGCACTAGGTGCTATAATAAAAGGCGATACTTCACACAATGAATATATTGCTCAAGAAACTACAAAAGGTATTGCACAAGTAATGTTAGAAACTATGACACCCATAGCTTATGGAATAATTACTCCTGAAAACATTGAGCAAGCAATAGAACGTGCTGGGACTAAACAAGGAAATAAAGGTGCACAAGCAGCATTAACTTTATTAGAATTAATCAATATAAAAATAGGAAAATAATTTTTGTAAAAATTTGAAATAGATGGAGCAATTCCTAAGTAAACCTGTAGGGTTAAGAAGGAAATCTCGAGTTTTAGCATTAAATGTTTTATATCTAATAGATCTTGCTGATATATCTATAGATACAGCGATTAATTTTATCTTTGACAGGCCACAACAATATCATGAAAGTTTAAAAAGATTTTCTTCTTTTCTTGTAATTGCTACATTACAAAATTCTAATCTAATAGATAAAATAATCAAAGAACATTTAAAAAATTGGACCATGGAACGACTTTCCATAGTTGATAGAAATATATTGAGATTAGCAACTTGTGAATTTATCTGCTGTCCTGAAACACCAGTTTCTGTTATTATTAATGAAGCTATCGAAATTGCAAAAGAATATTCTACAAGAGATTCTGGAAGATTTGTTAATGGATTGTTGGACAATATAAAGATTGTTAGAGAAGATAAAGAACTTCTTCAAAAATTTATTCAACCACAGCAAAATATTAAAGATTTATGTAATAACAATTTATAACAAAATATATAATTATGAAAATGAAAGATACAAGAAATAAAATTTTTTCAAAGATAGAAGATCTAAGAAAAAAAATTAAATACCATGATTATTTATATTATGTCTTAAATCAACCAGAAATATCAGATTATGAATATGACAAATTATACAAAGAACTAAAAGAATTAGAAGAAAAATATCCAGAATTTATCACTGCTGATTCACCTACACAACGTGTGTGTGGCGAAGTAATAAAGGAGTTTAAACCTATAAAACATACATTTCCTATGTTATCTTTAGACAATACTTATTCTGAGCAAGAAATATATGATTGGCTAGAAAAAATATCAAAGTTTGTTCCAGCAAAAAATTTAGAATTTATAGTAGAACCAAAACTTGATGGACTAAGTTGCACTATACACTATATAGACGGTAAATTTCATACTGCTGCTACAAGAGGTGATGGTGAAACAGGCGAAGATGTTACATTAAATGTAAAAACGATAAAGAGCATACCTTTGGTTCTTGAAACAAAATATAAAATAAAAATACCAAAATTTTTTGAAGTTCGTGGAGAAGTCATAATGTTTAAAGTAGATTTTGAAAAACTTAATAAAGAGTTAAGTAATAAAGGACAACAAACATTCGCAAATCCAAGAAATGCTGCAAGTGGTTCTTTAAGACAAAAAAATCCAAAGATCACTGCACAAAGACCTTTAAGATTTTATGTTCATTCATATGGTAAAATTGAGACAGACATAGATATAAAAACCGATGAAGAATTTTTAGAACTTTGTAAGAAGTTTTCTTTACCAGTAATACAGAATTATAAAATTTGTGAAACAATAGATGAAGTTATAAAATACTGTTTAGAATGGCAGAATAAACGTGATAGTTTGGAATATGATATAGATGGAATGGTAATAAAAGTTAACCAACTTAAATATAGACAACAAATAGGAAATACACTTAAAGCTCCTAGATGGGCTATTGCTTATAAGTTTCCAGCTAAACAAGCAACTACAATATTAAAAAATGTTATAATGCAAGTAGGAAGGACTGGAATTATTACTCCTGTAGCAGAACTACAACCGATAGAGTGTGGAGGAGTTATAATTTCTCGTGCTACATTACATAATTTTGATGAGATTAAACGTCTTGGTGTAAAAATTGGTGACACTGTTGTTGTAGAACGTGCAGGAGAAGTTATACCTAAAATAGTAAAAGTTATAGAGTCAAAAAGAACTTCTAAAGAAAAAGAAATTGAAATACCTAAAAAATGTCCAGTATGTGGAAGCAATGTTGTAAAAGAAGAAAATGAAGTTGCTTACAGGTGTCCAAATCCTTCTTGTCCAGCACAGATAATAAATAGTATTGTGCATTTTGCTAAACGAGAGGCAATGGATATTGAAGGATTAGGCGAATCTGTTGTAGAACTGCTAGTAGAAAAAAATTTAGTTAAAAAAATTTCTGATATTTATTTTTTAACAAAACAACAACTTTTAACTTTACCTTTGTTTAAAGAAAAAAAAACAAATAATTTACTTTCAGCTATTGAAAAATCAAAACAGAAACCTTTAAGTAAACTATTGTATGCTTTAGGAATAAGACATGTTGGAGAAAAAGCAGCAGAACTTTTAGCTGAACATTTTGGTAGTTTAGATAATATCATGCAAGCAACTGAATCAGAACTACAAAGAATTTCAGAAGTAGGTCCTGTAATGGCTAAATCTATAAAAGAATTTTTTGAAAATAGATATACTATTGAAATTATAAACGAACTTAAAAAAGCAAATGTTAATATGACACAAACCAAAGCTGAAAATAAAGAAAAACAGATATTTAAAAATATGACTGTAGTATTTACTGGAGAGTTAGAATCTATGACAAGAAATAAGGCTGAAGAACTAGTAAAACAAATGGGAGCGAAAACATCTTCATTTGTATCTAAGTCTACATCACTTGTAGTTGTTGGAAAAAATCCGGGATCTAAATATCAAAAAGCAAAACAATTAGGTATTAAGATTTTATATGAAGAAGATTTTCTAAAAATGATTTCTGAAAAATAATGAATAATTTGAAGGTTATAAATTGTGAATGATGTATACTTTATAAAAAATGCTTCACAAGAAAATTTTGAAAAACTTTTAAAAGTATTAGATTTAAATTTTATAGAAGAAAAAGATTTTGTTGCATTAAAAACACACTTTGGAGAAGAAAATTCCTCTACTTTTATTGATCCTTACATATACAAACCACTGATAAAAATCTTACTTAAAAAAAAATCCTTACCATTTTTTACTGACACTAACACTATATATATAGGTAAAAGAGCAAATGCAATAGAACATTTAAAACTAGCAAACCAACACGGATTTAATATCTCATCGTTAGAAATTCCTGTTATAATAGCTGATGGTATAAAGGGAAACGATTTTTTAGAGATTGAAATAAATTTAAAATATTTTAAAACTGCAAAAATCGCTTCTAATATTTACAATGCTGATGTAATTATATCTTTGAGTCATTTCAAAGGACATATGTTATTTGGTTTTGCTGGGACTATAAAAAATCTAGGTATGGGGTGTGCTGCACGTTCTGCAAAATATTTGTTACACAATGTTTTAAAACCAAAAGTTAAGATTGATAAATGTAAATTTTGTGGAAGATGCACAGCTTTTTGTCCAGTAAACGCAATAATTTTAGAAAAAGAAAAAAAAATTATAAGTATTAATACAGAAATTTGTGTTGGATGTGGAGAATGTATTCATGTATGTCAGTATAAGGCTTTTTCTATTCCGTGGGATTTATCATACAAAGAAGTTCAAGAAAAGACTGTAGAATATGCATATGCCGCAATAAAAAATAAAAAATCTAAATGTTTATTTATAAATTTCTTAATGAATATAACAAAAGATTGTGACTGTATCGCAAAAAAACAAACTCCTATAGTAGAAAATATTGGTATTGTTGCCGGATATGATCCTGTTGCTGTAGACTTTTGTTCTTTAAATATAGTAAATGAATATCTAAATAAAGATATATTTAAAGAATTTTGGAAAAATATCGATTATTCTTTCCAGATTAATTATGCTGAAAAAATTTTATTAGGTAAAAAGCAATACAATTTAATAGAAATAAAAAAGTGAAATTATGAATAATAATAAATCAGAGATAAAATTCCTAGTTGACTTTATGTGTGGAAGATTAGCAAAATGGTTAAGAATTTTAGGATATGATACAGAATTTTATAAAGAAAAATCAAGAAATAAAATATTAATTGAAAGTTTAAGAGAACAAAGAATAATTTTAACTAGAGACACTAAATTAAGTAATAAAAAAGCATACAAAATTTTATTTATAAAATCTGATAAAATAAGAGAACAAATAAAACAAGTATTAAAAGAATTTAATTTAAAATTAGATAAAGAAAAATTTTTTTCTCGTTGTTCTTTATGTAATAAATTAGTCGTAAAAATAGAAAAAGATAAAGTTAAAGATGAGATACCATTATATGTTTATGAAAGTCAACAAGAATTTTATCAATGTCCTGAATGTAAAAGAATTTACTGGCAAGGGTCTCATTTCGAACTTTTCAACAAAGAAATACAACAAATCTTAAACAAAAAATAACTCTGTCTTTTAAAGAATGCATATATTCATAATCTCAATATTTATAACAGGTTTAAGTGGTATTGTTGCTGAAATATTGTTGATTCGTGAATTGTTGACAATCTTTGAAGGTAACGAATTATCATTAGGAATTATAATTGCAAATTGGTTGGTTATTCAGGCAGTAGGAAGCTATGTTGTTGCTAAAAAATTTGAATACTATAAAGAAAAAGTTTTTATTTTTATACTACTACAAATTTTATTTTCATTAAGTTTTTTTCTTTCTATATTTTTAGCAAGAACTATAAAACACATTTTAAAAATACCATTTGGCTCAACCTTAGGTATTAATTTAATATTCTTTATAACAACGATAGTTCTTTTTTTCCCAGGATTGCTACACGGAACATTATTCACATTATCAGCTAAAATCTTACAAGAAAACAACAAAAATGATTTAATAGATATAAGCAATACATACATCTACGAAATTTTGGGAACAATTTTTGGTGCTATATTTTTTACTTATTTTTTAATAAAATACTTTAATTCATTTCAAATATGCAATATAATTTTGATTTTAAATTTTACCTGTTGCATATTAATTTTTACTTATTATAAAATTAAAAATAAAAAAATTTTAATACTAACAACTATTTTATTTTTCATCTTTATAGGTACTTTAAGTTTAAAAGAAAAACTAGAAAAAATTTCTTTGTTTATTTTATGGGAAAAACAAAATTTAGTATATAATACAAATTCTATATACCACAACATAGCAGTAGTTGAACAAAATAAACAATATAATATTTTTGTAAACTCAGATCTCATACTTTCTATTCCACAAATTGATAAAATTTCTATTGAAGAACTTGTACACATACCAGTTTCATTAATTGACAGTTACAAAAGAGCACTTATTATAAATAGAGGATTAGGTGGAATAATTTTTGAATTTCTGAAATATAAAAATTTAATTGTTGATTATGTGGAGATGGATCCAGAAATTATAAATGTAACTAAAAAATTTTCTGATGAAGTTATAAACGAAGAACTCTCTAGCTCAAATGTAAATTGTTATACTACTGATGCAGTTTATTTTATTAAAAATACTAACAACATATACGATATAATCCTTATTGGATTTTTAGAACCTAAAGATCTTAAAACAAACAGATTTTTTACTTACGAATTTTTTAAGTTTTTGAATAAAAAAATTTCAAAAAATGGTATATTAGTAATGAAAGTATCTGGTTCATCCGTATATATTTCTAAAGAAATGGCAAAATTTAATAAAAGTATAATTAATACTGCTAACAAAATTTTTAAATATGTATATGTAATTCCAGCCGAGTATAATATAATTTTATGTTCTAACCAAAATTTTGTTAA
Organism: uncultured Endomicrobiia bacterium; assembly: GCA_937928765.1. GTDB lineage: Bacteria > Elusimicrobiota > Endomicrobiia > DTEH01 > DTEH01 > JANXDG01. The sequence goes on from CALFVX010000012.1 coordinate 87,153, forward strand.
TAACTTAAATGTGCAAAAAATTATTTCTAAATTGAAGAAAAGAAATATAAAGGTAGATTTTTTAAACTATAATTATTTAACTTATAGATTAAATCAACAAAGAATAAACTGGTTTTATGAAAATTTAAAAGATGTTTATATAAAAATCAACTACGATTTTTTACCTTCAGTAGTGAACTACACATTACAATATTGGTCGTTTAAAGTTTCACCTTATATGTATTTTATATCTAAAAAATTTACCAATATATTTTACCTAATAATATTTTTAATTTTAATATTTATTTTTTTAATAAGAATAAAATCTTCTGTAGAAACTGCTACTATAATAAGCTGTTTTTCTAACGGTTATGTTTCTATGCTTTTATATATGATAATAATTCTTTCTTTCCAGATATTATATGGTTATATTTACTATAAAATTGGATTGTTAACTTCATCTTTTATGTTAGGTTCAATAATAGGAACAAAAATTTCTCTAAAACATAAAGAAAAAATTAAACTTTTACATTTAGAATTTTTTGCGCTTGCTTTAAGTGTTTTTATATTTTTAATTATAAAAATTATTAAAATCTTTAATTATGAAATTAATCAAACAATATATTCTTTGTTTCCTTATTTATTTTTATTATTGAGTTTAATTTCAGGAACATTATCAGGTTTAAGTTTTCCTTTATATAACAAGATATTACTTGAAAATTTTACTTCAAATATTTCTTCTATAGTTGGTAAAGTTTATGCATTTGATTTATTCGGGGGATGGTTAAGTGCTATTTTTGGAAGCATTGTAATATTTCCTAATTTTGGTATAAAAGGAATTTTTTTTACTATATTAATCATAAAGCTTATAAGTATAATTACTGTTTCATATGTTTATTTTTATGAAAAAAGAAGAATTTAATAAAGCTTATAATTATGCAATAAAATTGTTAAAGATTAGAGACAGATGCGAAAACGAAATTAAAGAAAAACTTTATAACTTAAAATTTAACGAACATATTGTCAAAAAAGTTATAGAAAAATTAAAAATTTATAATTTAATAGACGACAAAAAGTTTGTCCAAAACTATATCGCTAAACAAATTAAAAAATCTAAAAATATAAAATTGATAATTGAAGAATTAAAAAATAAATTCAATCTTGAAAACGAAATTATAAATAATATAAATTTAGAAAACTTTAAAAAACAACTATTAGAACATATTGTAGATATTATAAAAAATAAATATCCTGAATTTAATTTGTCAAAAATACAAAATTTTCTTTTATCAAAGGGATTTGATTACGATGAGATTGAAGAATTAATAAACTTGCTTAGGGAGAAAAAATATGATAATCATAGGTGAAAAAATTAATGGTATGTTTAGAAAAGTTGCATTAGCCATAAAAGAAAAAGATGAAGTATTCATACAAAATCTAGCACAACAACAAATTTCCGCAGGATCAAATGTATTAGATGTTAATGTAGGCCCTGAATCTTTAGCTCATACAGAAGATCTCATATGGTTAATAAAAACAATTAGAAAAATTACAAATGCTCCTCTTGCAATTGATACTCCAAAATTAGAATCTGTTGAGGAAGGGTTAAAATATGCTGGTGAAGGGTCATTTATAAACTCATCACATGCAGATGATGAAAAACTTGATATTTATATTCCATTGGCAAAAAAATACAATTCAAAACTTATTGTTTTAACAATATCAAAAAATGGTGTTCCTCAGGATATACAAAATAGATTGGAATTAGCGTCAAATATTATTAGAAAATGCCAAGAATATAATTTTGATATTTCAAATTTGTTTATAGATCCTGTGTTATTACCAATAAATGTCGCTCAACAACAAATCGTTCATATTATTGATTTTATAAATCAGATAAAATTTATCTCTGAACCTTCTCCTAAAACTATTGTTGGATTATCCAATATTTCACAAGGAACAAAATATAGAAGTCTAATTGATAGAACATTCATTTCTTTAGCTATATATGCTGGATTAGACGCAGCAATTCTTAATCCATTAGACAAAGATTTAATAGATACAATAATAACTACTGAGTTGTTATTAAATAGACAACTCTACTGCGAATCATTTTTAGAAGCATATAGAAAAAAATGAATAAAATATTAATTACCGGAGCAAGCGGATTTATAGGTAGTGCAATAGTAAATTTACTTGCAAATGATGAAAATTATAAAATTTCTATTTTGGTAAGAAAAACTAGTAATCTTCAAAAATTACAAAATGTTATAGATAAAATAAATATCTTTTATGGTGATGTAAGAGAAAAGAATTCATTATTTGAACCTGTAAAAAATGTAGATTTAATAATTCATTGTGCTGCTGTATTAAGATGTATAAAAAATGATACTTATTATGAGGTTAACCAATATGGAACAAGAAATTTAATAGAAACTATAATTGAGAATAATCCTAAAATTGAAGGATTAATTTATCTTTCTTCACAAGCAGCAAGCGGGCCTTCAAATTGTTTAGATTATAAAAATCCCGACACATATTGTAAACCTGTTTCTGAATATGGTAAAAGTAAATTTTTAGCAGAACAAGAAATCTTAAAATATAAAGATAAAATAAAATCAATAATATTGCGTCCGGCTGCTGTATATGGTCCTTACGATAAAGATATGTTTCTATATTTCAAACTTGCAGAAAAAGGATTAATACCTGTGTTTAATAAAAAATTTTATATACAATTTATATATATACACGACTTAATAAAAATAGTAAAAAATACAATATCAAACTTTAGAAGAATAAATCAAAAGATATTTTTTATTGCAGAAGATATTTTCCTTGTAATTTCTCTTAAAACTTTTAAACTTTTCTCTCTTATTTCATCTTCTTGATCAAGGAATTTTATTAATTTCTCTTCTATTTTTTCTAATTTTTTCTTCATAATGTCTTTTCAGTTCATTTTCAATTTCAATTTTTGTTTTGTAATTAAGATTTT
>CALFVX010000013.1 GCA_937928765.1 uncultured Endomicrobiia bacterium
TTTGTTAGCAACTGCCAGTAATGCTGTAATAATAGGATTTAATGTTAGACCTAATAATCAAGCTTTAAAATCTGCCAAACATGAAGCGATAGAAATAAAAACTTATAGGATAATTTATGAATTAGTTGATGATGTTAAAAAGATATTACAAAGATTAGAAATTAAACAACAAGTAGAAGAATTTTTAGGTAGAGCAAGAATTAAAAAAGTTTTTGAAATACCTAAAGTTGGCAAAGTTGCTGGTTGTATAGTAGAGGATGGAAAAATTGCCCGTAATGCAAAAGTACGTGTTTTAAGAGATAACATAATCATTTCAGAAACAAAAATTAATTCTTTAAAACATTTTAAAGATGATGTTAAAGAAGTTCTACAAGGTTATGAATGTGGTATAGGATTAGAGAATTTTCAGAACATAAAGGAGAACGATGTTATAGAATGTTATCAAATCATAGAGAAATAATTTTTCTTACCTTGTAATTTTTAAAGAAAATCTTACATTTATAAAAATAAAAATTTTTATATCTTATGAAAAAAACACCTTATAGTAGAAAAGAAAAAATAGAAAAGCTTCTTCATAGAGAAGTGGCGATGTTGCTTCCAAAATTAAAAGATCCGAGAGTAAGTTTTATAACTATTACAGAGGTGGAAGTTTCCAATGATTTAAGAAATGCAAAGGTTTATTATACTGTAATGGATAAGAATGTTGTTAAAGAAACAGAGGTTATGTTTGATAAAGCTAAAGGATATATTAAATCTCAGATAGCTCAAAGATTAAATTTAAAAAATGCTATAGACATAAAATTTGTTTACGACAAATTTTTAGACAATGCACAAAGAGTATTGTTTTTATTAGATAAAATAAAAGATGAAACTAAAACAGAAAATAAATAAAAAAAATTGTAAAAAATTTTTTGAAAAAATAAGACAAAGCAAGAATATATTTATTACAGGACATATTAATCCTGACGCAGATGTAATAGGTAGCGCGTTAGCAATCTATTTATGGATACATAAGATGTTTGCTGAAAAAGATATAGATATAATATTTAAAGATAATTTACCATATTGGCTAAATTTTCTACCTAACTTTGATAAGATTAAAGTGTGTAATAATAAAGTAGAAAAAGATTATGATTTAGGAATAATATTAGAATGTTCAGATATCACTCGTATGGATGAAATAATAGACTTTAACCGGTTAAAATTTGTTGTTAATATAGATCACCACTTAAATAATAAAAGAAATGTATACAATCTAAACTTTAAATATCCTACATATGCTTCATGTGCTGAGATATTATTTGATATCTTTGAAACTCTAAAAGTTAAGTTTGATAACAAAATAGCAACTTGTATTTATGTAGGAATAGTAACTGATACAGGGAAATTTCAATGGTCAAATACAAACCAACATAGTTTTTATACTGCTATAAAATTGTTATCTTATGGGATAAAACCATATGAGATCTACAAAAATATTTTTAGACAGAGATCTTATAATAGTATGTTATTATTAGGCAAGGTTCTTTCTACAATGCAGATTATAAGAATTTTTAATGTTAATGTTGGCATTATAGAGGCTTCTTATGATATGTTTAGAACTACAGAAACAACTGTTTTAGATACTGAAGATTTTGTAAATTTTCCTATGTGTGTAGTAGGAATAAATGTTTCTATTTTCCTTAGGGAGGACAAACCTAATGTGGTTAAAGTAAGTTTTAGGTCTGATAGTGTAGATGTTGAAAGAATTGCAAGAAATTGGGGTGGTGGTGGACATAAGTTTGCAAGTGGAGCAATTATTAAAGGCAAAATAGAGGAAGTAAAAAATGAAGTTTTAAAAGTTTTAAAGAATTATTTAGGTGAATGAAAAAATATGTAGCTACTATAGGATTTTTTGACGGTGTTCATATAGGACATCAAAAATTGATATCTACAGTTATAAACATAGCGAAAAAAAATAATCTAAGATCTTTAATAATAACATTTGATACAGTTGCTAAAATTAAGAATAACCTTATTTGTTCTTTTAAAGAAAAAATTAGAATTTTAAAAACTTTCAATGTTGATAAAATTAAAGTATTAAATTTCAAAAAAATAAGAAATCTTTCTTCAAAAGAATTTTTTAAAGATTTTGTTATAGGAAATAAAATTTCTGTATTAGTAGTAGGTGAAGATTTTAAGTTTGGCAGAGGTGCCTCATCGGATGTTTTGGACCTAAAAAATTTAGCAGAAAAATATGATTTTATACTTTTTATTATATCAGATGTTTTTAAAGAAATCAATGGTAAAAAATTTTCTGTATCTTCATCTTTAATCCGACAAAATATTATAAAAAGTAATTTTAAAGAAGTAGAAATTTTTTTAGGTAGAGAATATTGGATTTGTGGTAAAGTGCTTAAAGGTAAAGGGTTAGGGAAAAAAATTGGTATACCTACGATAAATTTTGTCTCTGAAAAAAATGTTTTGTTGCCCAAAGGAGTTTTTGTTGGATTAACTAAATTAGGAAATTTAGTTTATCCTTCAGTAGCAAATTTTGGTTATAATCCTACAGTTAATGCTAATAAAAACAAACTTTTTTGTGAAGTTCATATAATAGATAAAAAAATCGACTTCGCTGTAAATGAAATTTGTTTCCGTCCATTATTAAAAATTCGTAGAGAAAAAAAATTTTCTAGCATAGAACACATGAGAAAACAAATAATAAAAGATATTGAATATACAAAAAATTTTTTCTATAAAAATTTTCACTCATAGTTTAAGGGAGGTTTTATGCAACCTAAAAGTCCAAAAGATATTATAAACATTGCTGTTATAGGCACATCCTCAAGCGGAAAAACTTCTTTAGTTGAAGCTATGGCGTATAATGCAGCAGTTACTACAAGGTTGGGAACAGTAAATGATGGAAATACAATTTCTGATTATTTGCCAGAAGAAATTGAAAGACAAATATCTATTGGATTGTCAGTTATCAGTTTTCAATATAGAGATAAAAAAATTAATATAATAGATACTCCTGGTTTTCCTGATTTCATAGCAGAAGTTCATTCTGCTTTGTCTGTGGTAGAAAACTGTATTTTAGTATTAAGTGGCGATTCTACAGTAGATGCTCAATCTTCAAATTTAGTAGAGATGGTTTTACAACAATATAGACTTCCGTTAAGTATTTTTGTTAACAAATTGGATAAAGAAAATATAAACTTTGAAGAAAAACTTTTAGAAATTGAGAAAAATCTAGAACTAACCGTTACACCAATAATTGTTCCTTCTAAAACTGGGAATAGTTTGAGTGTAATTAGTTTACTTACACAATCGCAACAAATTGCGTTATATGATAAATTTATAGAAAATATAGTAAGCAATGATGAGACATTGATGGAAAAGTATTTAAATAATGAAAAGATTGATCTATCGCATTTATCTTCAGTGATGAAAAACTCATATAAATCATTACAGTTGAAATTTCTTTTTAGTGGTTCTGCATTAAAAAATATTGCAGTAAAAGAATTAATGGAATTTATGACAAATTATTTTGTTTCACCAGGAGATTCAGAAAAAATTTTTAGTATTGACAATCCAGCTGCTGGATTAGTTTTTAAAACCACAAGTGAACCTGGGATGGGACAGATGAACTATATAAAAGTATATAGTGGTAAGTTTACTAATGGATTAGATATAAAGAATTTAACCAAAAATACTACTGAACGTATAGGTCAGATGGCTTTCCTACAAGGTAAAAAACGAATAGAAACACAAGAAATTATTACAGGAGATATTGGTGTATTGGTAAAACTAAAAGAAGCACGGACTAATGATATACTTGCTTTTGATAATTCTTTTGCTGACAAAATTAAAAAGATAGAATTTCCTGAACCGTTGACAGAAATGGCGGTTATTTCAAAATCAAAAGGTGAAGAAGAAAAAGTAGGCAACGCTTTTAGTAATGTTATTTTAGAAGAACCTACTATAAGGTTTAAATATAATAATGAAACAAGACAAATGGTAGTTTCAGGAATAGGTTTTACACAACTTGATGTGATAGTTAAAAAAATAAAATCAAGGTATAATCTAGACATAGAATTACAGAAACCAAAAATACCCTACAAAGAAACAATTAAAAAACCGACACAAGCAGAAGGTAAGTATAAAAGACAGTCTGGTGGCAGAGGACAGTACGGACATTGTTTTATTAAAGTTGAGCCACTTGAGCGAGGTAAAGGCTTTGAGTTTGTAGATCAAATTTTTGGTGGTGCAATACCAAAAAATTATATTCCCTCGGTAGAAAAAGGAGTTTTAGAGAAAATGGCAGATGGTGTTATTGCAGGATATCCTGTAGTAGATATAAAAGTTACTCTTTATGATGGTTCATATCATGAGGTTGATTCTTCAGATATGGCATTTAAGATTGCTTCAAGGATGGCTTTACAAAAAGCTGTACTTGAAGGGAACCCATGTATTTTAGAACCAATTATGGATGTTGAGATAAAAGTTTCTGAAGAATATTTAGGTAATGTTATGGGAGATATTAATAGTCGCAGAGGAAGAATCATGGGATTTGAAAAAGAAGGCAAATATCAAAAAATAAAAGCGCAGATACCATTAGCTGAAATGCACGGATATACAATGGATTTAAGAAGTTTAACTAAAGGTGCAGGGAAGTATACAATGAAATTAAGCCATTATGAAGAGCTGCCGGCGCATCTTGCTCAACCTTTGATTGATGAATACCAAAAAAGTAAAACTCAGCAAGAAGAATAATATAGAAACACAACTTAAAATAGTAAAATTGTAAGAAATTTAACAAAACTTAATAAAAAGGGGGTTATAAAAAATGCAACAAACAAAAAACTTAATAATTATTTTATGCATTGGGTTTTTATTATTTTGTGGTTGTGCTACAACATCAAAAGTTTCTCGTATAGATGTAGAAGAACAGATTGATCTTAGTGGTGGATGGAATGACACTGATTCACAACTTGTTTCAACACAGATGATAAAAGATGCGTTATCTCGTGCTTGGATTGACGAATTTGTTTCTTCAAAAGCACAAAAGCCAAGAGTTATTGTAGGAACCGTAAAAAATCGTTCTCATGAACATATAAATACACAAACTTTTGTTAAAGATCTTGAAAGAGAACTTATAAATTCTGGAAAAGTTATATTTGTGGCATCAAGAGAAGAAAGACAAGAAATAAGAGAAGAAAAAATTGACCAGATGATGCATGCTTCTGTACAAACAAGAAAACAACTTGGTGAGGAATGGGGTGCTGATTTTATTCTTCAAGGACAGATAAATACAATTCTTGATGAAGCTGGAAATAAAAAATTAAAATATTATCAGGTAGAATTAGAGCTTGTAAATATTTTAACAAATGAAAAAGTTTGGATTGGGCAAAAAAAGATTAAAAAACTTGTTCAGAAGCCAAAAACAAGATTTTAGTTTTTAGAAATTTTAAAACTTTGTTATGTTTGGATGAGAATATTAAATTCTTTATTTATTATATTTTTTCTTTTTAGTTGTGCCACACATTTTACATATTATTCTAATTTAAAAAATTTACTTTCTATTGAAGATTATACAAAAGCAGAGTCGATAATAGAAAATAATAAATTTAAAGAATATGGTGAAAAAAATGCTTTGCTTTATTGGTTAGATAGAGGTATAATTCTACACTATTGTGGTAGGTATCAAGATTCGATATTATGTTTTGAGAAAGCTGAAAAAATTGCAGAAGAACTTTATACTAAAAGTATTACCGAGGAAGCCTCTTCCTTACTTATTTCCGACAATTTAAAATCTTACCAAGGTGAAGATTTTGAAAAAATTTTTATAAATGTTTTTCAAGCATTGAATTATCTTTTTTTAGGAAAATATGAAAGTGCAGTAGTTGAAGCAAGAAAAGTTGATCACAAACTTAAAACATTGCAAGTAAATTATGGAAATAAAAATGTTTATAAAGAAGATGCGTTTATGAGATATTTAACAGGTATTCTATATGAAAGCCAAGGTGAGTTAAACGATGCTTTTGTATCGTATAGAAAAGCTATAAATGAATATTTAACAAATTATAAAATATATAATTTTTCAATACCACAAGATTTAATATTCAGATCTTTAAAGATAGCCAAAAGTTTAGGTTTTAAAGAAGAATTCGAAGAAATAGTTAAAAAAAACAAGTTAAATATTTCATGGAAAGATATAAATTTTAATAATACTGATACATCAGAAGTTATAATATTTCATTATAATGGATTTGCTCCTTATAAGATTGATCATTACATAGAAATTTCTTTTGGTGAAGGTTGGGGTTATGTAGGGAGTATTGAAGTATCAAATGATGAACAAAAAGATTTACAAAAAGCAAGACAAATTGCACGAAGTATTGCATCAGAAGAACAGTTTTTAGTAGCATTTCCTAAGTTTGTGCCTGAACAGAATAGGATTAGTTATGCAGTGGTAGAATTTTATGATACACAAGGCAATATTTTTTCTACACATAAAACTTTTAATGCTGAAAATATAGAAGCGATAGCCGTTCAAAATTTAGAAGATAGAATCGCAAGAATTAAAATCAAATCGATAGCAAGAGCTGCTATAAAATATGCTTTATCAAGGGAAATTACACATAAACTTACAAAAGATTCTGATGAATTATCAAAATGGTTGGTTAAAAAAGCTTTGCAGGTAACTTCTGCTGCTACTGAACAAGCAGATAAACGTTCTTGGCGAACATTACCTAAAGAAATAAATCTTTGTGTAGCAAATTTGTCAGAAGATGAATATAATGTAAAAATAAAATTTTATGATAAATCAGGTTTTTTAATTCAGGAAAAATCTTTAGGTAAAATAAAAACTAAAAGAAATAAAAAAATATTTCTTGCAGTAAGAACTTACATTTAATTAATCTCTTATGTTTATAAAGTACCTCAGTATTTTATTTTTAATCATTCTTTTGTTTAACTGTGGGACAAAAAAAATTCCTATTTGGGTAAAAGATTTTGGCAGTAGAAATTTTTCTAAGGATGGTATTGAAGGAATTGGTTTTGTAAAGTTTGACAAAAAGGATCCATCTACTTTGGCTAAAGCAAGAGAATCTGCTTATAATGAAGCAATAAAAAATCTTGCAATAAAGCTTAAAACACAGATAAAAGGTACTGTAGAACATAAAATGCAAGATAAAATTTCTTTAATAAAAAATAAATATTATCAACAGACAGAAGAACAGATAGAAAATTTCACTAATTTGATTTTTGATACAGTATTAGGCAGAAAATATTTTGAAGAATATATAGATAAAAAAAATTCTTTATATTGGGTTTATGTTTGGACAACAAAAATAGAATTGCAAAAATCTATTGAAGAAGAAATTGAAAAACAAGAGAAACAAAATAGTATGATTATAAAAATATCTTTAGAAAACCTAAAAAACTTAGAAGAAAAAATCTTTTCTGGTAATTTAATTTTTTTGATTTATGAATTAGAAAAAATTTACACACAGCTTGAAGAAATAAAAGGCATTTATATTTTTGAAAAAATTGACAATATATCATTGAAATTTGAAATAGAAAAAATTTTAAATACAATTTTTTCTTCAGTAAATCTTTTTAGTTTAAAAGATATAGATAATAAAGAATTCGTAATAAACCAAGATTTAGATTTAGAACTAGAGGTTAAAATACAACTAACATATAAAGACAGAAAAATACCTGTAGTTAATTTCCCTTTAAATTGTATTTTTTTAGAAGGTAGTGGCGAGTCTGAGAAACTTAAGTATACAGATGAAAATGGTATTGCAAAATTTAAGGTTTATAAATTAAATTCTAAAGAAAACAAGATAGAGATTTCTCCAGATAAAGAAATATTAAAAAAATATATAAATAACACACAAATAATATCTAACCTAAAAGTTTTCTACATACTAAAAGCAAAGAATAAAAAAGAAACAAAAAATATTTATATAAAAATTGAAAATCTAGATAAATATAAAAGCGAAGTTTTAAAAAATGAGGTAGTATCTTTTCTTAAGAATAAAGAGTTTAACATTATAGATGATATAGATAAAGCAGATTATGTTTTAATTATTAATACAACTGTTGAAGATATTACAGATAAGGTCTTATCTTCAAGTAGTAAAAAAACTTACCTTGAAGTATTTTCTGGAAATATAACCGTTGAATTAAAAGATTTGTATGGCAACAAAATTGTTTTAAGTAAATCTTATAGTGGATTGAAAGGTTTTGGTAAAACAAAGAAAGAAGCTGAACAAAATACACTAAAAAAATTAGCAGAAATTATATCTGATTATATAATAAAAAATTTTTATTAGTATTACAAAAATGAAAAATAGAGATTGGTATTTTGGAGAATTTGGAGGTAGATTTGTTCCAGAAACACTTTATTTTTGTTTAGACGAATTAGAAAAAAATTATTTCAAATATATAAAAGATAAAAATTTTTTAAATTTGATTAATAATTATTTAACTAATTATGTAGGTAGACCAACACCACTTTATTTTGCAAAGAATCTTTCTAATTATTGTGGATTTAAAATATATTTAAAAAGAGAAGATTTGTGTCATACAGGTGCTCACAAAATTAATAATACAATAGGGCAGATTTTATTAGCAAAATTAATGAATAAAAAAAGAATTATTGCAGAGACAGGCGCAGGTCAACATGGGGTTGCAGTAGCTACAACTTGTGCTTTGTTAGGATTAAAATGTGTAGTTTATATGGGAGAAGAAGATACAATAAGACAACAAATAAATGTTTATAGGATGAAACTTCTTGGAGCAGAGGTTATTTCTGTTAAAACAGGGTCAAAAACATTAAAAGATGCAATAAATGAATGTCTCAGAGATTGGGTAACAAATGTTAAAGATACTTTTTATGTAATAGGTTCTGTGGTAGGACCACATCCTTATCCTCTAATAGTAAGAAATTTTCAGTCAGTTATTGGCAAGGAAACAAAAAGACAAATTTTAAAAATTGAAAAAAGATTTCCTGATTATTTAGTTGCATGTGTTGGTGGGGGATCTAATGCTATGGGACTTTTTTCTGCGTTTTATAAATATAAAAAAGTAAAAATGATAGGTATAGAAGCTGCAGGTAAGGGAATTCATACAAATTTACATTCTGCAACACTTGCAAAAGGTAAAGTAGGAATTTTACATGGTATGAAAACATATGTTTTAACAGATAAATATGGGCAAATACAAACAACATATTCTATTTCTGCAGGACTTGATTATCCTGCAGTTGGTCCAGAACATAGTTATTATAAAAAAATAAATAGAGCGAAATATGTTTTTGCAGATGACGATACTGCATTGTTAGGATTTGATATTTTATCTAAATATGAAGGAATAATTCCTGCACTTGAACCTTCACATGCTATAGGTTGGGTTATAAAAAATAAAAAATTCTTTAAAAAAAATGATATTGTTGTAGTTTGTTTATCTGGTAGAGGAGATAAGGATATTGAGATAGTAAAAAATTTAAAAAAGGTGTGAAGTTTTAAATGGATTTGTTAAAATATTTAAATTCAATTGGCAACAAAGAATATAAAAGAAAAAATTATGATCTTAAAAATATCAAGCAAACTTTAGATTATCTTAACTCTCCACATAAAAGATTAAAAAATATAATCCATATTACAGGTACTAACGGAAAAGGTTCTGTTGCTATTTATACTGCAAAAGTTTTGTTTTCATTTGGTTTCAATGTCGGTTTGTATATTTCTCCTCATATACATAAAATCAATGAAAGAATTCAGTATAATAATAAACTAATTACCTCTGAAGATTTAAACAAATATCTTATATTAATTTATAAAACCCTTACTGAAAAATTTTTTTATAAACTTACATATTTTGAGTTGTTAACATCCATAATGTTTTTGTATTTTGCAGACAAACAACCGGATTTTGTAGTTCTTGAGGTTGGCCTTGGAGGTAAACTTGATGCAACAAATGTTATTGAATACAGTATAATTTCGTGTATTACAAGCATTTCTTTAGATCATACAGAACTGCTAGGTAGCACAAAATTAAAAATATTAAAAGATAAATCAGCAATAATAAAGAAAAATTCTGTTTTTATTTGTGGTGATATTGAATATAATTTAAAAAAATATCTCAAAAATTTATGTAAAAAGCTTTCTACAAAATTTGTTTATGTTAAAAAAAGTTTGATTAAAAATTTGAGATTAGATTTTGACAAATGGGAAACAAAGTGGAAATATAAGAATTTTGATTTTGTGCTACCAGTTTGTTCTTTAGTACAACCTTATAATGTTTTGTTATCTATAAAAATTATAGAAGGAATTTATAATTTAGGATATATAAAAAAAGTTGATTATAAAAAAATACAAAAATTAGTTGCAAAAGAAATTATTCCTTTTAGGATGCAAAAATTGTGCTATAAAAAATTAAATATTGTTGTGGATGGAGCTCATAACCTTTCTGCCATAAAAAATTTTGTTTCTACTATAAAAAAATCAAATTTAAAAAGTTTGTTTATATGTTTTACAATGATGAAGGAAAAAGATTACAAATCAGCTATAAAAACTATCGCACTGATAAAAGATAGAATTGAAAAATTTATAGTATATAATTTAAATATCCAACGAAACCAAAAATTACAAATTTTATATTCCGAGGCTAAAAAATATTTTGCTGAAAAAGTTTTGAAATTTTATAATAAAGAAGATTTATTGAATTATTTAACAAGTTTTTGTAAAAATAAAAAAGTATTTTTTATAGGCAGCTTTTATATTTCTAAAATTTTAGGAGATAAAATTGAATAAATATGCATATGATGTAGTTATCGTAGGTGGTGGACCAGCTGGATTATCATGTGGTATATATACCTCAAGAGCTTTATTAAAAACTTTAATAGTATCTTCATCTGTTATACCTCCTCAAGCTGTGCTTACAGATATTATAGAAAACTATCCAGGATTTGTAGAAGGTATAAATGGATTTGATTTCGTTGAGAAATTAAAACAACAAGCAATAAAATTTGGTTGCGAGATTATTTCAGGTGATGTTGTAAATATTATAAGAAATGATAATTTTGAATTAAAGCTAATAAACAACTCAGAAATTGATACTATAAAAGCAAAATCTTTAGTTATTGCTACAGGAAGAAAAAATAAAAATTTAGGATTACAAAAGGAATTATATTTAGTAGGAAAAGGTATCTCATATTGTGCAGTATGTGATGCTTTTTTATATAAAGATAAAAAGGTTGCAGTTATAGGTGGGGGAGATACGGCTTTTACAGAAGCTATATATACTTCTAAGTTAGTAAAGAAACTTTATCTAATACATAGAAGAAAACAATTTCGTGCTACTAAAATTTTGCAACAAAGATTGTTTGAAAAAGACAATGTTGAAATATTAGTACCTTATGTAGTAGAAGATATTTTGGGAGAAGAAAAACTTTCAGGTATTGTGATTAGGAATGTAGATACGAATGAAATAAAACAACTTCAATGTGATGGTATGTTTGTTTGTATTGGTCATCAACCAAATACTGAGCTTGCAAGAAATTTATTAACCATAGATACAGATGGATATATAATAACAGATGAAAATATGAGAACTTCTACAGATGGAATATTTGCTTGTGGAGATTGTAGAAGCGGTTCTGTAAAACAAGTGATAACATCTGCTGCCGAAGGTGTGATATCAGCTTTGTCAGTTATTGAGTTTGTAGGGAAAAATAAATAATTTTTTAAAAATTGTTGATTTTTAATTTTGTAGTTTAGTATAAAATAGACTTTATTTTTTAAAATGGATAAATTTTATGAATTCTACAAAATATGAAGATTTAAGAAGTTTATGTAAAAAATTTAGAAAAATTATTTTAGAGACTATATACAATGCTGGTAGTGGACATCCTGGTGGATCGTTATCACTTGTTGAAATTTTAACTACTTTGTATTATCTTCATTTAAATCATAATCCTAAAGATCCATTTTGTGAAGAAAGAGATAGAGTAGTGTTATCTAAAGGTCACGGGTGTCCTGCTTTATATGTTATACTTGCAGAATTAGGATATTTTAGTAATGATGAGCTAAAAAATTTACGTAAAGTAGGAGCAATGTTGCAGGGTCATCCTTCGAGAATTTATAATGGAACCGATGAAATAAAATTTGTTCCGGGGATAGAAGTTTCTACTGGTTCTTTAGGTTATGGTTTATCAGTAGGTGTTGGTATAGCTTTAGGATTTAAAATGGATAATAAAAAAAATATTGTTTATGTTATAAGTAGTGATGGTGAACATCAAGAAGGTTCTTTATGGGAAGCTGTAATGTTTGCAGGTGCAAAAAAAATTGATAATTTAATAGAAATTATAGATTATAATAAACTTCAACAGGAAAATAAAATTGAAGATACTGTAAGCTTAGAACCGTTGAAGGAAAAATATTTATCGTTCAACTGGCATGTATATGAAGTTGATGGCCATAGTATAGAAGAAATAGATAATGCTATCAACCAGGCAAAAATTTTTAAGGGAAAACCTAAAGTTATTGTTGCACATACAATAAAAGGTAAAGGTGTTTCTTTTATGGAGAACAATGTTGACTGGCATGGTAAAGCACCTAATGAAGAGTTGTTTAAAAAAGCAATAGAAGAAATCGAAAACTCATAGTTGTTTTCAAAGGATGAATATATGATAAAAATTTTAGACAATAAACCATCAAGAGAAGGTTTAGGTGAAGCATTAGTAGAATTGGGTGAGATTTATCCTAACTTAATAGGTATTGGTGCAGATACTTCACAATCAACTTCTTTAGGTAAATTTGCTAAAAAATATCCAGATAGATTTATCAATGTGGGAATTGCAGAACAAAATGCTGTAGGTTTAGCTGTTGGGTTAAGTTTGGTAGGTAAAATTCCTGTTGTTTCAACTTATGCGATGTTTTTAGCAGGAAGATGTTGGGAAGAAATTAGACAGAGTGTATGTTATAATTATGCAAATGTAAAATTAG
This sequence comes from uncultured Endomicrobiia bacterium, assembly GCA_937928765.1. GTDB lineage: Bacteria > Elusimicrobiota > Endomicrobiia > DTEH01 > DTEH01 > JANXDG01. The sequence continues at coordinate 12,999 of CALFVX010000013.1, forward strand.
TAGCTACACATGCAGGAATAACTGTTGGACCTGATGGTGCCTCACACCAAATTTTAGAAGATATTGCTATTATGCGCGTGTTGCCAAACATGACTGTAATAGTTCCTGCTGATGCTAATGAAGCAAAAGTTGCTGTTAAAAAATCTTTTGATATAGAAGGTCCTGTGTATATTAGATTATCTCGTGAGAAACTTCCAGTAATTACACAAGAAAATGAAGATTTTGTAATTGGTAAAGCAAAGATTTTAAAAGAAGGTAAAGATTGCGGAATAATTTCTTGCGGAGTGATGGTTTACGAATCCTTAGTTGCAGCAGAAATTTTAGAAAAAGAAGGTATAAGTTGTAGAGTAATAAATATGCATACTATAAAACCAATAGATGAAGAGGTTATAGTTGATACAGCAAAAAGATGTGGTTGTATTTTAACTTGTGAAGAACACCAGATAAGTGGCGGGTTGGGTTCTTCTGTTTCGGAAGTTTTAATTTCAAGATATCCGTTACTCCAAGATTTTGTAGGAGTGGGAAATAAATTTGGCGAATCTGGTAATGCACAAGAGTTGATGAAAAAATATGAACTTAAAGCTGAAAATATTATAGAAAAAGTTAAAAAGTTAGTAGAAAAAAAGAATAAAGTTTAAAAATTCTTATCGTATAATTTTTCCCATCCAAAAATTTATCTTTTATAACCTTTAAAAAAATATTGAAATAAGGATCTTTATTTTGTAAATTTTTAAATTAAAATGAATAAAAAATTAAAAGAAATTGCACAAATTATAGAAGGAGAACTTTTTGGTGATGAAAATATAATAATAAAAAATGTTAATGACTTAGAAAAAGCTGAACCTGGAGATATAACATTTGTAAAAGATGAGAAATATTTTGATTTAGCTAAAAAGACAAAAGCTTCATGTTTAATTGTACCCAAGAAAATCGATGGTCTTTCAATACCATATATTATAGTTAAAGATCCATATTTGGCTTTTGTAAAAATACTTAATATACTTTATTTAGAAAAAAGAAGTTTTTATAAAGGGATACATCCAACTGCTATAATAGGTAAAAATGTTAAAATTTTTAAAGAAGTTTCTGTAGGTCCCTACTGTGTTATAGAAGATAATGTGATAATTAAAAGTAAGACAGTTTTGGGATGTTTTGTATATGTTGGTAAAAATGTAGAAATAGGCGAAAATGTATTTATCTACCCTAATGTTACAATAAAAGAAGATACAAGGATAGCTAATAATGTGATTATCCACAGTGGAGCTGTTATAGGTTCTGAAGGATTTGGTTATTTGCAAAAAGAAAAAGGACACATAAAAATTCCACAAGTAGGAAAAGTTGTAATAGAAGATGATGTTGAAATTGGAGCAAATGTATGTATTGATCGTGCTACGATTAATGAAACAAGAATTTCAAAAGGGGCCAAAATTGACAATCTTGTTCATATAGCTCATAATGTATTTATAGGACAGAATGTTTTACTTTTAGCACAAGTTGGTATTGCTGGAAGTAGCAAAATTGGTAAAAACACAATTTTGGCAGGCCAGACAGGCGTAGTAGATCACATAACTGTTGGAGAGAATGTTGTTGCTGGGCCAAGAACTGGAATTGTTCAAGATGTAAAAGATCACCAGATTGTCTGGGGTACACCACCAATACCTTTTAATGAACAAAAAAAAATTGCTGTAGCATCGCGTAGATTGCCGAAATTAATTAATGAATTTTTAGAATTAAAGAAAAGATTAAACAAAATAGAAGAAGAAATATCTAAATTGACAAAGAAATAATTTTTGGACGGTTAGCTCAATTGGATAGAGCACACGGTTCACATCCGTGGGGTTACAGGTTCAAGTCCTGTACCGTCCAGTTTAGATTAGAAAATAAAAATTTTAAAAAAGGAGAAAAATTATGACATTAACAAAAGAAAAAATTAAAGAAACTATTAAAAAATATGGTAAGAATGAAAAAGATTCTGGTTCAGCAGAAGTGCAAATAGTTTTTTTAACAGAAAGAATCAAGGCGTTATTGAAACACTTTGATGAAAATAAAAAAGATTTGTTAACACGAAGAAATTTTCTTAAGCTCATAGGACAAAGAAAAAGATTATTAAATTATTTAAAAAATAAAGATCCTAAAAAATATCAACAAATAGTTAAAGAAATAGGATTGGAATAAAGAGGTTAGAAGATAATGGATATAGTTAAATTTAATTTAGAATATAAAACAAAGTTTGCGAAGATAGATGAAAAAGAAAAAAAAGTTTTAAGTATAGAAGATGTTTCTAAAAATATAGAATTTGAGTTTGGGAAGTTAGCAAAACAAGCAAATTTTGCAGTAAAAGTTACTTCTGGTGGGACCAGTGTACTATGTTGTATTGTAATGAGCGAGAAAGAAAATAAAGAAATTCCACAAGAGCCATTGATACCTTTAACAGTAGATTATAGAGAAAGAACCTATGCTGCAGGAAAAATTCCTGGAGGATTTTTTAAACGCGAAGGTAAACCAAGAGAACATGAAATTCATGTTTCACGACTAATAGATAGAACAATAAGACCATTATTTCCTAAAGATTTTAACTATGATGTTCAAGTAAATGTTTTAGTACTTTCATTTGATTCTGAATACGATCCTACAATTTTATCTGTTTTAGGCACATCATTAGCTTTATCTCTTTCAGAAATACCGTTTGAAGGTTTTTTTTCTTGTTTTAGATTATGTAAAATTAAAGATGAATATATAGTTAATCCATCTTATCAAGAGTTAGATATAAGTGATACTGATCTAATTGTTAGTTTTTTTAAAGATCAGGTTTTAATGATAGAAAACGAATCAAATGAGTTAAAAGAAGAAGAATTTTTTGATATGGTTTCATATCTAAAAAATTATGCAAAATTGTTTGACGAATTCCAGCAAGAAGTATTAAATCAATATAGGAAAAACAAAATTTTGTATGAAAAAAAATTTAATCTAGAAGAATTAATTAAATTGAACTACGACTCCATTGCTGGAGTTATAAAAGAAACTATAAAAATTGAAGATAAAAAAGAAAGAGAAAACAAGTATAAAGAGATTGCTAAAAATATTGAGTTAAAAAAAGAGTTTTGTAAAGAAGAAATTTTTAAAGATGAAGAGTTGCTTAAACAGTTGAAAGAAAGAGTGTTTTTTACTATTTTGCGTGATGTTATAAGAAAGATGATATTACACGAACAGTTTAGACCTGATAAAAGAAATTATGATGAAATAAGAAATATAAATTGTGAAGTAGCTATTTTACCAAGAGCGCACGGGTCTGCTTTGTTTCAAAGAGGGCAAACACAAGCTTTAGTAACTGTTACATTAGGAACTTTGTCTGATATGCAAATAATGGACGAACTAGTTGGTGAATATAAAGAAAGATTTATGTTTCATTATAACTTTCCAGGTTTTGCTACAGGAGAAGTTAGGCCTGATCGCGGAGTTTCAAGACGAGAGTTAGGACATGGATTTTTAGCAAAAAAATCTATTGAATCAATGTTGCCTTCGCAAGAAGAGTTTCCTTATACTATTCGTATCGTTTCTGATATTTTAGAATCCAATGGTTCATCTTCAATGGCATCTGTCTGTGGTGCTACATTAGCATTGTTAGATGCCGGAGTAAAAATTAAAGATTCAGTAGCAGGTGTTGCGATGGGATTTGTAAAAGAAGATGAAAAATATGTAATTTTAACTGATATTTCAGGTTTGGAAGATCATATAGGAGATATGGATTTCAAAATAGCAGGAACCAGAAATGGTATTACAGCAATGCAGTTAGATTTAAAAATAAAGGGTATATCTTTAGATATTGTGAAAGAAATTGTATACAAAGCTAAAATTGCACGAGAGAAAATTTTGGATATTATGAATTCTGTGATAGATAAACCTAAAGCAGAAATTTCTTCTTTTGCTCCTAAAATTAAAATTTTACAAATACCTCAGGAAAGAATTGGAGATTTGATAGGTCCTAAAGGTAAAAATATAAAACAAATAATAGAAGAGACACAATCAAAAATTGATATAGACGAAAACGGTAATGTTTTTGTTTCTGCAGAAAATGAAGAATTGCTAAAAAAGACAATTGAAAAAATAGAATTTTTTACAAAAGATGTAGAGGTTGGTAAAATATATCTGGGAAAAGTTAAAAAAATTGTAAGTTACGGAGCTTTTATAGAAATTCTTCCAGGTAGGATTGGATTATTACATGTTTCACAATTAGCTGAATATAGAGTAAAATCTGTTGAAGATCTTTTGTCCGAAGGTGATGAAATTTATGTAAAGGTTACAGAAATAGATGAAGAAGGCAGACCGGTTTTGTCAAGAAAAGAAGCTATGAAGGAAGGATATAAAAATAATTATGAAAAATAATGAAAAAAATACTGTTCAAGAGAATAATTTAATATTACAAAAAATAAAAGAAATTTATGAAATGATGTGTAGTACAAACATTAATGAAATTAAAATTAACATAGAAAATTTTGTTTTAAGAATTAAGAGGTTTTCAGAGAAGAAAGATAACTATATAATACCTCAAAAAAAAGATTTTGTTTTAGATGATGTTTCAGAAAAAAAATCTTCACAACAAGAAGAATTAAAAGCTGAACAGATAATATCTCCTATAAACGGCGTTTTTTATAGATCACCATCGCCTGGTGCACCACCGTTTGTAAACGAAGGAGATATAGTATCTCAAGGAACTACTTTATGTATAATTGAAGCGATGAAAGTTATGAACGAAATAAAAGCAGAAAAAAAATTTAAGATTTTAAAAATTCTATGTCAAAATGGTAGTAGTGTAACCTCTGGTACAGAATTATTTTTAGTAGAACCAATTTAATTTTATATTTTTTTAAAAAACTATGAATATAGAAGAGATAGGAACAAATGCAGGTAAAATATGGATGTATCTTAACAATAAAACTGATTTTATAAGTATTTTAGAATTAAAATTTAGTTTAAAACTTAACAACACTAAGTTATATCTTTCCTTAGGATGGCTTGCAAGAGAAGATAAAATTGTTTTTACTATTGAAAATAATGAGTTAAAAGTTAAGTTAAAATGAAAAATTCTCGCAGTAATTTATATTCTAAAATAAAAAATAATAATAGAAAAAATCGTTGGACTTTAATTATAGGATTGGTCTTACTAGGAATTTTTTTATTTTATTGTTTTCTTCGGCCAAATGATACAGGAATTTTAGGCCAAACAATAGATAAATTCTTAATGAAGGTTATGGGGATAACTAAATTTTTTATTCCATTTATTATTTTTTACTGGATATGGTATAATTTAAAATCAAAAACTCATCAGATTAAAACAAAAATCTATTTAATTTTAATTCTTACTATACTTTTTTCTGGATTAGTAAAAATAACTTTAAAAATACTAGAACTTCCTTTAGATAAAATAAATTATTTTTCAGGTTGGTTAGGTAATACTTTTTTAGAAATAATGGAAAGAATCTTTGGTAATTTTTTTAGTAGTTTAATAGTTTTAATAAGTTTTATTTATGTGTTGACAACATTATTTGAAGTTTCTATTTATGATATATTTTACGAAATCTATTTTAGGATAAAGAAAGATATAGAACAATGGATGTCTGAAATTAAATTTGCTAAAAAAGTTGTTGGTAGCGCATCTCGATATGAAAAAAGAAGCGGTTTAGAAGAAGAAAAAAGAGATCATTTAATTTTTAAAAGTAATAATATAGAAAATAATTTAGACATACAACAACAGATAAAAAATTTTAAACAAACAGAGCTGAAAAAAGAACATCAACAAATAACAGTTTTAAACAAAAAATCTTTAGTAGAAAAAAAAGAAGTAATAAAAGAAACAGAAAGAATAGAAACATCTCAAGAATACAAATTGCCACATACAGAATTATTAAGTATTTTTAAAAACGATGAAAATTCTGTGTCAAACATAAAACAACAAGCAGAAATTTTAGAAAATTTATTAAAAGAATTTAATATTAATGCGAAAGTAGTAGATGTTTCTTTAGGACCTGTAGTTACTATGTATGAAATAGAATTAGAGCCAGGAATTAAAGTTCAATCAGTTGCTACTTTAAAAGATAATATTGCTTTAGGAATGAAAACTCACAGTATAAGAATTATCTCATCTATACCTGGGAAAGGGACTATAGGTATAGAGATACCAAATCCTAAACCACAAATTGTTTATTTAAGAGAAATTTTAGAAAGTGAGGACTATAAGAATTTATCTAAAAAGATGATTTTGCCCATAACAATAGGCAAAACTGTTGATGGAAAACCATGTATTGACGATATTGCTCCTATGCCACATCTTTTAATAGCAGGATCAACTGGTTCTGGCAAAAGTGTGTGTTTGCATTCTATTATAATTTCTTTACTTTATAAATGTTCAGCAGATTATATGAAATTAGTATTAATAGATCCTAAAAGATTAGAATTAATGTATTATAACGGCATTCCTCATCTTTATGATCCTACTGTTGAACCAGAAAATGTTAAAGTTATAACTTCTTCAAAAGACGCAGCAAAAGTTTTATCTTCACTTGTGAAAGTTATGGAACTTAGGTATGAAAAGTTTGCTTCTTGTAATGTTAGAAATATTGAAGGATATAACGATCTAATGAGATCAAAAAATTTGCCTCCTGAATTTTATATAGTTGTAATAATAGACGAATTTGCAGATTTAATATTAACTGTTCCTAAGGAAGTAGAAGATGCAATACAGAGGTTGGCACAGATGGCCCGTGCTGTAGGAATACATTTAGTATTGGCTACACAAAGGCCTTCTGTAGATGTCATTACTGGTGTAATAAAAGCAAATTTTTCTTCAAGAATAGCATTTCAAGTTCTTTCAAAAACAGATTCAAGAGTTATACTAGATATAACAGGTGCGGAAGAATTACTTGGTAAAGGTGATATGTTATATCTAGCTACAGGATCTCCAAAACCTATTCGTTTGCAAGGAACTTATGTTTCTGACAAAGATATAATTAATGTAGTAAATTTTATTAGATCACAGAATATAAAACCTAAATATGAAAATATTTTAAGACATTCCTCAATAAGCCAACAAAAAGTTTCTAAAGAAAAAGAAGAACAACAAAAGGAAGATTTATATTCTGCATTGTTATTAATTAAAGAAAGAAAGCGGATTTCACAAGATTTGTTAAAAGCACATTTTAAATCTTCTGCTAAAGCTACTGATATTTTGAGTTTACTTGAAGTAAAAGGTTTTATATACAAACCAGAAGGGACTAATAAATGGAACATAAATTTTGACCGTGTAGAGGAGATGTTAAAATTATATGAAGAAAATGCAAAGATTAATTAAAATTTTTTTGTTTATGTTTTTTGTTTTTAATAATTTTTTATTTTCTTTAACTTTTAAAGAATTGATAAAAAAACTAGAAGATAAAGACAAAGAAATTATAAAGTTGAAAGCAAATTATATGCAACTTATACATTTTTTGGATTTAAATGAAACATATATTTTAAAAGCTAATTTTATATATGAATATCCAGAAAAACTAAGAATAGATATAAAATATCCTTTTGAGCAAATTATTGTTGTAAATAATAAAAAGTTGTTGGCAAAAGATGTTTTAAACGATGTTATATACTACACAGATGCAGAGAAATATTTTGAAAAACAACAAAATTATTTTCCTTTGATATTTTCAAAAACAAGAAAATATATGTTAGCTGATTTTGTAAAAAAAACAGGATTAAAATTTATAAAAGAAGAAGAAAAATATTATGTTTTATCTTCAAGATATAAAAAAGATAAAAAATATACTGGTTATGAAAAAGAATTACAAAAAGATGAAATTAGGTTAATGTTGTGGTTAAACAAGGAAAATTTTTTACCTGAAAAAGTCAATATGGTTTCTGAAAAATATGTAATAGAGACAGAATTTAATAATTATGAGACAGAATTTGATATAGCAAATGAATTGTTTGAAATAGAAAAAACTTCTAATACAAAAATAATAGAAATAAAATAAAAAATTTATGAATTTACCTACAAAAATTACTTTTATAAGAATTTTATTTGTTCCAATATTTTTGATTTGCATACTTATAGATTTATGGGAAACAAAAATTTTTGCTTTTATAATTTTTGTTTTAGGAGGTATAACTGATACTATAGATGGTATTATAGCAAGAAAACTTGGTATTGTAACAAAGATAGGCAGCAGCATAGATCCATTAGCAGATAAACTTTTAATCACAACAGCACTTATTAGTTTTTTAGGATTTAAAGAGTTAAAAATTCCAGTATGGACTGTTATAGTTATAGTGGTTCGAGATTATATTATAACATGGGTTAGAAGTTTAGAATATAAAAAACATATGCCAGCAGACAAAACTGCTAAAATTAAAACATTACTACAAAATATTGTTATCATATTAATATTACTAATACTTACCTTTAAAAAACAAATTATAAATTTAGGTGTAGATAAATATATTTTGAACATATTACCGAGAATATCAATGGTAGTTGTTGCAATTTTTACTATATTATCCGGAATCTTATATATCCTAAAATATAAAAAAATTATTATAGAACAATTTGAACAAAATTGAAATTTGTTATAGAAATAATTGCTACTTTATTTTTTATAGGTTATTTACCTGCAGGTGGAACTTTTGCTAGCCTTTTTAGCTTTCCTTTCGTTATATGGATTAATACTCAAAATATTTTTGTTAAATTTATATTTATATTTATTTTTGGTTTTGTTTCTGTTATTGTTTCAGGTTTTGCTGAAAAAGAAATTTTCAAAAAAAAGGATGATAAAAAAATTGTTGTAGATGAAATGTTTGGATTTATAGTTGCAATGTTGGAAATAGAGACAAAAAATTTAGGTGTTTTGTTTTTAGGATTTTTTATTTTTAGAATTTTAGATATTTACAAATTAAGTTTAATAAAAAAAATACAAAACTTAAATTCTGGGTTAGGAATTGTAGCAGATGATTTTTTATGTGGTGTGATAACTAATATAATTTTAAGAATTTTGTTTATATGATTATATTATATAACATACTGTTAAGCTTTATTATAACATTTTTTTTACCTTTAATTTTTACAAAATATAAATTTGATAAGATAGATAAAAACTATAGTATTTGGATACATTGTGCTTCTTTGGGCGAAGTTAAAATAGCATTGAAATTGATTAGATATTTTGTGGACAAATTAAATTTTGTAATGAATGATATACTTTTAACTACAACTACAAAAACAGCAAAGATTTTTGCTAAAAAACAACACAATGAGACATATGTTTTCCCAATTGACTATTTTTTTGTTACAAGAAGTTTAGTTAAAAAAATAAAACCCAAAATTTTGATAATAGTAGAAACAGAATTATGGCCTAATTATATTTATTATGTGAAAAAATATGGAGGTAAAATTTTTGTAGTGAATGGTAGAATGACACAGAAAACTTTTGTGTTTTTAAAAATTTTAAATTTTTTATTTCAAAATATTTTTAAAAAGATAGATTTCGTTATGGTTAGAGAAAAAATAGATTTTTTGCGTTTTAAAAATTTAGGTTTTAAAAAAGAAATAATAAAGATTACTGGAAATATGAAATATGATAATATTGAAGAAAATATAAACTTAAACATTTTAAAAAAAGATTTAAATTTTGAAAATAATGATTTTATAATTTGTTTTGGTAGTATAAGAGAAAAGGAAGAAAAAGAAATTATAGAGAAAGTAATATTAAAATTTAGATACGAAAAAAAAATAAAATTTATTCTTGCACCAAGACATATGCAGATTATTGATAAAATAAAAAAATTATTGAAAAAATATAATATTGAATATGAACTTAGAAGTTATTTATCAAAAAGTAATTTTAAATGTTTGATAATTGACAGTTATGGAGAACTGAAAAAAATATATTCTATATCTGATATTGTATTTGTTTGTGGAACAATATTACCCTATGGAGGGCAAAATATAATAGAACCAGCAAGTTTAGCTAAGTTAGTAGTTTTTGGAAAATATATTTCAAACTTTTTAGAACCTACAAAATTATTGTTATCTAATAATGCAGCTATAATGGTTAATAGAATTGAAGATTTTGTTGAGATAATAAAAAAAATTTATAATGATAGATTGCTTTTAAAAATTTATGGAGAAAAAGCAAAAAATACTGTTTTATCTTTAAGAGGTGCAACTGAAAAAAATATTGAAATAATTTTAAGTTTATCTAGAAATATTTTATGAAAATTTTAATAATTAAGCCTTCGGGCATAGGAGATATTGTTCATTCTTTACCTGTAGCAATGGCTTTAAAGAAAATATATCCTTTTTGCAAGATTTATTGGGTTGTTTTTGATAAATTTAAAAGTA
>CALFVX010000014.1 GCA_937928765.1 uncultured Endomicrobiia bacterium
ATAAAAGTTCTCTATATTCATAAATTTCTTTTAAATCTATTGCTTCCAATCTTTTTTTAGGTTTTATAATTGTTTTTTCCATTTTGTTTAATTTATTTTAAACAAATTAAACAAATTTGTCAAGAGAAAATTATATAAGAAGATAGTAAACAGGTCTCATATACATAAAAAGTTGATAGCTTTGTCTATTGGCTGTGTCTTTCTTTTTGTTCCCTTCACCTCAATTCTTTCCACCACCGGGTAAGGCGAAAGCCCGTCACCTTACTCTCTCTCCAATGGGTAGAGAAAAATGTGGAAGATGTGCCAAAATTATACAGACATTACTCTTTTAATAATGAGAAACTTTTATCACTTAAGCCAGTTTGTTGATTTTTAGCAAAAAACCAATTATCCTTATATCTTCTATCCAAGGAAATTTCTTTTTTTCTTCTGCAGATATTTTTTTAAGAGTGCCTTTTTATTTATTGATATGTATTTCACAAAACCTGATGTTTTATCTGCCGGACCTATTGCCTCCTTTACTTTGTTTTTTTGTAAAATAGTCAGAAGGTTTACCAGATGGGAATCCATTTGGATATCTTTGTAAAATATAATATAGGTCAAGAAGTTTTCCAGTATCTCCATTCATAATATTTTTAAAGTCAAATTTTGCTTTTTCAAAACCACATTTACCTTGTTGATACCAATCCTTCCATCAATTCATTTTAAACTACTGATTTATTTTTATTCTGGCAGATTTCATTTTATATAATGTTTTTCTCATGCCAAATCTATCCCTCTTTATCAGGTAATAGAGAAGCCAAAGTAAATAATAATGAAACTTAATTTTCTGTGTAAAAATTTTGTAATTTCTAATTTAAAAATATTTCTTCGGTTAAATAAATCTTTACAGAAAATGATTTTTAAGTTTTTATATACCCATCCTCCAAATATTTTGGTTTTGTTCCAATTTCTTCTATATTGTATTGTTTTCCTTCTATTATATTTCTTGCTGCTAATATTCCCATTTCCATTGCGTGATCTATATTGTTATATCTGAAACAACCACTTCTTCCAATTAATTTTAGATTCTTAAAATTTTTTAAAAAATTCTTAACTTTACTCAAGTGTTCCTTATAATATAAGTCATAGACAGGATATGCATATTTTTCTTTATGGATGAAGTAGTTTATAACTTCATTACTTTTAACAAAACCAATCTTTTCTAACCAGTCAATACTCTTCTTGAACAACTCTTCTTTTGTAGCATTCCAAAGTTTATCATTCTCCCAGCAAAAGAATTCAACAAGTAAAGAAGTTTTATCTTTAGGTGCTAACTTATTACTGAAATTTTTCGGCTCCATTACCCTTCCGAAAGGTATTTCTTTGTCAGGAAAGTAAATCCACTGGTCATTTGTTATCAAAGGTTTATTAATAGTTATAAAAAGAGAAATGTGGGACCTAAATTTTAAAGTATTTACCGCTATTAATATGTCTTGAGGCACTTCTGGTTTTAATAAATTTACAAATTCTGTTATGGGTATGGACGATAATACATAGTCAGGTTTTATAATTTCCTGTTTTCCATTAATATTTACTATCACTTCTGCTATTTTTTCTTTAGTATGAATTATTTCTAAAGGATAGCTGTTCAAATTTATAACACCAGTTTTCCCATTTATAATAATTTCTCTTATTTTCTCCCAGATAAGTCCTATTCCCATATCAGGATAATAAAACTGGTCAATTAGGGTTTTGGGTCCTTTAGTAGATTTTATAATAGATTTTTTTATTACTTCCTTTAAGGAAAGTCCTTTTATTCGTTGTTTAACCCAGTCACAAGAAATTTCTGAACAAGGAAGGCCCCAGATTTTTTCAGTATAATTAATCATATTAAATTCTGCTAATGTTCTACCAAAATCTTTAATAATTTGCTCTTGAAAAGAAAAAGAAGGTTTTCTTATAAAAACATTCTTTATTTGTTGTAAAAAATAATCAGAAAGGATTTTAAATGATTTTAAAAAACCAATATTAGTAAGAACATCTTTAAGTTCAATTGGATAAAGAAAAAACTTGCCATCTATATAAAATCTTGTCAATCTATCAACTTTTATCCAGTGTTTATCAATTAAATCTCCTATAAATTTGTTCAAATATGGATTTTGACTGAAAAATCTATGGGGGCCTATATCTGTTCTAAATTCTCCATAATAAAGTGTTCTTGCTAATCCTCCAACTGTTTCATTTTTTTCAATAATTACGAAATGTTTCCCTGACTTATGCAATTCAAATGCTGCTGACATTCCTGCGGGTCCACCACCGAGTATTAAAACTTCTACATTTTTCATTTTGTTTTCTTTGACTTCTTATTATTTATTATAACCATAATAACAATACTTAAAAGTATGCAGAATATAGCTACTAAAATTGTAGTAATACAAAAAAATCCTGGATGAAACTTTAATTTTACAATATTATCTCCTTTTTTTAGATAAATTGCTTTGAATGCCAAATATGCTTCATAAATCTTATCTTTTTTTCCATTAACTGTTACATACCATCTGGGGTGAAAGGCATCACTATAAACAAGCCAAAGTCCTGGGTCATCAAAGACTTTTACAGATATAACAATTTCATTTGAGTTAAATTCTATTACTTTTATTTCACCTTTTGCATCTTTTTGTTGTGTTTGAAAAGCAGAAAGAAGGGGTTTTTCCTTTTTATTAATTCTAATAACTACAACATTATCAATATTTTCTATTTTTTGAGTAGTTTCAATTGCTTCTTTTAAACTATCACAAAACACAGCATTTGGAACTAATCTAAGTTTAGGATAATTACAACCCAATAGACGTTTAAGAACAGTATTGTTGTTATCTTTTATTTTAAGTAATCTATTTACTCCCTCTGATAACATTGATATTCTGAAATGTTCCTTGCAAGGATCAAATTGTAGGAAACTAAAAGCAGCCCAAGAATAAATAGCTAAAGACCCCGGCATTGTGATTAATTTTAAGGCGTTTTGAGATCTTTCATTTAAAGGATACTCTAATCGCTGTTCTTGAAATTTCAGTTGATTGACCAAAAATGTATCAAGAAAATGAGTATAAGAAGGTGGTAATTTAGAAGAAAGATTGAATACTGCTTTCTGAAATGACCACATATTAAAAAAACAAAAGACGATTATTATAAATTCACTCAGTTTTTTAATAATAAATTGAAAACTTTTTCGCCATTTATAAAGAAAGAAAATAACTGCAACAAGAAAAATATACAATCCAAACATTGTTTTAAAATTAACCAATTTTATTAGAAATGAATATATTTCTATCCGAAACGAGAATAAATCAACTAAAAAAATGAAAATTATAAAAGTCAAAAAAATATAAAAAAGATTTTTCTTTAAAGGAAGTGTCCAAAATTTTTCCAATCCGAAACCTGCGCAAAACAGAATTAATATCTTTACAAGTCCAAAAACAAGCCCAATATGTCTATAGTAAGAGATAATTGGAAAGAGGTAGTAAACTAAACCAGAAAAAATTCCTCCAAAAGAAAGCCATATAAGTACTCCAGTTGCACTTAAAAATGCAAGGAATGAGATTGTTCTTACAGTTAAAATAGCGTATACAAAAAAGAATATCGGTATTATACCTATATATACGGTGTTATCAAAACCAGACCCTAATGGTAAAAATATTGGTCTCATAAATATAAAACTTTTAAGAAGAACCCGAAATTCTGGATTACCAGCATAAGTTAAAAAATCTTTTAGAGAATTTCTATACGAACCAGAGCGCTCTATGAGTGCAATAAAACTTAAAATATTTTTATAAAAAAAGATGTATATAAAAAGAAGAGAAAAAAATATTGACAAGTAAAAAATGTTTTCAAAAGTATATGAAAAAAAATGACGCTTTAAATCTCTGTCTTTTATAAAAAAAATTGCACTTATAACAAGAAAAACAAAAAGCCATAAACAGATAAAATACTGAGGATTTCCAAAGAGCCAGATTAATTTTGTAATTCCAGCTAACCATATAAATTTAGGTTGTTTCTTAAAGAAAAATGCAAAGACAAAAAAGAGAGTTAATGGAAAAAGGTAATACATCCGAAAATTAAATAATATTTGAATGTGCCATACAGTACTGCCAATCGCAAGTAAACATATTATAAAAATTGTGCTCTTTCTTTTAAACAAAAGACGAGCAAGAAGATATGTCCCCAATAGAAAAATTATCTGTTCAAAGAAAATAGAAATTTTAAAAAGAAAAAGAGTATTTTTAATTTTCATCAATAGACCAATGAGCATAGTGAAATAACTAAAAGGAGTTAAAAAATGTAATTGCCAGAAATCTGATGGTATTCCATATGCTCCGTATGGTATCCAATGTGGCAATTGATGATTGTAAAATAATTCACTATAGACATGATAGAAAATCTGAAAACTTGCCATTGTATCATGTATAGGAATAAAGAGTTTGTTAAAATATGGATAGTTGAAAATAAACAGGATTAATATTAAAATTATTAAACTCCAATCTTTTTTTAGAAGGATATTAAATGAAAAATATGATTTCTTTTTTTCCAAAATTAACCTCAATTTTTAAACAATAGTTAAAATTTGATAATTTAAAATCCATCATTATTTAATTTTCGTATCTAAAAATTATAATTATTTTTAAACCATTCATAGGTAAGTTTTAAGCCATCATAAATTGTAATTTTAGGTTGCCAGCCAAGTTCTTTTATTTTTCCAATATCAAGTATTCTTATTGGTGCTCCCTCAGGCATTTTTTCATTATATATTAT
>CALFVX010000015.1 GCA_937928765.1 uncultured Endomicrobiia bacterium
CAATGCAAATATCGTAGAATACAATTCGTCACTTACAATAAGAAATATCTTTCTTCTAAATACAGACCTATTTGTGGAATCTACTAATATGCCTTGCTTAAATAAATTTTATTTTGTATATTTTGTATTATTAAAAGTTAATAGAACTATTATAGCAAAAGTATATTTGTAGTTTTGTAGTGAAGAATTAATTACTCATTTATTTATTGATCACCATAAATAAATTATTATACCACCCACAAAAAGGTAAAAAAATTCACAGAATATTATTATAGAATATCATTGTAGCCGATACTTAAGTATCGGCTAAACATCTTTTTTGATGAAAGAACAAGCTCATATAAAAAAGTAAGATGATTTTTAAGAAAAACTTTTTACATAAATTCATAATGTTTATTAAAAATCTAATTTACAAATTAAACCAAATAATATATATTTTTTATCTGTTTGTTTTACATCGTTTCTTTGGCTATATTTAGAATTATATACTATTTACAATATAGGTGAGTACTACAATGTACACCCTCTAAATTTTATTAAGATGAACTATGAATTTAATATTTCTTTTGCAATTTCATTTTCAGCTTCTGTTATTAAAGCAATACCAGTAAATTGTTCTGTCT
Organism: uncultured Endomicrobiia bacterium; assembly: GCA_937928765.1. Classification (GTDB taxonomy): domain Bacteria; phylum Elusimicrobiota; class Endomicrobiia; order DTEH01; family DTEH01; genus JANXDG01. Next base: position 624 of record CALFVX010000015.1, read on the forward strand.
CACGATTACAAGAATATATATCTTCTCTTGAAATTAAAGAAACAGAAAACTTTCTTGCACCAGCCATAAGTTGTTGTAATCCCGCGGCAAGTTTGTCACATAAAGTATATAAAGCAATAGCGCCAAAAGGAATGTTTTTCATTTCCTCTTTACCAACTTTTTTCTCAACTTCGTAATAACAAGCAAAAATTTCTTCAGGTTTTGACCCAAACTGTGAAACTGACGCAGGTAGTTTGTCCCAGTTACCGTTCACTTTTTGTTTATTTTCTGGTTTAAGCACACCTTCTATGTTTGCACCTAAAAATCCTGGTATCATCAACGCCCTACCCATACATACAAGTTTCACATATGGAGCGCCTAATGCTAACGCTTTAAATATATGATCTTCTCTTGCAAACCCGCCTGCAAACGACATATCTACAACTTTTTTGTTTTTCTTAGACTTTTTATATTTTTTCTCAAGTATAGTTGCATATTCATATGCTTTTGAATGTAAATATATTGATGGTACACCCCAGGTTTCCATCATATTCCACGGACTCATCCCTGTCCCACCACCTGAACCGTCTATAGTAAGAAGGTCCAACTCAGCTTCAGAAGCAAACTTTATTGCCATTGCTAAAGCTTCCATACCATACGAACCTGTCTTAAGAGTAATTCGTTTAAACCCAAGTTTTCTTAACCTTTCAACTTCTTTCATAAACGCATCTCTTACTTGTTTCCAACTTGATAACGAGGTATATCCTATTCTACTATGTCTTGCAATACTTTTTATTGCACCGGATTTAAACGCTTCTTCTACTTCGGGTTTATCCGGGTCAGGGTCTACTATATACCCACGTTTCTTAAGAAGTTTCGCATATTCAAGGTCAGTAACTTGTATTTCGCCGCCGATATCTTTTGCACCTTGACCCCATTTTAATTCTATTATAACTTTATCACCGTATTTGTCAATAATATATTCTGCAACACCGTTTCTTGTATCTTCTACATTTATTTGGACAATTATTGCACCGTACCCATTAAAGTATTTAAGATAAGTTTGTATTCGTCGGTCAAGTTCTGGCGCTTTCACAACTTTACCGTTTTTAAATTCAGCTTTTTTATCTACACCTACAACATTTTCACCTACAACAATAGGGAAACCTACCAACGCTGCACCTACTGCAAACCCTTCCCAATATTTTTGAGCAATAAAAGTTGATCCTAACGCACCTGTCATTATAGGAAGTGCTGATTTTGTTTTAACTTTATTACCAAACTCTGTCTCAAGGTTCACATTCGGAAAAATACAGTCATCTTCAGAATTAGACAACCCTTTAGGTAACCCTTTTGCACCATACACCCTTCCGTTAATTCTTAAAGAGTTATAACTTACTCCAAGATGGATAGTATTTGCACTTCCTGCAGTAATAAAACCAAAATCGCGTGGGTACAACATTTTTCGTCCTCTTAACGAAGAAAGCCAGGTTTCACATTTACCTGCACAATCTGACATACACAATGTACATAGGCCTGATTCACATGGGTTACCACGGTTCACTGTACCTAACGCATCGTTTGTTTTTCTAAATTCTATCATAGCATTATAACCTCCCTAGAAATAAAATAAGTTGTGAAAAATAAACCTTCATTGGTTTGGATTTGCTTTTTTAGACAAGTCCTTCGTTGGATAAAATTTTACCCACTTCTTTGTGGTAAATTTTGGATAAATTACAATAATTTAAAAAATTTGTCAACAGCTGGAAAAAAATTTTATTCTTTGTCTTCAAAAGCAATAATTACAAACTTTGCAACTTCTTTAATCGGTTTTTGCAGGTCCATACTTTTCTTTTGTAAAAACCTATGTGCTTGTTCTTCAGAAAATCCTCGGTGCTTAATAAGTAACGCTTTTGCACGGTCTACAAGTTTCTTTGTTTCCAAAACATCTTTAGTAACAACAAGTTCTTCTACCAATCTTGTATTTTCTATTGCTAACGCTGCTTGGTTCGCTATTGTTTGTAAAACATTTATTTCGTCAGGCGAAAATTCATATTGGGTAGTAGTATAAATATTAAGCACGCCTATAACTTTGTCTTTTATTACCATTGGAACTGCTAACATTGAACACAACTTTTCTTCTTTTGCTATTTCAGGATACATATACCTCGGGTCAGTTTTTACATCTAAAACAAATATAGGTTTTTTTTCTTTTACTGCAAGACCACTTATGCTACTGCCAACTTTTACTGGCGGTTTAGTTTTATATTTTTCTGACAAACTCTGTGTTGCTTTTATTATAAGTTCGTTTTTCTTTTCATCTAAAAGCATTATAGAACATATTTTTGAACCAAACATATCTGCTGTAAGTTTTACAATTTGTGTTAAAATATCGTCTAAAAATTTTGAAGATACAATTGTTGAACTTATAAGAGAAAGTGTTTCAAGTCCTTTAATCAACTTTTTACTTCTTCTCCGTTGTTGTTTCATTGTTCTTTAGTGTCTTTGTAATTAAATATTTTTGGTGGGGATAGTTTATGCAAAATTTTTTGTTTTGTTGAAACAACTTTCCGAAATAACTTTTTATCTATGTTTGATAATTTTCTTTTATTCTCAACATATTCTATAATTTTGTCAAGTTGTTGGTAAGTTATTCCCATCTCTTCTTCATCAGTTTGTCCTTGCCACAAACCTGCAGAAGGTGGTTTGACGATAATCCTTCTCGGTATTTTTAACATCTCGGCTAATTTTATCACCTGCGTTTTTGTAAAATCTCCCAAAGGTAACAAATCTACACCACCATCACCATATTTAGTAAAATATCCCATTGTAAGTTCTGACTTATTCCCTGTACCTACTACTAAATAATCTAATTTGTTTGCAAAATGATATAAAGTCACCATTCTTAATCTAGGTTTTATGTTCACAACTGCAAGTTCTTTACTATACGGGTCTATACCCAGAGTTTCACAGAAGGACAAAAATACTTTTTCTAAGTTAACAATTTTATAGTTGAGCTTAAACTTTTTTATTATTAACTTAGCATCGGTTATGTCTTGTTTATTTGAAAAACATGGAAGTATCAATGCAAGATGTTCTTTAGGAAAAGCATTTTTGCACAAAACAGAAACAACTGCTGAATCCAATCCACCACTTAAACCAAACACAACACCTTTTTTATTTGCCTCAATAACTTGAGTTTTTATCCAACAGACAATTTCTTTTATAACAGTTTTATTCATTTAAAAGTTATACTTTCTCTTTCGCTACTTTTACTAAATGGTAAAACAATGGATGTGGGTTAAGAAACCGTGATTTAAATTCAGGATGGAACTGTACCGCTATAAAGAACGGATGGTCTTTAAGTTCAACAATTTCTACTAAATTTCCTACAGGATGTGTCCCACTTATCACCAACCCGTGTTTCTGAAGTAACGTAATATATTTATTATTTACTTCGTATCTATGTCTGTGTCGTTCATAAATTTTTGTAGCCTGATAAACTTTGTACGCTAATGTACCTTTTTTTATTCTACATAAATACGCTCCAAGACGCATTGTACCACCTTTGTATTTGACCATTTTTTGACTTTCCATAAGGTCAATCACAGGATGGGATGTTTTTGTATCAAATTCTGTAGAATTTGCATCTTTAAGTCCACAGATGTTCCTGGCAAATTCTATTACTGCAGTTTGCATACCTAAACATATACCTAAAAACGGTATTTTATTTTCCCTAGCATATTTTATTGCTTGAATTTTACCTTCAACACCACGTTCGCCAAACCCGCCCGGAACTATTAAACCTTTTACATCTTTAAGTTGAACTTCAAAATTTTTTTGTTCCACATCTATATACCTAATGTCAACTTTTACATCATTATGGATTCCAGCATGAAACAATGCTTCAAGAATACTTTTATATGCATCTTTAAGTTGTGTATATTTCCCTGCAACACCTATTTTTATTGTATCAGTTAATTTCTCATATTTTTCTACCAATCTTGACCATTCTGTGATATCAACCTTTCTTTGTCTTAATTTTAACTTTTGTAAAATTATTTTATCCAAATTTTGTTCCTTAAGAATTAAAGGAACTTTGTATACACAACTACCTACATCTGGTTCTATTACAACATCTTCAGGTTCAACATTACAAAATAACGAAAGTTTTTCTTTTATACTTTTGTCTACATTTTTTTCTACTCTACAAATTAAAATATCAGGTTCTATACCTATCTCTCTTAATTTCATCACACTATGCTGTGTAGGTTTTGTTTTAATTTCTTCAGCTGCTTTGATATAAGGTAGTAAGGAAATATGAATATATACTACATTATCTCTGCCAACATCTAACCTTACCTGCCTTATCGCTTCTAAAAAAGGTAAACTTTCAATATCACCAACTGTCCCACCAATTTCTGCTATAACAATATCTTTACCACGGGCAAGACTGTATATTGCTGATTTTATTTCAGAAGTTATATGTGGAATAACCTGTACTGTTTTACCAAGATATTCACCGTATCTTTCTTTATACAACACATGTTCATAAATTTGTCCTTGGGTAACATTGTTCTTGTTAGACATATTTTGGTTCAGATATCTTTCGTAATGACCTAAATCCAAGTCTGTCTCTGCGCCATCCTCAGTAACAAACACTTCACCGTGTTGATACGGGCTCATTGTTCCAGGGTCTACATTTAGGTATGGGTCAAATTTCAGTACATCTATACGGTACTTATGAGATTTTAACAACATTCCAATAGACGCAGTGGTAATTCCTTTACCTAAAGATGAAACTACACCGCCTGTAATAAAAATAAACTTTGTTTTCATATTTATCTAAATAAATCATCGAAAATATTTCAAAATTTTATTAAAATAAATTTGTTTTTTCAATAAATAATTAAAATAATTTTTATTCCAAAAAATTTTTCCCTTGATAAGAATTACGAATCTCTAATTCTTTTTTAATTTTTGATATAACATCAAATTTATTTTTCATCCATAAAGGTGCTACAAGATATTCATCTTTTGCAGAAGAAACTAATCTCAAAATTACAACATCTTTACGAAGATTTTCTAAAAAATCACATACTATTTTAACATACTCATCAACTTCAAGAATTTCTATCTTGTTTTCATTATAAAGAGTTTCTAAAACAGTATTTCTTAGAACATGTAAATTATGCAATTTTACACCGTTTAAATAAAGATTATTAATTTCTTTTGCATCCTTTATTATATCCTGCCCTGGTAAACCTAAGATAATATGTGCAGCGATGTTAATTCTAGGAAATTTCTTAGTAAGTTCCACTGATTTTAAGAAATCTTTATATGTATGTCCTCGGTTAAGCCAATCTAAAATCTTATCATCAGAAGTTTGCATACCGAATTCTATCCATACAAGATAATCATCTGTGTAAGAATTTATAAGTTTAAGTATTTCTTCATCAATACAATCTGGTCTGGTAGAAATTGACAGTCCTACAATTTGTGGAAATTTTTTTATAACATCATAAGTTTGTTTTAATTTAGCTAAATCAGAATAAGTGTTAGTATACGCCTGAAAATATGCTATAAACTTTTTTACATTTTTAAACCGTCTTGAATTAGTAAAGAAATTTATAGCGTCAATTATCTGTTGCTGAAGATTTTTTAAAGAATCTTCTTGAACAAAAGCAGCATTGTTGCAAAAAATACACCCTTTAGTATCAATTTTATCATCTAAATTCGGACAGCTAAAACCTGCATTAAGACTTATCCTATGAATGTGCTCTTTAAATATTTTTCTAAGATATATGTTAAAAGAAAAATATCTTTCTTTCATAATTTTAAAAATTATACAACTTTTATAAATAGTATTCAATTTTTTATAAAACTTGTCTTTATAACAGTAATTTTGTAAAAAAATTTATCTATTTTTAATTAAAAATAAAAAAAAACTTTGTGTTTAAAAGTTATGTATATCTATCCTGAAGAATTCGATATAATAGTCATAGGAGCAGGACACGCTGGTTGCGAAGCAGCAAATATTTCTTCAAAGATGGGATGTAAAACTTTGCTTCTTACAATGTCTTTAGATACAATAGCACAGATGTCTTGCAATCCTGCAATAGGCGGTGTTGCAAAAGGACAAATTGTTCGCGAAGTAGATATTTTAGGTGGACTTATTGCAAAAGTTACCGATAAAACTGCTGTACATTTTAAAATGTTGAATACCTCAAAGGGTCCTGCTGTGTGGTCTCCTAGAGCACAAACTGACAGAACACTTTATCGTATCGTAATGAAACAATTTTTAGAACAACAAAAAAATTTGTTAATAAAACAAGAAGAGGTAACAAAAATTTTAACAGATGACAAAGCTGTAATAGGTGTATTAACTAAACATCAAAATGTTTATAAAGCAAAATGTGTTATCGTTTCAACTGGAACATTTTTAAATGGTGTTATACATATAGGTTTAAAAAGTTTCCAAGCAGGAAGATATTCTGAATTGCATTCAAGTTTGAGTGATTGTTTAAAAGAATTAGGATTTGAAATAAAAAGGTTAAAAACAGGCACACCGCCAAGAGTTGATGGAAAAACAGTTGATTATTCAAAGCTTGAAGTTCAACCTTCAGACAACACACCTATACCTTTTTCTCATTTTACAGCTTTATCTGAATTTCCATATAATAAACTTTTAAATTGTTATATAACTTACACTAATCAAGAAACTCATAAAATAATTTTAGACAATCTGGATAGATCTCCTTTATATACAGGTATTATAAAAAGTGTAGGGCCAAGATATTGTCCTTCTATTGAAGACAAAGTTGTAAGATTTAAAGATAAACTAAGACACCAAATATTTTTAGAACCAGAAGGATTATATACAACTGAATTATATTTAAACGGTATCTCCTCAAGTTTACCCGAAGATGTTCAAGAAAAATTTGTTCATTCAATTTCTGGTCTCGAAAATGCAAAAATTACAAGATATGGTTATGCTATAGAATACGATTTTTCTTTACCAACACAGCTTTACGCTACGCTTGAAACAAAATTGGTTGAAGGACTCTTTTTTGCAGGACAAATAAACGGCACCACAGGATACGAAGAGGCAGCAGGACAAGGTATTGTTGCTGGAATAAATGCTGTGTTAAAAATTCGTGGTGATGAATATTTCATTTTAGGACGAGATGAAGCATATATTGGCGTTTTAATTGATGATTTAGTAACGAAGGGTGTAATGGATCCTTATAGGATGTTTACTTCTAGGGCTGAATATAGGCTTATTTTAAGAACTGATAATACTGATTTACGACTTATTAAATATGCACATAGATATGGTTTAGTTGAAGAAAGTTTTTACAAGTTATTTTTAGAATATGAAAAAAAACTTAATGAACTCAAAAAATTTTTTGAAACAAAAACTTTAGGTAATGAAACTATAGCAAATTTGATAAGACAGTCAAAAGAAATAAATTTTGAAGATATTGAAGAATTAAAGGACTTCAAACTTGATTCAGAATATTATTGGAACACACAAAACCTTTTAAACGAAACTAAAATACAGATTAAATATTCTGGATATATAGAAAAACAAATTCTTCACGCTCAACAATTAAAAAAGTTTGAAAATAAAAAAATTCCCAAAGATTTGGATTACGAAAAAATTCCTGGCTTGCTTAAAGAAGCAAAAATTAAATTATCTCAAATTAAACCTCAGACTATAGGACAAGCATCACGAATTTCAGGAGTCACTCCAGCAGATATATCTATATTGCTTGTATACCTAAAAAAATTAAGAAAAGAACTTAGCAACAGCTAACTATTCAAAAGCAGAAAATTTTGCAATTGCGCCTGATACTAAATTCTGTTTATATATCTTCATAAAAAATAAATAATTAATAATTAAGAAAATCGTTGACAATACAAAACTTAAATTTATGTTATAAAAAACATATCTAAATTCTATATTTTTCAAGACAATTCCACGCATTGTTTCAAAAATATATGTAGTAGGAAAAATCTTTGCAATACTTTGTAACAGTTTTGGCAAAGTAGATATAGGATAAAACACCCCAGAAATTACTGATAATATAAAAGGTAAAGGCCAACCTATCCATTCTGCAGCAGGACCTAACCTAAATATAACAGCAGTAATAAAAAACCCTAAACCAACACCAAAAAGAAATAAATTTAAAAGTAAAATCCATAAAATAAATCCAAAATTTAAAATGTTATATCTGAAAAACAAACTTGAAACCAAAGAGATTACAAAAAAATTTATAACTCCCATTATAATACTTGACAAAACTAAACCTAATAAATACTCCTCAATTTTTATCGGTGAAGAAAATATGTTTAAAAAATTTTTTGACCATACATCTTCTAAAAATGTTATCATTATACCATTAATTATTCTTGTCATAAATTCATATATTATAACAGCCCCTAAAATCACTGTTATAAACGAAAAACCTTCTTCTGACAAAGAAGCTAAATATTTTGTTAAAAATCCCCATTGCAAAATTGTCAAAAATGGCCATAAAAACATACTTATTAATCTTATAGGATTACTTTTGTATAAAAAATATTGTCTTAAAATTACAGAAAAAATTCTTTTTATGTTCATAATTCTTTTTCAAAAACACAATGTTCTTTTGCTAAATATATGAATAATTCTTCTAAATTTTTTCTGTCATAAATTTTTGGTAATTCTTTAGGATGTCCTTCAATTAAAATTTTGCCGTGCGAAATAAACAAAACTCTATCACAAACTTCTTCAACTTCAGACATATTGTGTGATGTCCAAAGAATAGAAATTTTTTCTCTTCTTGCTTTTCTTAAAATTTTATTTCTTATTTCTTTTGCAATATTTGGATCTAAAGAAGAAGTTGGTTCATCTAAAAGAATTATTTTAGGATCATTTATAAAAACTTTAGCAAGATTGACTTTCGCAAGCTCTCCTGAAGAAAGTAAGCCAACCTTTTTATATATTATATCTGATAATCCAAACTCTTTTTCTAAGTAATTTATTTTTTCTTTTAAATTTTCAACTTCATAAAGTAATCCAAATATATAAAGATTTTGATAAACAGTAAGATTCCCTGGAAGGCTACAATATGTTGCAGCAAAGTTTATCTTTTTTGTTAACTCTGTTCTGTAAATCTTTAAATCTTTATTTAAGATTTCAACATATCCTTTATTCTGCTTTAAAATACCTAATATTATGTTAATAATTGTAGTTTTTCCAGCACCATTGGGACCTAAAAGTCCTAAAATCTCGCCTTCAAAAACAGAAAAACTTACATTATCAACTGCTAAAAATGAATCATAATATTTAGTTAAATTTTCTATTCTTAAAATTTCTTTTTTCACTTTTTAAATAAGAAAAAAATTTCGCGCCCGGGCAGACTCGAACTGCCAACCTACTGGTTCGTAGCCAGACGCTCTATCCAATTGAGCTACGGGCGCAAAAAAATTAAAGATAGTATAAAAGAAAGATTATATAAAAGTTTTAACTCCTTCTTTTTTTAAAAGGATATATTTTTTATGAACTCCTTTAGAATACCCTCCGATTTTACCTGAAGATTTTATAACCCTATGGCATGGAATTATCAAAGTTAACGGATTTTCTTTTAAAGCTTTACCAACTGCACGATATGCTTTGGGTTTATCAATTTTTTCTGCAATAAATTTATATGTTCTTACTTCACCCTTTGGAATTTTTAATGTTTCTAACCAAACTCTTTTATAAAAAAAAGAATAATCTTTTATTCTTACATAATTTTTTCTTCCCAAAAAATTTAATAATTCCTTATCAACTTCCTCTATCTTCATATTTTTATTATAGTGGCTTCTTTATTTAAACTGTTTGAAACAACAATTTTTTTTATTCCTTTCTTTAACAACTTTTTTATTGCTAAAACTTTTGGTATCATACCACTAGAAACAATACCTTGATTTATTAAGTTGTCTATATCTTTAATATTCAAAAATTTTATAGTATTTTTATTTTTGTCCATTATACCCTCAACATCTGACAAAAATATTATTTTATCAAATTTCATCTTTTCTCCTATGGCATAAATAACATCGTCTGCATTTATGTTAACTATAAAATTTTTTTTATTCTCTTTTGCTATTCCAACAGAAGAAAGCAATATCAAATAACCATTTCTTAACAACAAATTTATAATATCAAGATTTACATTCTTCACATTTCTCCCTACAAAACCTAACTCTTTATTTATATCAGTAGTTATAATATAACCATCAATACAAGATAAACCTACAACTTTTTTTATATCAAAATCTAAAAATTTTTTTACCAAATATTTATTAATTAGTCCACAAAGAATGTTAATAACAATATCTAATGTTTGCTCGTCAGTGTATCTTAAACCATTGACAAATCTAGGTTCAAGATTAAGTTTCTTCATCCACAAAGAAACTTGTTTACCACCACCATGTACTATTATTATTTTATTTTTTTGAAAATATAATCTTTTAATTTGTGATATAAACTCATCTAACTTGTTACTTTCATCTATAATCTTACCACTTAACTTTATTAATATTTTCATAATTTCAAGAATATAAAAATTAAAAATAAAAATCTACATTAAAATTTATATCTTTATAATAATCCCATCTAAACTATAATCTAAAGAATATAAATTATCATTTCTAAATGTGCCAACTTTTATTTTAATATTTTTATAGCCTAAAGTGTCATATATAGGAAATTTAAAAATTTTAAAATTTTGTTTTGTTTTATCAGTTGATATAATAGCAAATTTAATATTTAATCTTTTCTCTTTCTCTATAAGATTTTTTAGCAAAACAAAATCTTCTTCATATTTACCATGCCGAGGTATCTGCAAAATTAATTCATAATTTTTTAAATTTAAAATTCTATCTTTTAAATAATAAAATGGAATATCATTAGTTAAAAGAAAAATTTTATTTTTATATCTTACCTTTATTAATAAAGAATTAATATCAAAAAATTCAGTATCAGCATATATATAATCAACAATATTAGGAATTAAATTTATCTCTCCATTATAAAACTTAATATTTTTTATAGAATCCACAACTATTAAATTCAAATTTTTATTTTTAATTTTTTCTATTAAAAATCTATAATCTTTTTGTTCTGAAACTAAACTGTTTATGTAAACATTTTTTATTTTAAAATTATCAATAATATATTCAACACCGCCATAGTGAGGATAATGTGAATGAGTAATAATTAAATTTTGTATTTCATTAATTTTATTTTTTCTTAAATAAGGTATAATATTATACATAGCCACATATTTTGATTCACCACAGTCTATTAAAAAATTTTGTTTGTCATAAGTGGAAATTAAAATGCTGTCTCCCAACCCAACATCTAAAAATGTTATACTAAAATTTCTATTAAAAAAATCAAAGTCAAAAAATAAAGTTGTAGCAGAAAGTATAATTGTTGAAATCAAAAATTTATACTTTTTTTTCTTCAACCATATAGGAATTATAAGAATTAAAAAATAATAAATTATTACATTTACATAACTTAATGTTGCTATATTTATAAAATTTAAAGGTATTTTTGAGAAAAATTTTACTATCTCAATATATAAAAAACATAACTTTTCTAAAACTAACCAAAACAAAGTAGGAATTTTAAAGAAAACAAATTTTAAAAAATACACAATAATGCTTAACCACAACAATAAAGATGTCATCGGAACAACAATAATATTACTTAAGAAACTTATAAATGAAATTTTATTAAAATAATATATAATAAAAGGTATCAACATCATCTGCACTGAAAAAGTTAACAAAAAAAGTTGTATTATATATTTTATGAAAAATGACAAATTTTTAATATATTCTTTAATATGTGTATAAAATACATTATAAAAATATAAAATACCAAAAAATGATGAAAAAGATAACTGAAATGAAGGGTTAAAAATATTATTAGGATTTATTATTAACAAAAATAGAAAAGATAAAATTAAAGAGTGAAAACTACTTTGTTTTCTATTTAACAGTTCTGATATACCAAAACATAAAATTATAATTGTTGCACGAACAACTGGCGGCGAACATCCAGTAATGAACATATAAAAAATTACAGAGAATACAGAAAGCAAGATTCTTATATCTCTTTTTATAATAGGCACAAGTTTTAATATATAAAACATAAGAATAAAAACAAACCCAACATGCAATCCACTGACAACTAAAACATGTATAACTCCTGCATCTTGAAAATAACTTATAATATCATCTATTTGTGGATCTTTATATCCTAAAGTTACCCTTAATATAAAAGAATCGTATGGACTTTGCAAATTTTCTTTTGTGATTTTAACAATCTTTTCTCTAAAAAAGTAAGATTTAGAAATTAAATAATTTAAAATTTTATAAACTAAATTTTTATTTTTTTCAACTGAGAGTATATCATATACATATCCAAAATACGATACACCAAAAGAATTATATAAATAACGATGGAAAGTATTGTTAAACGATATTGGAATTAATTCTGCTTTTATTATACAATAACTATTTATTTCTATCTCTTCTTCAACTATATATTTATTAATTGTAAGATAAATTTTTGTTCCATTTGAAACAACTATCAAATTTATATCTTCATTATTTTTATTTATCCATAAAACTTTTCCTTTAATAATAAAATCTCGTTTTTTTGGATTAAAATATTTAATTAAGTCAGTTTCAATTTTATACTGTAAGAATACAAAGATAAGATATATTAAAGTTATAAATATCAATAAATAATACAATGGATATTTAAAAATACTATTCAAACTGATAAGATTTTTCACCTATAATATGTTTTAAATCTGTTAACATTTTGTTAGATGGAAAAATTTTATAGTCAGTTTCAATTATTATTTCTTCAAAATTTTTTGTCATTAGTTTAAAAAATACTTTTGTATTACCAGGATATTTCTCTATTGTTTTTTTTAACCTAATGATAAACTCATCATCTAATCCAACATCTGATATTGTTATATAAACTTTGTCTTTGTTTTTATAAATCTCTTCTTTAGCTTTCTCGAATAACTTGATTTCGTCTGCTACAATACTTTTCTTTTCATCTCTTATGCTTATTTTACCTTTAACAAAAACTATCGCATTTTTGTGAATAAAACTTTTTGTTTCTTCATAAACCTTATTGTAAACAATCACTTCTATTTCATCTTTTAAATCTTCAAGTAAAAATTTTATCCATGGTTGACCTGACTGAGTAGTAAATTTTTTTATATTTTCTATCATACCGACAACTTCTACTTCAAGAAGATCTTCTTCTGGAAGATCACTTATTGTATTTTTTACTACACATCTAATTTCTTCTATATATTTTTCAAGAGGATGTCCAGACCAGTATATTTCTGTTAACATATGTTCATACTTAAAAATTTCTTGTTCTGTAAATTTATCTACATTTTCTTTTTCAATTTTGTCTTCAGATTCTAAAAATAAAAGTTGATGATTTTCATATTTAATTTTTTGTATGTTTTCTAATTTATTTAAAAATTTTTTTCTTAAAACACATTTATCCTCTAATGAAACATTCTCTTTATCAAAAAAACAATCCATAGCTCCTGAAAGTATTAAAGCTTCAATAACTCTTTTATTTACCTCCCTTGTTTCAGTTCTTGAAATAAAATCTTCAAACGATTTAAACTTACCAGTTTTTTCTCTTAACTTCACAATAAACTCTGCTGCAGCTAAACCTACATTCTTTATACCTACTAATCCATATCTTATTGATTTCTCATCCTCTTTATTAAAATAAACATCAGAAAAATTCAAACTCGGCGGCAATAAATTAAATCCTATATTTTCAACTTCTAACAAAAACTTACGATAATTTCTTCCTTCTTCGGATTGTGAAGATTTTACAGTTGCACCTGTTCTTAATTCTGCATTAATCAATGATATCATATACTCTGCAGGATAATGTGTTTTTAAGTATGCACACCTGTAAGATGTTAAAGCATAGGCAGCAGCATGTGACTTATTAAATCCATAACCTCCAAAATTTAATATCTGTTGATAAATTTTTTTTGCAACATTAAGATCAATTTTCCCCTTTTTCGCACCTTCTAAAAATTTTGTCTGCATTTTCATTATTTCTTCTGGAACTTTTTTTGCAACAGCTTTCCTTAAATCATCTGCTTCTTCAGGTGTAAAGTTTCCAATCACTTGAGCTATTTTCATAACTTGTTCTTGATAAACTAAAACTCCATATGTTTCTTTTAAAACATCTTTTAACAATGGGTGATCATATTTAATTTCTTTTCTATTATGTTTTCTTTCAACAAACTCGTTTACTAAACCACTTCGTATAGGTCCAGGTCGATACAAAGCTATACACGCAATGATATCTTCAAAAACTGTAGGTCTTAATTTTCGTAATAAATCTTGCATACCAGCTGATTCTAACTGAAAAACTCCTGTAGTTTTCCCTTCTTGTAAAAGTTTAAATGTTTTTTTGTCATCTAAAGGAATTTTATCTATTTCTATCTCTATATTATAATTTTTTCTTATTAAATTAACAGTTTCTTCAATAACAGATAGCGTCTTTAAACCTAAAAAATCAACCTTTAGCAAACCTAAATCAGCAAGAATTTCATCATAATACTGTGTTGTTATACTTTCATCTTTACTTCTTCTGTATAAAGGAGTGAAATTAGTAATATCTCCCTTTGAGATTATAACACCAGAAGCGTGAATTCCAGTATGTCTCTTTCTGCCTACAACTTCTTTTGCATAGTCTAAAACTTGTCTTACATTATTATCAGACTCATATAAATCTCTTATATCTTTTACCTCGTTTATTGCTTCTTCTACACTCATATCTGCATTAGGAATTAATTTAGATATTTTATCTGCTAAACTTACAGGCAATCCCATAACCCTTACTATATCACGAATAGCATTTTTTATTTTTAATGTATTAAAAGTAATAATTTGTACTACATTGTTAAAACCATACTTTTCTCTTACATAATCAATAACTTTATCACGACCATAATCTGCAAAATCTATGTCTAAATCTGGTAAAGTTTTTCTTGCAGGATTTAAAAATCTTTCAAATAAAAGCTGATATTTGATAGGATCAAGATCTGTTATGCCTAGACAATAACTTACTATAGAGCCCGCGCCAGAACCTCTTCCAGGACCTACAGGAATTTTGTTTTTCCTTGCATAATTTATAAAATCGTATACAATCAAAAAATAAGACGAAAAACCTTTCTGTCTTATTACTTCAAGTTCGTATTCTAACCTATTACTTACTTCCAAAGTTATATGTTGGTATCTCTTTTTTAAGCCTTCTTTACAAAGTTTACTTAATAAACTATCTGCTGTTTCACCATCAGGCAGTGGTATTTCTGGTAAGTGAATTTTACCAAAATCTATAACTAAATTGCATTGTTCTGAGATATAAACTGTATTTTTTATGGCTTCAGGATAATCTTTAAAAATTTCAACCATTTGTTGAGGAGATTTTAAATAAAACTCCTCAGTAGCAAATTTTAATCTATCAGGATCATTTAAAGTTGTCCTTGTACCTATACATAGAAGAATTTCTTGCAATTTAGCATCTTTTTCTTTTACATAATGCAAATCATTTGTAGCAACTAATTTTAGTTTATGTCTTTTTGCTATTTCTACAAGTTTTGGCAAAACTTTTTTTTGATCTTCTAAATTATTATCCATAAGTTCAATATAAAAATTTTCTATTCCAAAAGCATCTATATAAACTTCAATAATTTTATCTATCTCATCTTGTGTTTTATTTTCTAAGATACTACTTGAAATCTCTCCTTCTAAACATCCAGAAAGTGCAATTAAATCATTACTGTATCCTTTAAGCCAACTTTTTTTAACTTTACCTTTGCCTGCAATTAAATTCTCAACATATGCTTTGGACAAAAGTTTCATCAAATTTTGATACCCATTAAAATTTTTAGCTAACAAAGTAAGATGAAAACTTTTCCTATTATCCTTTTTTTCATCTTCAGGGTCAATGTATATTTCACATCCTATAATAGGTTTTAAACCTACCTCAGAACACGCACGATAAAATTCTATTGCTGCAAACATATTACCATGATCAGTAACTGCAATTGATGACATACTATATTGTTTTGCTAATTTAAATAATTCTGATGGATTACCTTTATTGTCATAAATCCTACATGCACCATCTAACAATGAATATTCTGTGTGTAAATGTAAATGAACAAATTCTTTCATAAAATTAAACTAAAAAAAATATAAATAATTTTTAATAAGGTATACCTGCTGTGCAGGTAAGTTCTCTAAATTCTTTTATAATCCTTTTTGTAACTTCACCAGGTTTTCCATCGTTTATAATTCTACTGTCAACTTTTACTACAGGTATAACTTCTGCAGCTGTTCCTGTAAGGAAACATTCGTCTGCAGTATATACATGATATATTGTGAAGACATCCTCTTTTACTTCTAACTTAAATTTTGTTTTAGCAATGTTAATCACGGTATCTCTTGTAATTCCTGGCAAAGCACCAATATATATAGGCGGGGTAATAAGAACATTGTTTTTTACAATAAATATATTATCTCCTGTACATTCTGCTACATAACCATCTTTGTTAAGCATTATTGCTTCTTCACAACCTGCTTTTATAGCTTCAATTTTTGCAAAAATGTTATTTAAATAATTAAGTGATTTTATAGCAGGATTCATTGCTGAAGGTAAGTTACGTCTTGTAGAAACAGTAATAAGTTCCAATCCGTTCTCATATAACTCTTGTGGATACAAAACAATTTTATCTGTTATAATAATTATGGAAGATGAGGACGGTGGACATTTTCTTGGATCCAAACCCAAATCTCCTATACCTCTTGTAACTACTACTCTTATATATGCGTCAGACAAATTGTTTATCTTTAATGTTTCAATTATGGCTTTTTCTATTTCCTGTTTTGAAACAGAAATCTCAAGCATTATTGCTTTTGCAGAATTATAAAGCCTATCTATGTGTTCTCTTAACTTGAAAACTCTACGGTTATAACTTCTAATTCCTTCAAAAACACCATCTCCATATAATAAACCATGATCAAATACTGAAATCTTTGCTTCTTCTTTATCATAAAACTTACCATTTATATAAACTTTCATTTTTCCCTCCAAATATTTAATAATTTAAAAATTTTTATATAAAAAAATTTTGTTTTATTACAATATATCTACTTCAAAATTTTTGCTACATTTGGGAATAAAGAGATATCTGTATGAGGAATAAACAAAGTTGAAGTGTATTCGTTCATATAAATTGGCAAACTTGAAAGATCTACATAAGCCATTTTTTTAGCAACTTCATAAACTCGTTCTCTAAAATTTTTAGAAACTAAAAACATCTTTGCAGCAGCTAAAGAAGTATTCCCTGAAATAATAAATTTTTCATTCTCCAAATCTGGCAGAAGACCTAAAATTTTTGCTTTCTCAATATCTAAGAAACAACCAAATCCACCTGAAATATAAATTTTTTTAATATCTTTAAAAGATAAATTCAAATATTTCAATAAAGCATAAAGACCATGAAAAATTGCTCCCTTGGACCTTAAGATATTTTGTATATCACTTTCTGTAATTACTATATCTTTATTGTTTGCTGTAAGATTTTTTTCTAATACTAAAAATTCATATTCAGAATCGTAGTTCTTTCTTATTCTACTTAATAAAAATTTATTTTCTATATTATTGCTAAATCTTCCAGACCTATCAATTACACCATTTTTAAAAAGTTCTGCTGTAATAGCAATTAAACCAGAACCACATATACCTAAAGGTTTATTATCGCCTATCACTATGTATTCAATCTTATCTTCTTTTATACTAATATCTTCTATAGCACCATAAACTGCTCTAATACCTGATTTTATACCCACACCTTCAAATGCAGGTCCGCAAGAACACGCTGCCGAGATTAAAAATTCTTTGTTGCCTAAAACAACTTCTCCGTTTGTACCTAAATCTAAAAGCACAGAAATTTCTTCTGATAAATCCATATTTGTTGCTACAACACCACCAACTATATCTCCACCCACATACGAAGCAACTAAAGGTAATGAATAAATTGAACCTTTTGGATTGATATTTATTCCAACATCTTTAACATCTATTGAAGGCAAAAAAGATATTGCAGGTATATAAGGTTGGCGACGAATGTATCCAGGATATATTTTCAAAAATAGATGTATCATTGTAGTGTTTCCAGCAATTACTGCTGTGTATATATCACTTAAACTTATATTTTTTTCGGAACAAATAGAATTAACAATTTGATTTATTGTATCAACAATTTTCTGGTTCAATTCTTCTAAACCATTATCTTTTTCTGCATGCATGATTCTCGTTATTACATCTGCACCATAAACCATTTGTTGGTTAAAAGCAGATTTTGTAATTATTGTTTGAAAATTTTCTAAATTTATTAATGAAACAACTACTGTAGTTGTTCCTAAATCAACTGCTATACCATAAAAATTTTTATTCTCTTTATTAGACAATATCTCGATAATATTATACTCATCTTTTGAAAAATCGTTTTCATTTAAAACTAAATTTATTTTCCATTCATTATTTCTTATTATCAAAGGTAAATTTTGTAATAGCCAAACATTTTTTAAAAAAATATTTTTAATTTTTCTTCCTAGAATAGAAATTTTTAAATTTTCAAAATCTGAGATAGGATTTTGTAAATCTGGTTTGTTTAACTTAACTTCCATAATTTTTATTACAGGATTTAAATCAAGTTTTTGTTGTTTTATTAAATATTCTAAATCTTCAAATTTAGAATAATAACATGATAAGATTTCTTCTGATATTATTTTTGTATCTTTTAAAACTTCTATAACAATATCTGTTTCAGGAAATGTTTTGCAGGCAAGAACTATGTTATTTTTTTGTTCTTCTTTAGAGAGAAACT
This sequence comes from uncultured Endomicrobiia bacterium, assembly GCA_937928765.1. Lineage (GTDB taxonomy): Bacteria > Elusimicrobiota > Endomicrobiia > DTEH01 > DTEH01 > JANXDG01. The sequence continues at coordinate 19,610 of CALFVX010000015.1, forward strand.
GTGAAGGAAAAGAAATATATTTGCCTGAAATTATTTTTAATTTACATTTACCACAAACACCTTTACCACCACAGTCAGCATAAATATTTACTCCAGAAGAAATTAAAGAAAACAATAAGTTTTTAGTTTTTTCTGCTAAAAATTCTTTATTTTCAGAAATAACCTTAATTTTTATATTGTTCATTTAAAAAATTTAATTATTAAAATCCCATATTGACTTTAAAAATTTCGGTATTAAAGAAGCTTCCTTAGGACCAACTATTATTTGCCAACCAGGTAAAAGATTACTCAGCTTTTCACTCATAATAGCTACATACCCTGGAATAATCAATTTTCTATGATTAATTTTTTCTTCAATATTACATTTCCTAATTGAATCAACAATTTTCTCAGCATTAAATTTTTCTGCAGCCCATGCAGTAAGAACAGAAAGTCCGTCTGTGTCAACTATTAAAAGCCATGATGGTATTTTGGAATTTAAAATCTCAGGTTCTACAGAATAATATGTTAAAGAAAAATTTGTTGTAACTAATAATGGAGATTTTTCTGTAGTTTCACCACCAATTTTATAAAGTTTTGGTTCTACAGTAGTAGGTTTTTGTGGATCTGTATAAATATTTAATCTTAAAGTAATCAAAGACAGATGTATATCTGGTTCCACTCTATCTACAACGACAATACTTCCGTATTTTAAAATTCCAGCAGTAGCATAAGCTAAAAGTTCTTCTTCTTGTTTTTGTTCAATTAATAAAATCGTCGGATACCCTAAAGGACGAAAATTTTTTTTAATTGCTAAACGTCTTATTTGTGTCAAATATTCTATAGTTTGTATATAACTTCTAATAGGAATATTTATTATTAGTTCTCTATATTCATACTGCTGAACAATTAAATTTATAATTTCTATAATCTCTTTGAGAGTTTCTCCACCAACTATTAATGGAACATTATTACTTTTTGCTAACAAAACAAATTTTTCAATATTTCTTTTATCTTTAACTATACCTATTAAACTTAACCTGCGAATTTTTGTCAACTCTTCTAAAACATCTGGATTTTCACATATAAAGCCTAAAGTTGTATCTGGTTTTATCTGTTTTAGAATATCATTTATTCTATCAATATTATCTTGTTCAGATTTTAATAAAAGAAGTTCTGTTTTATATCTTTCTCCTATACGAACAAATTCTAATTTATAAAATTTTTCTATATTTATAGAAATAATTTTATCATCAAAAGTATCTTTTATTAAAACTCCTAACAAACACGGATTGTAAAAACTTCTTTCATGACGAAACAACACTGTTTCACCACCAATTTTATATTTATTATCTATTGTTATAGTTCTTATTGGTGGTTCAGATGCTTCAGCTATAATTTTTTTTGTTTCTAAAGATATATAAGGACATTTATCTAATGAAACTTTTTTTGCAGCTAAAGCCATTGCAAAAGACAAACATGTTGGAAAACCACATTTTTTACAGTTTGTTTTTGGTAATAATTTGTATATTTCTAAACCTGTTAATGCCATAGAAATTCTCCATATGTGGTAAAATTGTCAATTTTAAATAAAAAAACTAAAACTTTATCCTTTATTTTTATATTTACTAAAATTAATTTTGTCTCTTTTAATGAAATAAATTTTTTATTTATAAAACCAAATATTTGCCTTTTATAATAAACGATTTTTGTAATATAGTTAAATCAAAATTTTCTTTATAATTTTCAATATATTTTTAATAAAATAGAAGAAAAAATAGCTGTTAAAAATAAATATATTATTCAAAGAAACAAATAGAAATATATTTTTGATAAAATTTACAAAAAAGAATAATTCACTTCAAGATTTGAAGAAATTTATAAATGGTAAGATATGAAATAATCTCCGGGGCGTGGACTCGAACCACGACTAAAGGATCCAAAGTCCCTTGTGCTACCAATTACACCACCCCGGAAAAATTTTATTTTTTATATTTATTATATACTTCTGGCAAATATGTTTTTACTAAATCCCACATTTCTTCGTCTGAAATGTCGCTTACTCTATAATAAACATTATATTGTTCATCGATCCATTCTTTAATTTTTAATATCCCAGTATGATCTTTTGGCAACCATTCCTCCTCTGGTATTTTAAGTTTTGTATTTACCCAGTAAGCTATGCCTGCAATACCTGATTTGTCAGAAATACCAACCTCTGGTTTTTTACCTAAAATTTTTTCCGTATTAAAAATATTATAAATCTCTTCATATTTTAACAATCCGTCAGCATGAATACCAGCACGTGTTTTTGCAAAATTTTCTCCTACGAAAGGCTGGTTTGAAGGAATTCTGTATCCTATTTTTTCTCTGAAATATTGAGCAATTTTTGTTATTGAAGATAAATCCATAGAGTTGGTTTCACCTCTTAAAGCTACATATTCTATACATAAAGCTTCAATAGGTGTATTACCAGTTCTTTCTCCTATCCCTAATAAAGAACCGTTTGCTGCTGAACATCCATACAACCACGCAGTTGTAGCATTTACAACACCAAAATAAAAATCGTTATGTCCATGCCATTCAAGGCATTCTGAAGGAACCCCAGCTAACCTTGTCAAACCGTATATTATTCCAGGAACACTTCTTGGCAAAGAAGCTCCTGGATATGTTACACCATAGCCAAGTGTGTCACAAGCACGAATTTTTACTGGGATTTTAGCTTCATGTGACAATTTCATCAATTGTCTTGCAAAAGGTACTACAAAACCATAAAAATCTGCTCTTGTAATATCTTCAAAATGTACCCTCGGAACTATACCCATCTCTAAAGCTTTTTCTACAATTTTAAGGTACTGAGTCATCGCTTGACTTCGTTTCATTTTCAATTTATAAAAAATATGATAATCAGAAACAGAAGCAAGTATACCTGTTTCTTTAATTCCCATTTGTTTTACAAGTTCGAAATCTTTTTCATTTGCTCTTATCCATGAGGTTATCTCAGGATATTTCAAACCTAAATTTCTACATCCTTCAAGTGCTTTTTTATCTTTTTCTGTATATATAAAAAATTCAGTATATTTTATAACTCCATTAGGTCCGGATAGTTCTGACATAAGTTTATATAAATCAACAATTTGTTCTACAGTAAAATTTCCAAACCCTTGTTGACCATCACGAAATGTAGTATCAGTTATCCAAATTTCTTCAGCAGGATTCATTGGTACTAACCTGTGGTTAAAAGGAATTTTAGGAACTTCATCATAAGAAAAAATATCTCTGTAAAGATTTGGTTCTTCTACATCTTGTAGTTCGTATCTGTATTCATCTTGTTCAAGAGTTCTTCTGTGTTTATTAAATCTTAGTACCATATCTTTTAATCCTCTTTAAATTTTTATTTTTTGTTTAATTTCTTTACAAATTAATTCTGTCAATGAGATGTCAAGTAAATTTTTTTATTATACAAATATAACTTTTATTTTTCAAGATATAAAATTTTATTTAATACAAATTCAAAGCTTTTATTAAATATTTTATAGTTAATCTTTATGGCACCTCTATATTGTTTAAGATTTGTTTAATAACATCATCTGAACTCATTTCTTCTGCTTCTGCTTCATAGGTGAGTATAATTCTATGACGTAAAACATCATACGCAACTGATTTAATATCATCTGGCACAACATAACCTCTGTGATTTAAAAATGCAGAACATTTTGCTGCTAAAACTAAATATATAGAAGCACGAGGTGATGCACCATACATTATAAACTGTTTTATTTCTTTAAGATTATAATTTTCAGGTTCTCTTGTAGCAAAAATTATATCTAAAATATAATCTTTTAGTTTTTCGTCAATGTAAATCTCATCAATTATTTTTCTTGTTTTCAAAATATCATTTGGAGAAATTATCGGTCTTAAATTAGAAAATTTATCCTCTAAAGTTTCTGGTGTTAATTCTAAAATACTTTTTTCTTCATCTTTGTCTGGATAAGAAATTTTTATTTTAAACATAAATCTGTCCACTTGAGCTTCTGGCAATGGATAAGTACCTTCTTGTTCAATAGGATTTTGTGTGGCCAAAACTAAAAATGGTTCTTCAAGTTTATAACTCTGTTCTCCAATAGTTACTTGTTTTTCCTGCATTGCTTCAAGTAAAGCAGATTGTGTTTTAGCAGGAGCACGATTAATTTCATCTGCTAAAATAATATTTGCAAAAATTGGACCTTTTTTTACTACAAATTGTGTTGTTTGAGGATTATAAACTAAAGTGCCAATAATATCTGCTGGCAATAAATCAGGCGTAAATTGTATCCTTTGAAATTTTGTTTGAATACATTTTGAGATTGTTTTAATAATTAAAGTTTTAGCCAAGCCAGGCACACCTTCTATCAAAATATGTCCATTACTTAACAAACCTATAAAAATTCTATCTATCACATAATCCTGTCCTACAATTATTTTATGAATTTCATTTTTTAAATCTTGTATAAAAACAGATTCTTTTTTAATTTTTTCATTTAATTCACGAATTGTTTTATCCATAAGATTTATCCCCTTTAAATAAAGGTTTGATAAAAATGAAAAGATAAAAATTTTGAAGAATGATATTATAAATCAATTAATATCTTTTTCGTAAACACGATATTTTTTATACAAAACAGCACCAAGCGTTTCTGCAGCACGGTTCATCATAATATTGTCCTCCAATATCCACGATATCTCTCCCCATTGATATCCTATCTTTAAAGCATTAAGCATTGTTTCATAATACATAACAACATCAACTCCACGTCCTCTATATTCTTTTTTTACCCCCATCACCATTACTCTTAATGATTTTATCTTATTTCTATAGTAGATAAATTTTATAATTTCTATTGGTCCTATTTTACCATTTAATTTTTTTAATACTTCATTATAATTAGGTACTGTTATAATCATACCAACAGGTTCTTCTTTTAAGAAAGCAAATAATACAAATTCTGGTTTTATTAAAGGTTTTAACCTCAACGCTTGAGAGACAAACTCTTTTTCTGTCCAAGGGACAAAACCCCAATTTTTTTCCCATGCATTATTGTAAATTTCAACTGCATATTTAATTTCTTGCGCAAAATTTTTCATATTCACAGGACGAATATTTAAATCTGGTAATTTTGTTTTTACTGCATCTACTATTTTTTTAATTCTTTCTGTTGGAAAATTTTCTTTTGTAATTTTATATGCATACAAATCTTTTGCTTTTCTAAATCCGTAATTTATAAGCAACTCATGATAATATGGTGGATTATACGGCATCATTAAAACAGGTTCTAAATCATAACCTTCATATAATAATCCCATTTCATCATTTGTAGATGGAGCTGTAGGACCTAAAGCTTTTTTCATACCTTTCTCTTTTAACCACATCTCTACTGAAGAAAGTAAAACACTTATTGATTCTTTTGCTTCTTTGCTATCTAAACATTCAAAAAATGCAAAAAATCCAGTTCTTTCTTTATGAAATTTTATAAAATTATAATCAATAACACCACAAGCACGAGATAATATCTTTCCATTTTCATCTTCTATATAAAACAACTTTTTATCTGCATGTTCCCAAAATAAATTTTTTTTATTATCAAACAACAATTCTAAATCTGAAACTAACATTGGCACCCAATAAGGGTTATCTTTGTAAACATCCCACTGAAATTTTATAAATTTTAGTAGTTGCTTTTTTGTTGTTACAACTTTTATTTTCATCTATTTTTTACCAAAAAAAGTTTTTTCATCCATCTTTTAGTTCCATAAAAAAATTTTTTCGTAAACTGTTTTGCAATCTTTCTTTTTGGTATTTTAACAACTTTTCCTTTGGGTAAACCACTACCAGAAATTAATCCAAATTTTCTGCCAACTTTAGCAAATTTGTCTAACACAAACTCAAGCTGTTCATCAGTATGTATAGTCATATAACTTGTCCTAATAAGCTCTTCTCCTTCAGGAACTGCTGGAGGTAAAACTGGTGATGCAAAAACTCCTTCATCATATAACGCACGCCAAAATGAAAAAACTTTTTTTAACCCACCACCAACAAGAATTGGAATAATTGGTGTTTGAGCATTTCTTGTATTAAACCCTAACTCTTTAAATTTTTTTAACATCATATTTGTTATTTCCCACAACCTTTTTCTTCTTTCTGGCTCTTCTTTAATAACATCTAAAGCAGTAGAAATTGCAGCAACTTGTGCTGGAGGTAACGCTGCTGTAAATATCAACGATCTTGCATGATGTTTAATATAATGTATAACTTCTTCTTTGCCTGCAATAAATCCACCAATAGAAGCTAAAGATTTTGATGCTGTAACCATCACAAGATCCGTCTCTTCTTCTAAACCGAAATATTCTGCAGTACCACGACCATTCTCACCTAAAACACCTAACGCATGTGCATCATCAACCATTACTCTTGCATTATATTTTTTAGCAAGACTAATTATCTGTGGTAAATTACAAATATCACCCTCCATACTAAAAACACCATCTACAACAATAAGTTTTGGTTTATCTTCATATTTTTGTAAAACACGTTCTAAATCTTCCATATTGTTATGTCTAAACCTAGCCATCTCTGCCCCAAAATATTCTGCAATCATACAACCATCAATAATTGATGCATGATCAAGTTTATCAGTTATGACAATTTCACCTCGCCCAACTAATGCTTGAATTACTCCTAAGTTCACATGATGTCCTGTAGTAAATAATATAGATTTTTCTTTCTCAATAAATCTAGCGAATTTTTCTTCTACTTCTTCATGCAAATTCAAAGAACCACTTAAAAATCTTGACCCAGTACAACTTGTACCGTATTTTTTTATTGCTTTTATTGCTGCTTGTTTTATCTTAGGATGTACTGTTAAACCTAAATAATTGTTTGAACAACAAACTATTTTTCTTTCTCCGTTGATAATAACTTCTGAAGTTTGCGCTGTTTCTATTGGTTTAAAATAAGGATATATACCTAACATCTGTGCTTGTTTAGCATCTGTAAATCTATAACATTTAGCAAAAATATCTGTATCCATAATCTTCTCCTTAATAGCAAAAATTATTAATTTTTAAAAAATAATATCATTCTTTACTGCCTATTATTTTAACAATTATCTCTCTATCTCTTTCCCTATTATCAAAATCTATAAAAACAACCTGCTGCCATACACCTAAATGTAACCTTCCTTCTGTGATAGGAATAGTTATAGACGGACCAACTAATGTTGCCCTAAGATGTGATGTCGCATTACCATGGAAATGTGTTGTATCATGAGAATATTGTTTCCCTTCTTTTACTAAATCATAAAACAATTCTTTTGTATCTTTTATTAATTCTTTTTCATACTCTATAGTAGTAACACTTCCTGTAGCACCAGGAACAAATATAAGCATTATACCATCATAAATATGTGACTTTTTTAATATATCCTGTAGATGTTTTGTGATATTTGTGATATCTGTATTACCTTTTGTAACAAGATTAATTGTTTCGGTTAATATCTCTATGTTTTTCATAATATTCTTTCTTTGGTTCAAAAATTTCAGAATGTTCTTCTATCAATTCAATAAATCTATCTACTAAGTATGGATCAAAATGTTTGCCTTTTTGTAATTTAAGTTCTTCTATAACTTCTTTTATAGTCATTACTCTTTCTTTGTATGGCCTTTCAGATAACATTGAATCTACTGCATCAGCCAAAGTTAATATTCGTGAAAGTAAAGGTATCTCTTCACCTTTTAGTCCTGCTGGATACCCACTGCCATCATAATGTTCATGATGGTACAAAACAACCTCTGCAACTTCATCTAAAAATGATAAAGACTTTAAAATCTTTGCTCCTTTAATTGGATGTTGTTTTATTTCTGTCCATTCTTCCTTTGTAAGACTTCCAGGTTTACTTAATATATAATCATGAATCCCAACCTTACCTAAATCATGTAGTGTTGCTGCATGTTTAATAACATATATATCTTTTTCTGACAATCCTATTTTTTTAGCTAACATTATTGCATATATTGTAACTTTATCTGTATGTCCTATAAGATATTCATCTTTAGATTCTAAAGTTAATAACAAAGCACGTGTAATCTGTATATATGCATTGTCTAATTCTTTATAAATAAGACTATTTTTTACAGCAACAGCTAATTGGTCAGCCATTTTTTTCAAAATCTCTATATCTTCAATGTCAAATATATTACCATCTATTTTTTTCTGATCTAAAGTTATTATACCTAATAAATCATCTTTATAAACAATAGGGATAATTAATATTGCTCCAAATAATTGCAAATCATTAACAAACTCCCTTATTTCTTCTTTAGCTAAACTACTATATTCTAGATCTACCAAAAAAGGTTCTTTGGTATTATACAACCACTTTATTATTTTTTGATTTCTAAAATATACAGTAGTAATATTTCCAAGACCATATCCCATAGCTAATCTATATACACTATTATCTTTTTTTTCATCTTTATCTTTTAAAAATATTGCTATTTTAGACACACCTAATAAACTATTTAATTGATTGACTACATATTTTAACAGATTATCTAAATCTAAAATTTCTACTAAAGCTTTAGAAGTAGAATCTAATAATTTTTGATAACTTTTTCTCTCTTTTAAAATATTTAACTTTATAACCTCATCAATTTTCCCTATTAAAGGAGAAAAAAAATATAAAACACTGATCAAAATTATACTAAATGTTGAACTAATTATATAAGAAAATTTTAACCACAAAAATAATTGAAAAAAAATATAGTTAAATATTATGCCTAAAATTATAAAAGTAGAGTATCTTACTACATTGTAAAAAAAAATTTCTATATTTAAAATTCTATACTTTTGTACTGAATAAGATAAACACAAAACCCAAAAAGCTGCTCCCAAAGGAGTTAAATATATCAAATTTTCATAACCTAACAAAGGTAAAATACCTACAAATATTGTACCAAAAATAGCATACATAGTTATACTAAAAATATAATATTTATTCTTTAACTTTTCAACCCCATCAGTTAAAGAGAAGTGATGTGTAATACTTAAATATAATGAATAAACTATAGAAATAATTATCCAAAAACGAAATAATGAAGCAATTTCTCCCGGGATACGTTTTAGTGGAAAAATAGAAACAATTTCTTTTATCCCAAACTTAGTAAATGCAAGGATTAAAAAAACACCAGCTATTATATATTGTATAATCCCTATTATATCTGCAACTTTATTTTTTAGCACCAAAATTAAACTTGAAAAAGTATAACTTGAAACAATAAATGCTCCTACCCAATTAAATCTTACAAAAAAATTCCCTATTTGAGGATTGTGTGCAAAAAAAAGTTGTATTGTCATATTCAAAGACCATATAAAAGAGCTAAATGATATAAAAAATATACTCAAAGTATATTTTGAAATACTTCTTATATTAGATTTTAAAAAAGATATGCATAAAAACAAACACAAAAAAGTAGAAACTATATTAATTAGCTTAAATAAATTAATCATTTTTTAAAATAATACTAAATAATTTGTTAAAATTTCAATAAAATAAATTAATTAATCAAGCATGAATTCATAAGGTATGTTTTTGCAAGGATTGTTGAAAAAAACTTTTAATTTTTTTTCTTTTGGCAAAAAAATCATTCCAACTTGAGTAGAAATCAATTCCCCATGTCTACATATAGTATTATCATCTCCTACTGATCTATTACTATGATCTTTTAACATTTCTTCAACTTCTTGTATTCCTATATGAGAAAATTTTTTTATTAATTCTAAAATTCTATAATATCTATCTTCGTTAGATTTATGAACTCTTACATCTTTTAATCCTTCGGGATAATTTTTTGCAAAATATGCATTTGATGGAATATCATATTTTTTCATTTCTTCTGTGATATAAAAATTTGTAGCAACTAAAATTCCATCTTCAGGTTTACGAAAAGACATATTCTCTGGAGATAGCTCCACACATACAGCACGATTTGTTTCATCAACTAATGTGATTATTGCACCGTTAGGATATCTAAATGCTTTTATAAAAGTCATTGCTTCATCTATATTTGCACATCTTTGAAGAATTTTTTGTACAAGTAAAGTTATAGGAATACGCATTTGTGTTTTTTGAGTACTTAAACCATAGTTGTATAACACAACAAGACCTTTTTCATTCATACCGTCATGCGAACCTACAATTTGCTTATATGTAACTTCTATACTTTTATATCCATCTTTAGGTTGACTTATTCTAACAATGTGATCTGTTGCAAACTCTGTCAAATAATCGAAATTTTTTGCTACAATAGTTGTAGAATTCCTTAAAATCTTCGGTAAAACACAAATTGAAGAACACCCAAAAGATATTTGTTTATTTTCTTTAACATAATATTTGATCTCATCTGCCATAACTTCTATCGCTTGAATAAAATATAACTCTTTCAAACTTGTATTTGAACCATAAGAAAGTCCTTTGATTCTTTCTGAATATTCTGGAAGCAAAATTTTAATTGTTTTCTGCCATTTTTTTAACACAACTAACTTTAGTAGATTTGAAAATATAAAGTTAGGTAAGAGTTTGGGTTTGATAGTTTTTAATGAGTCTGATTTTATTAATCTTGAAAAAGTTTTCTTAATATCTAAAGTAAAGTATTCTCCTTGTTGAAATCCCATTTCATACTCTGTGCCTTTGACTTTGATAAAATTCATAAGAAAAATTTTATTATTTCGATGAGTTTTTAAAAATGAAAATGTTAACTTTTAGACTTATATTCTTTTACAGCTTTTATTAATTCTGGAACTATTTCATAAAGATCACCTTCTATACTATATGTAGCAATTTTCATCATTGGAGATTCAGGATCTTTGTTTATTGCAACAATAATCTCTGAAGAACCCATACCTACAAGATGTTGTATCTGTCCTGATATACCACATGCAATATAAACCTTAGGTGCAACAGTTCTTCCTGTTTGTCCAACTTGGTGAGAATATGGTATCCAACCAGCATCTACTGCAGCACGTGATGCTCCAACTGCTCCACCTAACAAATCTGCAAGTTCCTCTAATAATTTAAATCCTTCAGGTCCACCAAGACCTCTGCCACCAGAAACTATAATATCAGCTTCTGCAAGATTAACCTTTGTGGAGGTATCTTTTATAAAATCTAAAAATTTTGTTCTTATCTTTATTTTTGAAAAATCAAATTTTTTCTCTATAATTTCTCCTTGCCGCGAAGTATCTCTAGCTAAAGGTTTAAAAACTTTATGTCTTACGGTAGCCATTTGTGGTCTATGCCGTGGAGTCAAAATTGTTGCCATAATATTACCACCAAATGCAGGACGTGTTTGTAACAAATTATGTGTTTGTAAGTCAACATCTAATGCAGTACAATCAGCAGTAAGGCCTGTCCTAATTTTTGCAGCAACACGACTTGCAAAAGACCTACCAATATTTGTTGCTCCCATAAGAATTATCTGTGGTTTTTCTTCCTTTATTAACCATGCAAAAACTTCAGAATATGGCTCATCAAGAAATTCTTCCAAAGCCGGATCATCAACTACATAAACTACATCACTTCCATAATATATTAATTCGTTTGCTAAATCTTTAATTTTGTTACCTAACAAAACACTACATACTTTAAAGCTAAGTTTTTCAGATAAATCTTTAGCTTTTGCAATAAGTTCAAAAACAACAGGAGATATCTCTTTTCTTCTTTGTTCTGCGTAAACCCATATGTTTTTGTAATCTTTAAAGTCAATCTCAATTTTTGCTTCTTCTTTTTGTAAAAATATCGCATTATATTTTTTACATGCTTCTACACAAGCACCACAATATGTACATTTGTTCAAATCTATAAAAGCAAGCTGTTTAACAGTTCTACCTGATTCTAAAGTATGTGGTGAATCAATAAGCGTAATTGCTTGATAAGGACAAACCTTTACACATAATCCACAACCAATACATCTGTTAACAATAACCTCTATTTTATTCATAAAATAACAACCCCTCTCTTTTAATTAAAAAATTTAAATTCCTAAAATAAAACTTCAAACTATATTATCCCATGAGAACTCAATTTTTGTATAAGTTTATTTACAATTTCTTTTGCATCAGCACCAGTAATTCTCTCACCACCACTTCTTGCTGGAGGATAAAAAATCTTCATCACTTGTGTTGGCGAACCTTTAAGTCCAATTTTATCTTCTTCTGCATTTATAGTTTCTTTATTCCAATAATGAACTTGCTTTTTCTTTGCTGCAAGCATTGTCTTTAAGGAAGGTAATCTCGGCGTGTTAATTTCTTTTACTACAGTAACTAATGCTGGTAGCGACATCTCAAGAATGTCAATACCATCTTCAAGCATTCTTTCTACTTTAATATATCCTGGTTTTACTTCTACGATTTTTCTTACATAAGCTACATGTGGTATATCTAACATTTCTGCCAAAGAAGGACCAACCTGCGCAGTATCGCCATCTGAGGCTTGTTTGCCACAGATAATTAAATCTGCTGGTTCTGACAACATTTTTATTCCGCGAGATAAAGTATAAGAAGTAGCCCAAGTATCAGCTCCGGCAAAAGCTTTGTCTGTCAACAATATAGCATCATCACAACCACGACTTAGCGCTTCTCTTAAAGCTTGTTCTGCTTGTGGAGGACCCATACTAATTACTGTGGTTTTTCCTCCTACACGTTCTTTTAATCTAATACCTTCTTCTATAGCATACTCATCAAACGGATTTATTATTGATTCTACACCTTCTCTTTTCAATGTTCCTGTTTTAGAATCTATCTGTACAGAAGTTGTCGCTGGAACTTGTTTTATACATACTACAAAATGCATAATTTTTCTCCTTTTAATTAAAATTAAATGATTTTTAACTTAAACTAATCTTTTTCTGTAGCAATTGCTAACTTAGCTGCACCTGCTATTTTTGCTATATCCATAACTTTTACAACCAAACCGTGTGCAACAGATTTATCTGCACGGATTACAACAATTTTTTCAGAATAATAAGGTAGCAACAACTTCAGTTTCTCCTCGAGATTTTCTAAAGAAACAATTTTTTTTTCTATAAAAATTTGTTGATTGCTGTCAATAGTTATTATAAGCTTTTGTTGAACTTGTAATTCTGAAGTTTGTGATTTTGGCAAATTAACTTTTATACCAGGTTCTACAATAAATGATGATGACAAAATAAAAAATAATAATACCTGAAAAACCATATCAGTCATAGGGGCAAGATCTATAAGTGTAAAAGATTGTCTATCTTTTAATCTTCTTCTAATTTTCATAATAACCTTCTTCTTTCATACCTTTAATAACTGTAATTTCTTTTATTATGAAAATAATCCCTAAAATAACTACAGGAAACATACTTAAAATATGTGATAACAAAGCAAAAGATAAAGCTTTTGTTTTTTCTATTTTAAATATTGTCAAAGATAACATACCCATAAATTCCCAACTACCTATATATCCAGGAGACGACGGTATAGCAACACTTATTGCAGTAATTGCCTGTACCAAAAATCCTGCCCATAAAGAAGGTAGTTCTATATTTAAAGATTTACATATCAAAAACATTCCTATGCTATATCCACTCCATAATAATAATGTTAAAAATAAAACTTTAAACAACAATTTAAAATTTTTAAAATTTTCTACAGCAGAATAAAAATTTTTAAAAATGTTTTTAAGCTTTGTAGCTACTATATATTTTATGCTTGCTTTATCTAAAAAATTTATTATAAAATTTTTTAATTTCAATAATAAAAAAAAGCCAAAAATTAGCAAAACCAAAATAATAACACTGACTAATATACTAATCTGTTTTGGTAAAATAATAAAAAAAGAACCAATAATTATGAAAATTATAGGTGGGAATAAATCTATAAATCTTTCCATCAATACAGTAGAAAAAGTTAATGATTTCTGTATTTGTGTTTTACGAGATAATACATATGCCTGAAAAAAATCGCCCATACGAAATGGAAGAACATTGTTAAAAAATAAACCTATAACTGTAGATTCAAAAAATTTAAAAATATCAAAAAATTTGTATTCTGTAATAAGTGTTTTCCATCTATAACTTCTTAAAAATAACAAAAAGAAACCCAAAATAATACATAAAATAATATATATTAGCTTTGCTTTTTTTAAATTTTCTAATACCAAGATAATCTCAACTTTTTTAAAAACAAAATATAAAAGAATAACGCTAATTAATATGCCAAAAATAAATTTTAACCATTTTTTCATAATTGTATATTTTCGAATGCACCAATTTTGTTAAAAGTTTTTAATAATAAACTTAATATTCTTAATCTATTTAAAGCAATTTCTATTTTTTCGTCAAATACTAATACTTTATCGAAAAATCTATCTATTATATACTTTTTGTCTAAAAACAAATTTATTATAAATTCAAATCTTTGTTCTAAAAAAAATTTATCAACCTCATCATTTAAAGTCATTACTGTTTCATAAAAAGATTTTTCTTCATCTAAAACAAACAAATTAGTTTTTACTTCTCCTTCAATTTCAAATTTCTTATTTTTTGCTTGAATTAAAATATTATTAATTCTTTTGTATAGCTCTATAAATTTCACAAAATCATCTTTTGGCCTAAAAATTTTTATAACATTTAAGATTTGTAATTTTATATTAACCTCGCCATTGAAATTGTAAAGAACTGTCCTTATTTCATCAATCTTATATCCCTCTTGAAGAAGTAAATTTTCAAACCTTTGAGATAAAAAATTTATTACTTTATATTTATAATTTGAATCCCATATTACTTTTTCTCCACCTAACGAAGTTCTTGTTATTGGATGTTGAAGATAAAACTCAACAATTTTATCCAAATTTAAATTTAACTTCGATTCTTTACATATTTTTATTATTCCATCTGCTATTTTTTTTACACCATAAGGATCAGAACTTCCTGTTGGTAAATTATCAGATATACACATATCTATTAAATCCGAAATTTTATTTGATAAAGAAAACAATAATGACAATTTATTTTTAGGAACATTATCATCATAACTTTTTGGTAAATAATGTTCTTGGCAACATTCTGCTATCTCCAATGGCAAATTATTATTTTTACAATATTCACTGAAATAAATTCTTCCTGCAACACCTATCAATTCTGGATACTCATAAACTATCTGGGTAGTTAAATCGTTTTTTATAATTTTTGAAGTTAAATCTATAATATTATCTTCTATTTGAAAACCTAATTCTTCATTTATAAACTCTGCTAACTGTTTTATTCTTAAAACTTTGTCATAATATAAACTATCTAACTTTGCATTATAAATTATACCTTTAAGCTGTTCAAGTCTTAAAATAAAATCTATTTTTTTATCTGTTTCATAATAATATTTCACATCATCTAATCTTGCTATTAAAACTTTTTCATAACCTTTTTTAATATCATCTAAAAATTCTGAAAATCCATTTTTTACACCTATGAATAAATTAACCAGTTTATCATCGTTGGTATATACAGGAATAAATTTTTGTTTTGTTTTCATACAGATGATTATAAACTCTTTAGGAAGAGATAAAAAATCTTCAGAAATGCTACACAAAACACAACTCGGATACTCAACTATATGTAATATTTCTTTAAATAAATTTTCATCATTGTCTACTTTTAATTCTTTTTTGCTAATTTTTAAAACATCTCTTATATTTTCAATTAAAATCTCTAACCTTTCTTCTTCATCAAAAATGATACATTCGTTTCTTAAAGTTTCGAAATACGATTCTGCTAAAGATATATATTTTTTAGCAGTAATTTTTATTTTTTTTAAAGGAAAAGTTTTTATTCCATAAGTATAATTTGTAGAATTTAATGACAAAAATTTTGTTTTTATAAAATTATTACCATAAATAATCAAAACATTACGTATTGGTCTTGGAAATTTAAATTGTGTTTCATCCCAAAGCATTTGCTTAGGATAAGAAAGTTTACAAACTATATCATACAAAATTTTAGAAATAACACTCTTAACATTTACTCCACCATAAATTTTTTTCAAAGCTACAAATTTCCCCTTTTGTGTCTCTTTAATATATAAATCTTTTAATTCTGAAAAATTCTTTTTGGCAAATCCTACTGCTGCTTGTGTATATTCATTATCTTTTATAGCAATATTTACTGAAGGACCAATTATTTCTTGTACAACTTTTTTAGTATATTCAGAAAGATTTTTAATATAAACTATCAATCTTACTGGTGTAATATATGTATTAATATTATCATATTCAAAATTATATTTTTTTAAAACCTCACCTGAAACAATCTTTAGTTGATTTTTATATTCTTCTATACACGACGATGGTAATTCTTCAGTATAAATTTCTATTACTAAATTTTTTTTCATAGATTATTCAATTCTAAATATTTTTTTGCAATTTTACTTGCCAAGTTTCTTATTTTTGCAATAAATAAAGCACGTTCTTGATAAGAAATGGCTCCCTTTGCATCTAACAAATTAAATAAATGAGAACATTTCAAAAGAAAATCATATGCTACAATATATAAATCCTCATTTAATAATCTTAAGCATTCACTATAACAATCTTCAAAATGTTTTCTTATAATCTCTACATTAGATAATTCAAAATTATACTTACACCATTGTCTTTCATCTTCTAAATGCATATCCTTATATTTGTAATCTTTGTTCCAAACAATATCAAAAACAGAATCCTTATTTTGTGAAACCATAGCAAGCCTTTCTAATCCATAAGTAATTTCACAAGAAATAGGTTGCAAATCAACACCTCCTACTTGTTGAAAATAAGTGAACTGTGTTATTTCCATACCGTCTAGCCATACTTCCCAACCTAACCCCCACGCACCAAGTGTTGGACTTTCCCAATCATCTTCTACAAATCTTATATCATGCTGTTTAATTTTTATACCCATAGCTTCTAACGATGCTAAATAAACCTGTTGAACATTTCGTGGCGGTGGTTTAAGTATTACCTGATATTGGTAATAATGTTGTAACCTATTAGGATTTTCAGCATATCTACCATCAGTTGGCCTTCGTGATGGCTCAACATAACAAACTCTCCATGGTTTTTTACCTAAACAACCAAAAAATGTTGCTGGATTAAATGTACCTGCACCTTTTTCTAAATCATATGGTTGCCATAAAAGACAACCTTGTTTTGTCCAAAATTTATCTAATGTTAATATTATCTCTTGAAAAGACATAAATTTTATTTTCATAATTTTTAAAAATTAACTTCATACCTTAATGGTCTGTGAAGATAATTCTGTAAATATAAAAATATAAATTTTGAAACTTCATCAATAACTTCTGTATCAACTTTTAATTTTTCAATTTCTTCAGCGTTAAGTTTATAAAATTTTTTTAACAGTTCTATAGCAGATAAAGAAATTTTTAATTTCTCTAAATCAGATAAAGCTAAAGTTTTTAAACATTCACTACATACAATTCCTTTATCTATAAAATCAAAGTAAAAATAGAATTTATTATTCAAACTACTTTTACACTTTACACATTTATTAAGCTCTGGCATATAACCACATAGTTTTATAAATCTAAAAACGAAAGCTAAAAAAACAACTTCAATATTTTTATTGTGATCTAAAAAATCAAACATCCTTTTTATTAAAAAAAATTTATTTTCGTCTTTTCCACATTCAAAAGTCAATGCATCAACAAGATCTAAAATTCTACAGGTATATTCATATATCTTAAAATTTTCTCTTAATTTATCATTAAAATTTAAAACTTTTCCTCCAGCAAATTTAAAAGTAGTATCATAATTTTTATTCTTTAATTTTACAATCTGTAATTCAACTTCTGTTGCTGGTTCTAAAAAAGAAATAAATTTTGAAGTAATTTTGTTTACACTTTTAAAAAAAACTTTAACTTTTCCTAACTGCAACGAATAAATTGTTGCTATCTTATCATATTCTGAAAAATTTTTCCTATTTATAACAAAACCGTTTATTATACAATACATATTTTATTTTAGAACATTATTTAGTTGAGGCAAAATAATCTGTGCTATTTTAAAATAAATTATTAACCCAAAAACATCTATTACACTTGTGATTACAGGACCTGTAAGAACTGCTGGATCTAACCCCATCCTTTTAGATATAACAGGTAAAAAAATTCCTGTTGAAATTGCTAAGATTATCAGACAAACCATCGTAATCCCTACAACTAAAGAAACATCAAAACCAACACCTAAACTTAATCCTCTAAAAAAAGCAAGAATTCCAACACACAATGCCATCATTAGCGCAGATATTATCTCAAGTTTTATCACACGAAATATATCTTTAAAACTCACATCTCCTGTTGAAAAACTACGTATTAAAATAGTAGCTGTTTGTGCACCAGCATTGCCTCCTGTGTCTAACAGCATAGGTATAAAAAATGTTAAAGCAACAACAGAAGAAATTGCATGTTCAAAAGTTTTCAATACTGTCCCTGTTAAAAAATCAAAAATTAACAACAAGGTTAACCATCCAACACGACGTTTAAACAAATACCAAGGTGTTGCTTCTTGATATCTTATTTCTTCTTTACCACCAATTTTACCTACTTCGTAAATTTGTTTTGTATTAAGTTGGTTTATAATATCAATTACATCATCTACTGTTATAACACCTACTAAAATATCGTTTTCATCTACCACTGGAGCAATAACTAAATCATATTTTGCAAACAACCTTGCAACATCTTCTTGAGAAGTATTTACATTAACCTTTATAAAATTCACACTTGACATAATATCTGAAACTTTGATATCTGAAGGTGCTGCAACAAGTTTTCTTAAAGTAACGCCTCCTAAAAGTTTTCTTTTTTCATCCACAACATAAAATGCGTGTAAAGACGAATATTTTCTAAATCTTGATAAAGAATGAATATAATTTATTGCTTGTTTAGCAGTCATTGATGGGTACAAACTTATAAAATAAGTGTTCATTATAATTCCAGCTGTACCTTCTTTATAATTTAATGTCTGCTGAATAAAATTAAAATCTTCTTTGTTGATACTATTTAACAATTTCTTTTTAATACGTTCTGGCAGATGTCTTACAAGTTTTACTTTTTCATCTGCAGGCATATCTTCTACAAGTTTTTCTAATGGGTTCTGCTCAAGGTTTTCTATGACCCAACTTTGTTCCTTAGGATCCAAATCTTCAAATACAGCAATTGCCCTATTAAAATTTAATAACCTAAATATAATCAACTGTTCTTCTTTATCAAAATTATGAAATCCTTCAGCTAAATCTATAGGATGAATGTTGTTTAACACCTCTTTCAACTCAAAAAATTTTTTTTCTTTGATAAGTTGTTTTATTTCTGGAACAAATAATAATAATGAATATATTGTAGAAGTTTTGTGATTTTTTACCATAAAGTCCACCTTAAAATCTTAAAATTTAAAGTTTTTCTAATCTTACTTTTTTTATAACCTTATCAGTAGCATCCAAAATTTCAATTTTTAAATTATTAATCTCAAATTTTTCAGACACGCTTGGTATATATCCTAATTTTGTCATTATATATCCACCTATTGTAACAACTCCTTCGTCTTCAAAATTTATATCAAAAATTTCTGCAATATTTTTAATACTTTCATCACCGTTTACTACTATTATATTATTATTTACAAATTTTATTTTTTCCTCTTTTATATCATACTCATCATAAATTTCTCCAACTATTTCTTCTATTATATCCTCAATTGTAACAAGTCCAACTGTAGAACCATATTCATCTACAACAATGCCCATATGATGTTGTCCTTGTTTAAATTTTTTTAAAACATCTATCACTTTTGCTGTATTAATCACAAAATATGGTTCTCTTAGGAAATCTTCTAATAGTAATATTTCTTTGTTCTGCATAGCTAAAATTATGTCTTTTGTATAAATAATTCCAATTATATTATCAATATTCCTTCTATAAACTGGAATCCGAGAATATTTAACATTGTTTAACTTTTCTATTATTTCATCTAAAGAAGCAGAACCGTCAACTGCTACTATCTCTTCCTTAGGAACCATAACATCATAAACTCTTTTATCTGTCAACTCTAACATATTAGAATATAGAATTTTTTCTTCTTTTGAAGTATTATTAATTGAATAAACTAATTGTTTTATCTCTTCTGCTGAAACAAAAAAACTTTCTTGTTTTTCTCCTAAAAAAATATTAATAAAATACATACTTATATTAACTAAAAATTTAGATATCGGATATAAAAATTTACTAAAGAAAAATAATTCTTTAATAAAATAGTTAATAACTTTCTGCGGATGATTTAAAGCAAAAACTTTAGGTAATATTTCTCCTATAACTAATAATAACAAAGTAGAAAAACCTATCCATATACCCAAACTTTTAGTTAACACACCAATACCAATACATATTAGATTTGTGCCAAATAAAATTGTTCCTAAAACAATTTCTGGCTTTGTCTCCCATAGAGAAATGTATTTTATAATATTCTCATTTTTTATCTCAAATTTTTTAGCGCTATACTTTAGCAAAGCAGTTTCTATACTCGCAAAAAATCCTGCTGAAATTAAAAAAAATATGTAAATAAATATTTTTATAATGACTATTATGTTATCTGTTTGCAGACCTAAAATCATATTCATCCAAAATTTCTCCTACAAGTTCTTCTATTATATCTTCTAATGTTACTATACCACAAAATCTTTTATTATCATCTACAACTTTTGCAATTAATATCTGAGTCTCTTTAAATTTTTTTAACACATCTTTAGCTTTATCTTTTAAGCTTACTTCAAGTATAGGATGTATAATGTCATTTATACTACATTCTGAAGTAGAACATAAATAAAACAAATCTTTTATTAAAACATAGCCAATAATCTTTTCGTAAGAACCATTATATAATGGTATTCTTGTTTTCCCAGTCTCTATTAATTCTGTAATTATATGTTGGAAATCTTTTTTTGATATATCAATCATTGCAACTTTCTCTTTGGGAACTAAAATATCTTTTATTATTACATCTTCAAATTTTACAGCTCGTTCTAAAAATTCGTTTATATCCTTTTGCAAAATTTGTTTTGAAGCATCAGAAATAACCTTTTTTAACTCATCGATCTTTGTGAAATAATAATCTTGGTTTTTATTTAAGTATTTTTCTATAAAATATAAAATTGGAGAAAAAACAAAAAATATTAAATATTGTAGAATGTACAATATAAATAAAGAAATTTGTGAAAATTTTTCTGAAAAATTTTTCCCAATAAATTTTGGTATCAACTCACAAAAAACCATTACTACAAAAGTTATAGTTAACCATATTATTATCTCTTTAATTTCTCTATTTAAATCAAATTTTAAATTTAAAAATATCTTTGTTGAAAAATAACTTAATAGCAGATTAACTACAGTGTTACTTATTATTATAGCAACCAGTATCCTGTATGGTTTAATAACCCATATATTCAAAGGTTGTTTTAAAATTTTATTTTTAATATAAAGCTTTCTTATTTTATAATCAGGTAAAGAAGTTAATGCAGATTCACTACCTGAGAAAAAAAATGAAAAAATCATTAAAAATAAAATATAAATAATCATAATATATCTTCTTCCTTTAATAATTTTAAAATTTCCTCACCTTTTTTTAACATTTTTTTTCTTTTTTTGTAAGTATTATCTTTCATCCCTATAAAATGTAATACACCATGAATAATCACAAATACAAATTCTTCTCTTGGTAAAATTCTTAAAGTTCTTGCATTTTTTATAACTTGCTCTATAGATATGATTATATCAGCACAACTATTATCATACTTAAAACATAAAATATCAGTAGAATAATTTTTGTTTAAAAATTTTTTATTAAATCTTTTTATTTCTTTATTGTCAGTAAATATAAAATTTAGCTCTAAATTTTTATTATTTTTTATCAAATTATTTATTATTTCAACTATAAGATCTTTTGTCTTTTTTGTAGAAATAATTTTTTTTTCTGTTTTATAAAACAAGTTTATTTTCATTAAAATAGAATTTATTTTTCTTCACCACGATATGTTCTTAAATGATAAAAACTAATCAACATTTGAGTAATTATATTTGAAATTTTATACAGATCCCTTAAGGTCAAAGGGACTTCATCAAATTGTCCTTCTACAAATTTTGTATTAATTACTCTTTCTATTGTTTCTTTAATTTTTTGTGCGTCAGGCTCTGCTATACTTCTACAAGCAGCCTCGCACGAATCACAAATCATTACCACAGCAGCCTCTTTTGTTTGAGGTTTTGGTCCAGGATAGCGTAAAATTTCTTTGTCAAAAAAACCTAATTCTAAGGTTTTGTCGTAAAGGCCGTATATTATAGAATTTCCATGGTGTTGTTGAATAATATCAATAATTGCCTGATCAAGTTTATGCTCTTTAGCTAATTTCACTCCTTCTTTTACATGATTTACTATTACTAAAGCAGAAAGTGATGGATTGATCTCAGAATGTGGATTTTTAACAGCAATTTGATTTTCAATAAAATATTCTGGATTTGCAATTTTTCCTATATCGTGATAATATCCAGCTACTTTACATAATAAATAATTTAATCCTAAACTCACAGAAACATTTTCAGCTAAAGAAGATACTATAATTGAATGATGATAAGTTCCTGGTGCTTCAGCCATCATCTGTTTTAACAAAGGATTATTAAAATTAGATAGTTCAACTAATTTTATGTTAGTAGTTCTTTGATATATTGCTTCTAACAACGGAGAAAAAACTGATATTACTAACCAACTTAATATCCCGCTTAATATATGATAAAAAGGTAAATTAAATAAATTTAAATTATAAACAGAGCCAAATTTATCTAAAGAAAAAATAAGGATACTATAGTAATTATTTTTTGTTATAAAAATCAAACTTATAGAAATCAAAAAATTTATAACTGTTGTCTTAAAAACAATTGGTAACAAATCTTTTCTTGAAAAAATTTTTTCTACTTTAGTCAAACTATATAGAGATGTTAAAAAATAAAAAACAATAATTATAAAAACATTTATTTCATTTATGTAATATATAAATCCTGACAAAAATGAATTTAATAAAATAAAAGCTAAACCCCACCAATATCCAATTAATAAACCTGATAAAATAGCAAACCCGCTTACAGGAAAAATATAAAAATTCAAATTATTTATTTTAAAAATAAGAAGTATTACTGTATTAAATAATGTTAATGTCCAAAATAAAATTAAATCTTTTTTATACTGTAATTTCTGTAATCCAACAGAAATTTGTATATAGTTAATAAAAAATTTATATATTTTTGAAATAATATAAATTACTGTCAAAAAACAACTTGTCTTGACTAATATAAGAAAAAATATTGTTATATTGCTACCATAAAATATATCATTAAACATTCTAACGTATGTAATTCCTATAATGATAAAAACAAAAATTACTGCCAAACCCCACCATGGAACTACATGCTCTGTTTTTATAACTTTTACTCTAGAAGTTATTTCTACACTTTGTTCTACTTTTTCTATTTTATCTAACCATTTAATAAGTATTGGTTTAATCTTTATAAAAAATTTTTTAAACATATCTAATTTTACTCTTTTTTATTATGTTGTTTTTTTTCCCATTCTTCATAAGCTTTTACAATTTTTTTTACCAGTTTATGTCTAACTATATCATTTTCTGTGAAATTAACAAATTTTATTTCTTCAATGTTTTTAAGTATATCTATAATTAAAATAAGTCCAGATTTCTTGGTATTATCCAAATCTATCTGTGTTATATCTCCTGTAACAACTAACTGCGAATTAAAACCTAACCTTGTAAGAAACATCTTCATTTGTTCAGGTGTGGTATTCTGTGCTTCATCTAATATTACGAAAGCATCGTTTAAAGTTCTTCCTCTCATATAAGCCAAAGGTATTATTTCTATTATTTCTTCATCTAAATATCTTCTTAATTTATCCGGACCTAAAAGAACAAAAAATGCGTCATATAAAGGTTTTAAATATGGATTAATTTTATCATATAAATCTCCTGGCAAAAATCCCAACTTTTCACCTGCTTCCACTACAGGTCTTGTTAAAACTACTTTGTAAACTTCATTTCTTTCTAACTTCATTATAGCAGACATTACTGCAAGAAATGTTTTCCCTGTACCTGCTGGACCTATCCCTATAACTATATCATATTCGTCCATCATTTCTAAATATAATTTTTGTGTTGGAGTTTTTGGTTTTATAATTTCACCATCGTATGCAAGAAATTCATACTTCTTTAAAAAAGTTACTTTTTTTTGTTCTTGTAAAGATGATATTTCTGGTCTTTTATAAAAAATATTTTCTTCTGAAATAGAAGATGATTCTTTCCCTAAAGAAAGATGTTGCAAAGATAAATACGCTTTTTCAACATTTTCTTTAGAACCTATCACATCAATTTCAAATCCTTCTTCATCAGGCAAAGGATAATAATAAATCTCTACTTTATTAAATTTTTCAATATATCTTATATTTTTATCCTGTTCTCCTATAAGATTAATTAATTCTTTTTTATTTTTAACATATATTTTTTTCTTCATAGCTTTAAACTTTTATTTTGATATTTAATTCATCAAGTTGTTTTCTTTCTACATTTGATGGCGCCCCTGTCAACAAACACACACCTTTTTGTGTTTTTGGAAAAGCTATTACATCTCTTATTGACTTTGAATCTGTAAGAATAGCCAAAAGACGGTCAAATCCTAAAGCAATACCACCGTGTGGTGGAGCACCATACTGTAAGGCTTCTATAAAAAATCCAAATCTATTATTTATGTCTTCGTCAGATAATTTCAAAATTTTAAAAATTTTCTGTTGTAGTTCATAATTATGTATTCTTATACTACCACCACCAAGTTCTATCCCGTTTAAAACAATATCATACGCTTTAGAACGAACTTTTAAAGGTTCGTCTTCTAAAAATTTTATATCTTCTTGTTTAGGAGCTGTAAATGGATGATGTACACTTACAATACGGCTTTCTTCTTCAGAAAATTCAAACAATGGAAAATCTACGATCCATACAAATTTATATTTTTTATTATCTATTAAATCGAAATCTTCTGCTAACTTCTGCCTTAGTATACCTAGTAGTTGACAACTCTTTTTATGTTCTCCAGCAGAAAAAAATAAAATTTCATTATTATTTAAATTAAGTTTTTTAGCAAGTAGATTTAGCTCTTCCTTAGAAAAAAATTTTACAATATTTGATTCAAACTCGTTATTTAAAAATTTCATCCATGCTAAACCTTCTCCACCACAGGATTTTATAAATTCAATATAATCACTAATTTGTTGGCGAGAAAATTTTTCTCCTTGTGGTACAACTATTACATTTATTTCTCCATTATTTTTTATTACATTACTAAATACTTTAAATTCTGTATTTTTAAAAATTTCACTAACATTTATAATCTCTAAACCATATCTTAAATCTGGTCTGTCAGTACCATATTTTGATATTGCTTCATTGTAAGAAATTCTTTTAATAGGAAGTTGAAGAGGTTCACCAAAAACATACTCAAAAATTTTTGAAATTAGTTTTTCTGTTATACTTATAACTTCTTCCTCTGAAACAAAAGACATTTCATAATCTATCTGAGTAAATTCTGGTTGTCTATCCGAACGAAGGTCTTCATCACGAAAACAACGAACTATCTGAAAGTATTTATCAATCCCAGCTATCATAAGGATTTGTTTAAACAACTGCGGTGATTGTGGTAAAGCATAAAAACTTCCAACAGATAATCTTGACGGAACCAAAAAATCTCTTGCACCTTCAGGAGTTGATTTTGTAAGAACCGGTGTTTCAATTTCAAGAAATCCTTCTGAAACAAAAAAATTACGAATAACATTCAAAAGTTCGCTTCTTAATTTTAAATTATTAAACATCTCTTTCCTACGAATATCAAGGTATCTATATTTTAACCTCAACTCTTCAGAGATATCTTTATATTCAGATATTTCAAAAGGCAATACTTTTGAAGTATTTAAAACTTCGAGTTCAGAACATAGAACCTCAACTTCTCCTGAATAAAGTTTAGGATTTTCAGTACCTTTTGGACGAAATCTTACCATTCCTTTAACTTTTATTACATATTCATTTTTTAGTTTTTCTGCTTTAGAAAACAACTCTTTATTATCTGGCTGAAAAACAATTTGTACTATACCTTCTTTATCTCTTAGATCAATAAAAATAACTCCTCCATGGTCACGTCTTGAATGTATCCAGCCAAACAAAGTGACCTCTTTGTTTAAATAATCTTTATTTATTTTACCACAATACAGTCTTTGCATAACTTGAAATCCTTTCTATAATATATAAAAAAAATAACAAAATTTTTATACTAATTTTTTGTCATTATTGCAACAATAGAAAAGCAATTAAAATGACAGGTTTTTAAGGAAGGTTTTTATTCTCCTATTTTTAAACTATACTTTTTAGTTCTTTGTTTCGCCCATTCCCAACAATACTCGTATAAATGCAATCCTTTTGAAGAAGCAATAATTTCACCATTTTCAACACCAATCTCTTGTGCCATATACTGTTTTAACAATTCAATACCACCAAGATTTGACGGCATTCCTCCCCATAAGTCCCAAGAACGAAAATAAATCATGAAATGAAGTTTACCATATCTTATACGTGTATCAATTATTCTGCAACATGGTGGATCATTAAGTTTTATATCCATTGGCATACCAATCTCTAATGTACACTGATTTGTTTCAAATCCTTCTTTCTTATAAATATTAATCACTTCCTGAATTGGATTTATATTACAAACTATTTCTTTTTCTTTTGCATCTTCTGTTGTAATTTTAATTTTAGGATTAACAAGGCGTTCACCATAAGTATAATCTTCAGTAGAAGTTTTTTGGTCAGTAAGAAGATAATTAAGATATTCCTGTATATATTCCATAGATGTAGGTGCTGGAATACCACATCCTTCAGGCATTACAGGTATAATTTGATTTTCTGGTTTGCGCACACGAATAACTATATAATCAAATTCAAGCCGTCTTTGACCTTTATAACTCCCTCGGTCTATTTTATAAATATACCCATAATCCAAAATTTTATCTAAACATTGATACCACGCATCGTCTAAATCAAATGCGTCTATAAAAACAGGTGTTAAAAATTTTTCTTCTTTCTTATTCATAGATTTAATCTTTGTAATCAGCTAAATATTTATTTTGAGAAATATATTTTTTTACATATTCATATATTGAAAAATAAAAATCTGTAATTGGCCTCTTATATCCTTTAGAAAATAATTTATTCATTTCTGCTTTTGTATAATACTGATACTGATTTTTTATATTTTCAGGCATATCAATATATTCTATCTGTGGAGTTAAATTTAAAGATTTAAAAACTGAATAAACTAATTGATTAAAACTATGTGGTTGGCCACTACCTATGTTATATATTCCTGTTAAATTCTTGTTTTCATAAAAATAAAAAGTCATCTCAACTGCATCTTTTATATAAATAAAATCTCTTAGTTGTTCACCATCTTTATATTCTGGCAAATATGATTTAAATAGTCTAACTTTTCCCAAAAATTTTATCTGTTCAAAAGCCTTTACAACAAAACTGCGCATATCACCTTTATGATATTCATTAGGTCCGTAAACATTAAAATATTTTAAACCCACTATATTACTTAACAAATTATTATGTTTTGCCCACAAGTCGAAAAGATGTTTTGAATACCCATACATATTTAGAGGTTTCAAAAGTTCGAGTTTATCTTCATCGTCATAAAATCCTAAACTTCCATCACCATAAGTTGCAGCAGATGATGCATAAATAAATCTTATATTTTTTTTAATTGCAAACTTGCAAAGAATTTTTGTATACTCAAAATTGTTTTTTATATAATATCTAGCATCTGGATGCGTTGTAGAAGAACATGCTCCCATATGAAAAATTGTATCTAATTTTAAATTATCATAAGAACCGTTTTTTATCTGCTCTAGAAAATCATCTTTTTCTATATAATCTAAAAATTTAATACCAACAAGATTTTTCCATTTCACATTATCTATTTCATCTACTATAATGATATTATTAATACCTTCTCTGTTAAGTTTCCATACAATAGCACTACCTATAAATCCTGCAGCGCCTGTTACTATTATTAATTTTTTCATAACTTAAATAATAAAAAATCTTTTGTTTTAATTACAAAATTTATTTTTTTTCTACAAGATCTGCAAAAAAGCGTCCTATAAAAATTTTACTTTCTAATCTTACAGGAAGTTTTTCTTTATCTGTAGTAAGATATACAAATAGTCTACCTTTGGCTTTAAACAAAGGGAAACTTTTTGTATCAACTTTAGGCTCTACTTTAAAACATTCATATTCTTTACCGAAAATTTTTATATTTATAATTTCTAATACCTCTATAACCATAGGATAAACAACTTTACCCACCCATACATCTATGGTATATTTTTTACCCACCTCTATATCTTGAAATCTTAACCAATATAAAGAAGAAACTATATCTTGAACAAAACCATTTATATATCCTGTTGTATTATCCAACAAGTATATCCACCTTTTATTTATATAATCAAACAATACATAATCTTTTGAGTGATATCCTGCTTCGTTTTGTTCTTTAAAAAATTTTAGAGAATAAAATCCATAAAAGTCAATATAAGATTCTGTTTTATTTCTTACTTTATATAAAAGATCAACAGAAGAGTTAGATTTTGTTTTAGTAGATATCTTGTATAGCTTTATGTTATATATATCTTCAAGATTTAAATCTATCTGCGCATCTCCAGCATAAATGAATTCCCAATAAATTTTATATTTTAAGATTTCTGACTCAAAATGTTTTTCATTTATATTTCTTAAATTGGAGTTCTTTCTTACTATTTCTTCTTCAATTTCAACTTTATTTTCTTGACAACATATATTTATGATAAAAAATTTAAAAATAAATAAAATTAAAACAAAAAATTTTTTAAGCATTGTTATTTTGTGTTATTTAATATTACATTTACGGCTTCCAAAAAATCTTTAACTACAAATTCAGCTTTAGATTGTATATTTCTATCATTAGATATTAAAATAGTTTTAACACCTAAATTTTTACCAAACTCTACATCTATCTCTTTGTCTCCGATCATAAATGATTTATCTTTATCTATCAAATGTTTTATTTCTTTAACCATACCTATTTTTGGTTTTCTACATTCGCAATTTTCTTCTGGCAAATGAGGGCAGAAATAAATTTTATACAAATTAACACCATATGAACTTAAAATTTCTAAAATCTTTTGATGAATTTTATTAAGGTTTTCAATACTAACTAACCCTCTTGAAATACCAGATTGGTTTGTTACAATCACTAATTTAAAATTTTTCTCTACTAATTTTTTTAATCCATCAATTACACCATCAAAAAATTCTACCTCTTTTGGATTGTTAAGATAAACTTTATCTACTATTATAGTACCATCTCTGTCTAGAAAAATTATAGGGA
The DNA here is from genome assembly GCA_937928765.1 of uncultured Endomicrobiia bacterium. GTDB lineage: Bacteria > Elusimicrobiota > Endomicrobiia > DTEH01 > DTEH01 > JANXDG01. The sequence goes on from CALFVX010000015.1 coordinate 49,224, forward strand.
ATTTATCATTTGTTGCCATAAATCTTTACCTTCTTCTATTTCAAAATTTATTTCTGAATAAAAAATTTTATCAAAATAAACATCATTAGATTTGTTTAAAAAATTATTAAATTTGATAGCATCTTTTTTTGTAACTACAACTGGAAAATTTCCTAAATTTTGTAATTTTTGCAGATCTTTTAAACTATACCAATAATGGTCAGGATAAAAAATTTTGTGTATAATTTCAAATCCTTCTATATTTAAAATTTTTTCAAAAATTTTTGGTGTTCCTACTCCACAACATAAAATAATCTTGTTGTTATTAATAAGAAATTCTTTTAAACAAAAACTTTTTCCACTAAATAGATTTGTAAAACTCACTATCTTATAATAAGAAGTAATTATTCTTACTTTTTCATTCATAGATTTGATTTTTTGTTTAAACCTATCCACTGTATCACAAGAAACAATGTTTGTATGATTTAAAAAAACATAATCTGCTCTTTTTAAAGAACTTTTTAATGTTTCTCTTAATTCTATTAAAGGCAACAAAAAATTTTTTTGAAACTTGAATATATTTATCACCAAAATATTTATATCTTTATAGAATGAAAAATTTTGATATCCATCATCAGAAATAATAACTTCTAAATCAAATTTTTCTTTTAAACAATTTATTGCCTTTACTCTGTCATCTGAAACACAAACAGGTATTTTTAAATCTGAAAACAACATATATGCTTCATCTCCAGAATAAAATATTGTGGTGTCATCGCATTTTTCTTCTGGATTTAATAAAAAAACTTCTTTGTTTTTTTTCTTTTTGTACCCTCTTGTAACTATGGCAACCTTTTTATTTAAAATCTTTAAATCTTCAACAATTTTTTTTACCAAAGTTGTCTTTCCACTACCTCCTAAATCAGGATTACCTACACATATAATTTTTAAATCTTTAAACTTTTTTTGTTTTTTAGTTTTGATAAATTTAAAAATATTAAAAAATAAATAATAAATTGATGTTATAAAAATTAAGATCGGAAAAAAGAAATATTTTATTATTTTTCTTTCCATCTTTTATGAAACCACATCCATTGTTCCGGATACATTTTTATATATTTTTCTATAATTTTGTTAATTGCTAAAGTATTTACTTCTAAATCTTTTTTTATATCTTTGCTATATTTAAAAACAAATTCTTCTTCAAAAAAAATTTTGTAATAACTGTTTTCTTTTACACAAAACATAGCAAAAACTTTACTTTTTAACCTTTTGTTTAACAAAGTAATTATTGGTGAAGTAAATGCAGGCCTGTTTAAAAACTCTACTCTTACAGAACCTTCTACAATATGCTGATCTGGTAATACATAAACAATACCACCAGATTTTAAATATAAGATTATTTCTTTTATCTGGTGAGAATAAAAAACTTTCCCACCTAACTTTTCTCTTAATTTTTTAACTTGTGCTTCAACTAATTTGTTTCTTAAAGGACGAACTATAGCTGCTATTTTGTATCCTTCAAGAACTAACCTCTGTGCAAGAATCTCCCAGTTGCCTATATGTGCTGTAAAAATTATACTATTGCCACACAAATTTTTCAGTTTTTTTTCATTAACAAATCTTGTTTTTAGAAAAATTTTTTTAGGATTATATATATATTTAATTGCAGAAAAAAATGTCCATCCAATGTTATACCACACATTGTTTATAATATTTAATATTTCTTTGCCTTTATAGTTAGAAAAACTTAAACAAAAATTTTTTAACATTAATCTTTGTCTAGAGTATAAAAAAAATTTAAATACTGGAATTAAAAGTTTTAAAAATATTTTTAAAATTTCTTCAGGAGAAATAATAATAAAAAGTTTTATATAATAAGCAAAAATGTATTCTATCCATTCTTTCATACAGCAAAAAGTATTTTTAAATAAAAATCAAAATTTTTTATAAAATCTTTAAAACTCATATTTTTTATTTCTTTCCATTCAATTCTAGGCAATAAATAAAAATCTAGATTTTTATTTCTATAAATTAATCCATGTTTTAAAGTAGTTGCGGTTTGATATTTTTCGTTCACAAGAACTTCTTTATAATTTTTAGGAACTTTTCCAAAAGGATAACAAAAATGGTTTATTTTAGTATTTAATTCCTTTTCTAAAATTTTCTTTGATTCGCTTAATTCAAAGCTTAAATTTTGTTGACTCAGTTGTGATAAATCAGAATGAAACAATGTATGAGACCCTACTTCAAAAATATCTAAAATATTTTTTAATTGATTAAAAGAAATCATTTTTGCAGCGCTCATATACGGATAAGAATGATACCCATCCTTTATAGCTTTTACATGAACATAAACCGTTGCTTTAAAATTGTATTTTTTAAGTATATTATATGAATTCAATAAATCTTCATATCCATCATCAAATGTTATACAAAAAATTTTTTTTATGGATAAATTTTTTTCCAAATGTTCTTTTAGTTCACTAAGTGACACACTGCGATATCCACGAAGGTATAAAAAATTCATCTGTTTTTGGAACGTTTCAGGTTTTACATATAAAGATTTTAATCCACCTTGATAATCAGAAATTCTATGGTAAACTAAAATAAAAGATGTATCTTTGTATTTTAAATAAACAAAAATATAAATACTTAAAAGTAAAAAAATTGTTCCAATAACTTTTTTTATTATTTTGTCCATATTACATTCTTTGATAAAATTTTAAATATTCTTCTACCATTGTGGATGGGAAGTTTACAAAAACTAACTTGTTTTTTTTGTCTCTGTATATTTTTATATTCTGAATTATTTCTTCTATTAACTTTAAAAACTCTTCTAACTTTAATTCATTGGCTATTTTTAAGTAATCCTGATATTGGCCTGCTAGCACTTCTTTTACTTTAATTGCTGGTGTTGATACTACCGGAGTTAAAAGGTAAAGACTTTCTGTTACAACTTTGCCCATGCTCTCATATAAAGAACAACATAATACTATGTCACTTGTAAAAATATAATCATACACATTTGATACAAAACCTGTAAATATAACATTTTCTTTAAGTTTATATTCTTCAACTATATTTAAAATTTTTTTATAAAAACTTTTTTCTTCTACCGGACCTATAATGAAAAGTTTCACTTTATATCCTTTAATTTTTAATTCTTTTATAATTTCTACAGCAAAATCTTGTTTTTTATTTTTTTCAATTCTGCCAATGATAGAGAAAACTATTGTATCTTCTGAAATATTGTATCTATTTCTTAAATTATCAAATTTAGTTTTTTCAAAGAACACTTCGTCGTAAATCACTTTAACTTTATTTTGTGATAATTTAAAATCTTCAACAAGGTCATTTTTAACTTTTTGTGATACTGCTATAACTGCGTTACACAAAAAATATAGAAACTTATTTATTATTTTTTTTAGCCCCTTTTTTCTGTATTCTACATTTCTGGTAATAAAAACTTTTTTGTTTAAAATTTTACCTAAAAATGTAGCAAACCAGTAAAACTTTGGTGAATGGATATCTAAAACTTCAACTTTGTGTTTTAATAAGATATAGAAAATTTTAAAATTAGAAAAAATATCAAAAACATCGCTTACAGGATGAATATTATATATCTTTACTTCATTTTTTAACAATATGTTTAACCTACTTGTAGCAAGACAAATTAAAACTACATTATGTCCTTTTTCTTTGAATCCTTTTACACAAAGATATACACGTTGGGCACCGCCTGACCAATATTTTGTTGCATCAAACAATGCTATATTCATATTTATTTTTTACAAAAATATAAATTATAAGTTCTTATTATATATCCTCTTCTTAAAACATCATAACTCTTAATAAATTGTGAATTAAAATTTTTCTGTTGTGGTGAAGGTGTCTTCACATCTGATTCGTAGTTTATAAAATAAAATTTTTCAGCGAAGTTTTTATCTTTATTCCATATTTCAAACTGTTGTTCTTTGTAGAAAACATTTAATTTTTTGTCTGAATAATATAAAATTTCAGAGATAAGTTGATGATTAGTTGTAACTATAGGATATTCTAAATTTTCTTTACTTAAGACTAAAACAAATTCTTTCCATCCATAGAACCAGTTTGTAGGATCTGTAAGTGTCAAAGTAGGATTTATTTTTTCTAAAGGGATAATTCTAAAAAGCCCATGAAGATACATTATAAAAACTATAATCAAACAAAAAATACTTGAAGGGATCAAAAAAATTTTTTTAAAATTTTGTTTATTAACAAAATAATCTGCAACTAACAAAGCCACCGCTGGATATCCACATAAAGGCCAGTTCATCTCCGCTATATTTTTATAACTTGTAATTGCAAAAAATAATATAGGTAAAACTGCAAAAATACTAAAAAATTTTATTTTTTTATCTTTTATAGAAATACTTCTAAACAATACATAAAAACAAATTATACCTAAAAATATACCCAAAGCTGTGACCTGCCCTGCTATATATGTAATTATGTTATTTAAACTTCCACTTTTTTGTGGTAATCCGTGAAAAAATTGATACTTAAATGAAATCCAATTATGGCTATAATTCCATATTATAACAGGTAAAAAAATTAAAAATGAAATTATAAAGCTTATGTAAGGATGATATGAAAAAAAATATTTTCTATATTCTTTTATAAAAATCATTGACAAAAACATACAAATAATTAGTAAAATACCATTATATTTTGACAACAATGCAAATCCACCAAAAATACCTGTAAAAATCCAATAAATAAACTTTCCTTTTTCAAAAGCAAAAAGTAAAAAATATAAAAATAAAATTGTAAAAAATATCAAAGGTAAATCAGGAGTAATTATAAAGCCTAAACTATTTGAAGGAAAAATGTTAAATACAAATATTGTTAAATAAGCAGTCTCTTTATTAAAAAATTTTTTCACAAGGTTATAAAATACAAAATTGAAAATTATATAAAAAATAAAAGAAGAAAACCTAACAAAAAACTCTTCATTACTAAATAATGTTGTCAATTTTATAATATAGGCAACCATAGGGGGATGATCAAAATATGAAAAATCTAATCTTTGTGACCATAACCAATAATATGCTTCATCTGGGTGAAGTTCAAATCTAAAAGAAGATATTATTCTTAATATCAAAAAAATAAATATTAAACCTATAGTTAAGTACTTCATAGCTTTTGAAAACTTTTGTTTTTATACCAAATTTAAGAAACTATTGCAATAAAAAATTGTGATTTTATATAAACAAAATATGAAAATGCAAGTTAAAAACAAATATATCTATCTTACAATTATTATTTTTTTTTCATTTTTTGGTATGTTTGGCAAACTTTCAGTTGCAGAACTACAACCTCTAGGTTCAGCAGCACACGCTGCTATATCAAGAGAAATATTAAGAACAAAAGATTGGCTAACTTTACATTGGCCACATTGTGAAGAATTTAAAGATTTTTATCAATTTCCACCACTATTTTTTTGGTTTCAAGCAATATGTTTTAAAATTTTTGGTATATCAGATGCTACAGCAAAATATGTATCTTCATTTTTTGGTTTTTTAGTAATCATACTTACATTTTTTATAGGCAAAATTATTTCTGACAATGATTATATAGGATTTCTTTCAGCGATGAGTTTAATTTTACATCCTTATTTTTTTAAACATGCAAGGAAATGTGAATTAGAGACAGGATTGATATTTTTTATTTCTTTAGGAATTTTATTTTTTATCCTTGCAGAAAAATATAACAAACAGTGGTTGTTAATTTTTTGTGGTATTTCTTCTGGTTTAGGATTTTTATACAAAGGTCCACCTGCATATTGTGTTGCTGCTATAATTTTTTTTTATTATACAATAACAAAACAGTATAAAAAAATTTTTGGAAAGTATTACATATTTTCTATTCTTATTGCTTTATTACTACCACTATTATGGTTTATACCACAACTTATATACAAAGGAAACGCTGTTATAGAAAAATTTTGGGGAAAGCAAATTTTATGGTCAATTAAAGGACGAGGCGTAAATTACAAAAATTTTTTCGAAAGAATTAGAAACTATACATTTTTCTTACCTATTTTTTTTAGTTATTATCTTCCTTGGAGTATAACAGGAATTTTTGGTGTTATAAAAATTATAAAAGAAAAATTAAAATATTTTTATATTTTAATTATTTGGGTATTAATTGTATGGCTAGGATTTACAATTCCAGGATATAAAGACGACTATTATCTTTTAGCATTTTGGCCTGGGTGGTGTGTAATAAACGGATATATATTTTCTTTTTGGAGTAATAATTTTAAAGAAAAACTTACTAAAATATTTCTAATTCTTAGTATTATATTCTCATTATTAGTAATTTTTACACCAATAAAATTTGACAAAATTCGTAATCCAGAATTTAGGATTTTAAAAGAATATGTTAGACAAAAAATTCCAGAAAACAAAAAGATTATTATAAATTCAAAATATTACTATGATATGGTAGCACTAATACCATGGTATTGGGATAGAGGTATAATTAGTTTTAATTTCCCTCAAAATTATCAAGAAACAGAATTGATAGAAAACTTTTTAAATATATTATCCAATGAAGAACAAAAATTTATATTGATAAAAAAAGATGAGTTTAACCTTTTAACTGAAAAGATAAAACAGAAATTATTTATCTTAAAAGATGAAGGAAAATATTATTTATGCACAAATAAATAGAATTAAATTCTATTCAACTTTTTATCTATGATATATTTAAAATATCATTTGTTCTATTTATCGAAAAAATTATACCTAATAAAAACCAAAATAAAAATGCTGTTTCTCCTCTTAAAACATTATCAACCATACCATGGACAAAAAAATCAATAAAACTTCCAAATATTCCTAAGTTAACAGACAGTATAAATTTATCTAAAACCATAAATTTATCTTTAAAATATAAAAATATATAAATTATCATTACAGCTAAAAATATAACACCAATAATACCTAAATCATTAAATGTTGTAAGAAAAATATTATGAGAATGAAAATGCTTAAATTTTTTCTCTGCAAAAATTTTAAATCCATCAACTCCATATCCTGTTATGATACGATAAGACTTCATTTTATCAAAAGATTCTTTCCAAAGTATATCTCTACCAGAAAATGTTTGGTCTTTAAAAGATAAAATTATTCTTTCTTTCACTGGTTTAATTATTAAAACAGATAATATTGCAATAAAAATAATAATCAAAGTCTTACTTTTGAATTTTATTAAACTTATTGTAAAAATACCTAAAAAACATCCTATCCACGCACCTCGGGTTTTTGTAAAAATTAAAGATAAAACACAAGTAAAAAGTACTATTAAAAAAAATAATTTTTTTTTAGTATTTTTTTCTAACATGAATATACTAAATATAAACGGCGTTATCATACCTAATAAACCACCTAAAGAATTATAATATCCCAATGTACCTCTTATTCTATCGTAAGCAACAATAGAAGAGTTTTTGTGTACCAAATCTATTCCAGTAAAATATTGTAGTAGCCCATATATTGACTGTAAAAATGCTGATATAATAATTATAAAAATTAATTTTTTTTTAAAATTAAAATCTTCAACATTTATAACATAAAATAACAATGAAATTTCTAAAATTTGTACAATTAATCTAGAAAAACTAATTTTTTTGTCAAGACTAAAAAACAAAGAAGTAAAAATACTCCAAAATAAAAGAAAAAACAATATTAATATAATTTTTTTATTTTCATCATCTGTATATAAATAAATCTTATTTTTTTTAAACAATATAATAAATAAACCAAAAATACCTAAAACTGCAGATATATTTATTCCAGAAATACCCATAAAAGAAAATGCAGCATATATAACTAAAAATATTCTAAGCAATAAATCACTTTTCATAATATTTCTACACTACAGTTATCTAGCAAGATTTTTTTCTCTTGGTATCCAATAAAAACCGGCTGATAAAAAATTTGTTAACAAATTTCTAACTTTGCTTCTTAAAGTCCTTAATTGTGGATCTTTACATTCATAGTCTCCTTTGAGTTGTTTAATAACTAATTGTGAGTCACCAAAAATTTCCAGTTCAATTTCTTTTATATTAAAATTATTTTTATTAAAATATTCGATTGTTTTATTTATACCTTCTATCAAACCTTGATATTCTGCTTGAGGAACTGTAATTTCTTGAGGTAAAATTAAAGTTTCTTCAAATATTCTTTCTTCTTGTTGTGAAAATAAAACATAACTACAACTTGTGCCTTTAGTTGTTTTATTACCATCAAAAAAAAGTTTGAATTTCATAAAAATTAATTTTTAGTAATGTTTTTATTATTAGTATCTTTTTTGTTAGTAGCAGCAATTTTATCAATAATAGATTTTAATTTAAACTTAATTTCTTTTTGTATTTTTTTATCTATGTTGTTTATATCTTTATTAATTATTTTTTTGTATATAAATTCTTTTATAGGGAAAGATTTTATTGATACCATTGGTAAAATTAAATAATTTGCCAAATATAAAAATAAAAATCCTATTATTAACCATAGGAAAATTTTAAATACCAAAGATGTAATTTTTATTAAAATCTGCACTAAAATAAGAATTAAAATTACTACTATAATAAACCAAAAAAATTTATCCATAATAAGTTATCTGTAAAAATCAAACAGTTTCTACAGACTTTACTTCCGGAATATTTTTTTTCAAATATCCTTCAATACCTAATTTTAAAGTCATTATTGACATTGAACAATGAGCACAACTTCCTTGTAACCTAACTTTCACAACACCATCTTCTGTAATCTCAACCAACTCTACATCACCACCATCTCGTTGCAACATCGGCCTTACTTCTTCTATCTTTTGTTTTATTTTTTCTTTTATTTCTTGTTGCATATTTTAACTCCCCATTACTTAATTGACTTAACTTTTCTTATAAACTCTTTCATTTTACCAAAATCTTTCCTTCGTGGTAATCTTTCAACACCAGAAGCTACATCTACTGCCCACGGATCTAATTCTTCTATTACTTTTTCTACATTATCTGTATTTAATCCACCAGCTACAAAAAAATTAATACTTAAATTTTCAGTTTGCATTTTTTCTTTAAACTTTTTTACTACAGACCAACAAAATATCTCTCCTGTGCCACCAGATTCTGTTTCTATATAAGTATCAAATAATATATAATCAATGTATTCTTTATATTGAAAAATTTTTTGATATAAATTTTCAGCATATTCTTCTATATTTTTTATTTCAACTTCGGGTTTTATTTTAAAAACTTTTATAATTTTAATATTAGAAGTTGATAATTTTAAATTTTTACAATACTCAACTTCCTCATTTCCATGAAGTTGAATATAGTTAATCCCAATTTTATTAACAACTTTTAAAATTTCTTCTAAACTTTCATCAACAAAAACGCCTACAAAATAAGTATATGAAGCTAAACTGCTAACTATCTCTTTAGCATTTTTTAAAGAAACTTTTCTTATAGAATTTTTATATAAATTCAGTCCAATAAAATCGGCTCCTAAACTTGATGCCCAAAAAGCATCTTCTTTGTTTGTAACTCCACAAATTTTAACTTTTACTGTCATATCTCTTAAAAAAAATCCTTTACTGAATTCTTTATATCATTTGACATCATAAAATAACTCCCAACTAAAATTGCATCTACACCTAAACTTGACAAATATTCAACATCCTTTTTTGACGAAATACCGCTTTCTGAAACTATAACAGTATTTTTAAGACTATATAATAACTTTAATATTTTTTCTGTATTTCTTAGATCTACTAAAAAATTTTCTAAATTTCTATTGTTAATACCAATAATCTCTGCTTCTAAAGATGAAATTTTTTTAACATCTTCTTCAGAATAAACTTCAAATAAAACTTCTAAAGACAAATTTTTGGATATTTCATAAAATCTTTTCAACTTATCTTTATCTAATATTGAAACTATAATTAAAATAGCATCTGCTTGGTAATATAAACTTTCATATATTTGATACTCATCTATAACAAAATCCTTTCTTAGAATAGGTAAAGGAATATTCTCTCTTGCATGAATTAAATGATATAAATCGCCATAAAAAAATTTTTCTTCAGTTAAAACAGATATCGCATCTACTAAATTTGTACTATAATATTGTTTAACTATTTCTTTAACATCATAATTTTGTCTTATTATACCTTTTTGTGGAGTTGCTTTTTTACACTCTCCTATTAGAGCAACCCTTTCATTTTTTCTTTTAACTGCTTCTTTAAAATTTCTATGTAAATAGTTACAATCTTCAATTTTTTTTAAAATTTCTTCTATTGGCAAAACTTTCTTTTTATACTCTACAATTTTATATTTTTCTTCTATTATTTTATCTATTACTGAATGTAATTTAATCATTTGTATATTTTTTTAACAATTCAAGTTTTTTTAGTGCATAACCTCTATCTATAGATTCATTTGCAAATTTAATTCCTTCATTAACATCATTAACTTTCTCTGAAGCAACTAATGCAAATGCTGAATTCAACAAAACTACATCTTTTTTTGCACCTTTTTCTTTTCCAGAAAGAATATCAACTATTATTTGAGCATTTTGTTTTACATCACCACCTTTTAAATCTTCCAACTTTGCCCTACTTATTCCATATTGTTCAGGAACAACTATATATTTCTTAATCTTACCATATTTAATCTCTGCAATAACTGTCTCTGTTGTAGTAGTTATTTCATCTAGATTATCCCTACCATATACTACAAATCCATGTTTTATATTTAAATTTTTTAAAACCTCGGCAATAGGCAAAACTAAATCTTCAGAATATACTCCTAAAACTTGTGCATTAGCATACGCAGGATTTGCTAATGGTCCTATTATGTTAAAAATTGTCCTTATACCAATTTGTCTTCTTGGACCTATTGCATACTTCATTGCAGTATGCCACACAGGAGCAAATAAAAATACAATCCCTATTTCTGATAAACACCTTTCTGCTTGTTCTTTTGTAATATCTAACTTTATACCTAACTGTTCAATAACATCTGCTGAACCACAAATAGAAGAAACAGATCTATTACCATGTTTTGCAACAAAAACATCACACCCTGCTACTACAAAAGCTACTGCTGTAGAAATATTAAATGTTTTAGTAGAATCTCCTCCAGTACCACAAGTGTCAACTATTGTGTCATAATCAATGTTAATATCGTTAAAAGCAATACTAACAAGCTTTCCTTTTGTCAACTTAATAGAAGTAACAAATTGTCTTAAAACTTTTGCAGCACCAGTAATCTCTTCAACTGTTTCACCTTTCATCCTTAACGCTGTAAGAAAAGAAGCAATTTGAGCTTCAGTAGCTACACCAGACATAATTTCTGTCATAACTTCTATCATTTCTGTATAAGTAAGATTTTCTCTGTTTACAACTTTTTGTATTGCTTCTTTTATCATACTAAAAATCCTTTTTGTAAAAACAATTTTTGTTAACTTTTTTATTAAAATTTTGTATAAAATAAAAAATTTTAATAAATTCCTTCTTAAGAAAACAAATAACTGCTCTGCACTATTTTATAACATTTTTATTTTTCATATCTTTTATTTTTTCAATTTATCTTTAGCACTTAAGTAGCTTCTACAACTTAACCTAAATTTTTCACTTCCTAACTTTCTGACTTTATCTTCATGACAACTAATAACTTTAATCTCTATTCTAATTGAACAATTAACTACTTTCTTTCCAATTTTAATTTTAAAAAATTAAACAACAAATCTTTGCCTGCTTCTGTAAGAATTGATTCTGGATGGAACTGTACTCCTTCTACTATAAAGTTCTTATCTTTCATTCTCACACCCATAATTGTGCCATCATTTGTCCAACTTGTAATTTCTAAATTTTTTGGTAGAGATACCCTTTCTGCAATTAATGAATGATATCTTGTAGCAACAAATGGATTTTTTATATTTTTATAAATTGTTTTTTTATCATGAAAAATTTCTGAAATTTTACCATGAACAATCTTTTTTGCACGAACAATTTTTCCACCAAATGCTTCAACTATACACTGATGCCCTAAACATACGCCTAAAATTGGTGTTGTCGAACAAAAATTTTTTACAACTTCCAAAGAAATCCCTGCTTGTTTTGGTGTAGATGGTCCTGGAGAGATTATTATATATTTTGGTTTTAATTTCTTTATCATTTTAATATTAATTTTATCATTTCGAAAAACTTTTATAGGAAAATTTAATTCTTTGTTAGCAAGACAAATTTCACCAATATATTGTAAAAGATTATAGGTGAACGAATCATAATTATCTATTATAAGTATCATTTTAAACCACCTTGTATTTAAATCTATTATAAAAATTTTTTATTATTAGCTTATTTTAAAAATATCTTCTGCTGTATCAACGGCTAGTATTAAAGCTTTTGCTTTATTTATAGTTTCTTCAAACTCTTTTTCTGCAACAGAATCATAAACTATTCCTGCTCCTGACTGGATATAAACTTTTTTATTTTTATATACAATAGTTCTTATAGTAATTGCCATATCCATATTACCTGTTATACTAAAATATCCTACTGCACCTGCGTAAGGACCTCTTGTTTCTCTTTCAAGTTTTGAAATAATCTGCATAGCACGCACTTTTGGTGCACCACATACTGTTCCTGCTGGGAAACAAGATTTTAATACATCTACACAATCAAAATTTTTTTTAATTATACCTTTTACTGAAGAAACTATATGCATAACATGAGAAAATTTCTCTATGATTTTAAATTGTGGTAAGTTTATGCTATTATATTTTGCAATTTTCCCTATATCATTACGTGCTAAATCTACAAGCATTATATGTTCTGCATTCTCTTTTTCAGAATCTAATAATTCCTTTTCATAATTTATTTCTTCTTCTTCAGTAAGTCCTCGTGGACGTGTACCAGCTATGGGTCGTGTCTCAACTATATTATCCTCTTTTCTTACAAGAATTTCAGGTGAAGAACCAACAAGTATTAAATCATCAAATTTTAAATAAAACATATAAGGTGATGGATTTATTATTCGTAATGTTCTATACACATCAAACATTTCTGCAGATGTTTTTTTATATAATCTTCTTGATAAAACAACTTGTATGATTTCTCCGTTATTTATGTATCTTTTTGCTTTTTCTACAATATTTATAAAATTTTTTTTATCAATATTTGATTCATAATTTTTAATATTTATATTTCTATTTGGAACAAAGAAATTTTTTGTAGACAACAATTTTGTTGTTATTTTTTTCTCTATTTTATTTATTTCTTTTTCAGCATTTAAATACAATTCTTCAAGGTTAGATTTATCTTCAACCAATGCTAAATATATGATTTTGAGTTTATTAAGATAATGGTCAAGTATTAACACTACCTGGTTAAACATTAAATAAATATCGTAGATATCATTAAACTCATCTTTCTTTGGTATTTTAACAGTTTCTTCTATAAGATGAATATTTTCATAACTAATATATCCAACTAAACCACCAAAAAATCGTGGAAACGATTTTATCTCAAAAAAAGGTGTGTGAAATTGTTTTAAAATTTTTTTAATTTCATCAAAAGGTTGTGAATTGTAAGTTTCAATCTTTTGATTTCTTACAACTTTTATTTTATTTTGTTTTGAAGAAAAAAGTAAATATGGAGAATATGATATAAAAGAATATCTTCCCCACTGGAGATTTGTCTCTGCACTTTCAAGTAAATAAGAAAATTTTTCTTCATTTGCAGTTTTTAAAAACAAAGATACTGCTGTTTCGGTATCAACTATTATCTCCTTATATATCGGTACAACCAAAATTTTTTTAAGAATAAAATTTTTTTTTACTATGGAAGAAAACTCTTTAAAACTAATCATAAGTTAAAAACTTAAGAAAAGTTAGAAAATAATGATTTTATTTATAAACTTTTTGTGGGTCAAAAATTTTTTTGTCTACTATTTTAAAATCAAAATTTTTTGTTATTTTTCTAAAAAAACAACTTTCGTATCCAGTATGGCATGCTGCTTTACCTATTTGGTTAACTTTTATTAATATACAATCATTATCACAATCTATATAAATATCTTTAACTTTTTGTATATTTCCTGATTGTTCACCTTTCATCCATAGCTTTTTTCTTGACCTGCTGTAGAAATGCGTTTTTTTTGTAGACAAAGTTTTTAAAAATGCTTCTTTATTCATATAAGCTAACATCAAAACTTTATCTGTTTTATAATCTTGTATTATTACAGGAACTAATCCTTGGTCATTAAATTTTATATTTTCTATTATTTTCTCAAATTGTTTATTATCCAACCTCATCTCCATATAAATATTTTTCTAAATTTTTCAAAAACTCTATATATTCTTTAAACTATTTTTCAAAATAATCAATCTGTATATTTAAGAAAAAATTTTAACTGCTTCTTCAAACTTTATTGTTTCAGCATATAATGCTTTACCAATTATTAATCCTTTAACTTTAAAAGATTCCAACAATTTTACTTTTTTAACATCTTCTATTGTAGTAATACCTCCAGAAAGAATTATCTCGAAATTAAAATCTTTAATTTCATTAAGAATACTATAAATCTTATCAAAATTAAACCCTTCTAACATACCTTCTTTATCTATGTCAGTCAATATTATCTCTTTTACTCCTAATGATTTTACTTTCTCTAAAAACTCTGTAATTTTAATAGGCAGTTCTTCTTTCCAACCTCCTATTGCAATTTTATTTTCTTTAACATCAACTGCAACAATTATCTTTTCTTTAAAATTTTTTACAATTTCTTTTGCTTCTTTAGGATTACTTAAAACTATTGTACCAATTATTATTTTATCTATACCTATTTTATCAAGTTCAGAAACTGTTTTTAAACTCCTCACTCCACCACCAAACTCTATTTTGATACTTAAACTATTCCTTATTTGTTTTATTATCTCCCAATGTTGTACAGCACCGCTATATGCTCCATCAAGATCTATAAGATGCAGCCTTTTTGCACCTTTTGATTGCCACAATTTTGCAATAAAAACAGGTTCGTTAGAATAAACAGTTTCTTTATCTAGCCTACCTTGTGTAAGACTAACACATTTGCCTTGATGTAAGTCTAATGCTGGAATTATTATCATATATTATATTTGTTGGTAGATATATTTTTGAAGAAAATTTGTGCAAACATCACCTTCAATAAACGCCTGTGTTTGAAGAACTTTTTTATGAAATGGTATAGTAGTTTTTATACCATTAATTTTAAACTCTTCTAATGCACGAAGCATTTTTTTTATTGCTTCTTGTCTTGTAGAGGACACAACAATAAGTTTTGCTATTAAAGAATCATAAAAAGTTGGTATTGTATATCCTGCATAAATGTGAGTATCAACCCTTATCCCATTGCCTCCTGGTAAAACTACATTCTCAATTTTTCCAGGTGATGGAAAGAAATCTTTCTGAGGATCTTCAGCGTTTATTCTACACTCTAATGAATGTCCACAAATAGAAATATCTTCCGAGGTAAATTTTAGCTTATCTCCTGAAGCAATAAGTATTTGTTCTTTTATAAGGTCTAAACCTACTTTATTTTTTATCATAGATATAGATTCTGTTACTGGATGTTCAACTTGTATCCTTGTGTTCATTTCCATAAAATAAAAATTACCTTTTTTATCCATTATAAATTCTACAGTTCCTGCAGAATAATACCCTATCTCTTCTACAAGTTTTACTGCAGCACGCCCTAACTTTTTCCTTAGTTTTTCGTCAACTACAACACAAGGACTTTCTTCTATCAACTTCTGGTGTCTTCTTTGTACAGAACAATCTCGTTCAGGAAAATACACAACATTGCCTTTTTTATCCGCTAAGATTTGTACTTCAATATGTTTTGGTTCCTCAATATATTTTTCAATATAAATCTTATCTGAACCAAAAGCTTTTTTAGATTCTTCCATGGCAGTTAACAATGCTATCTTCAATGATTCTTCAGAATTCACAATTCTCATACCTTTACCACCACCACCATGCGCTGCTTTTATTATTATTGGAAAACCAATTTTTTTTATTTCTTTAATTAATTTTGGATCTTCCGGATTTGATATAGACTCTTCTATCCCTGGAACTATTGGAACACCAGCTTTTTTTGCAATCCTTTTAGCTTCAATTTTATCCCCCATTTTTTCAATACTATCTTTTGACGGACCAACAAAAGTTATACCACAAGTCTCACAAACCTCTGCAAAATGTGAATTTTCAGCCAAAAATCCATATCCTGGATGAACAGCATCTGCATTTGTGGCTTCACAAGCAGATATTATATTAGGTATTGAAAGATAACTTTCAGTAGCAGAAGCTGGGCCTATACAAATTTTTTCATCAGCCAACATAGTATGTAGACAATCTTTGTCTGCTTCAGAATATATAGCCACAGTTTTTATACCTAACTCTTTTGCAGAACGCATGATTCTTATTGCAATCTCGCCCCTGTTTGCTACAAGAAGCTTGTTTATCATTTTTACCTCTTTTTATTTTTAATCATTATTTTTTTCTAAAACTATTAATGGTTGAGCGTATTCTACATACTGCCCGTCTTCAACCAAAATTTTTTTTACCACACCATCTTCAGGTGAAACAACATCTCTAAATATCCTCATTGTTTCTATTATAGCAACTTTTTGTCCTTTTTTTACAGAAGAGTTAAGCATAACGAAAGGTGGATGATCTTTTGATGTTGAAAGCAAAAATTTCCCTACCATAGGAGAAGTTATTAGCACCTCTTTAGCTGAAATATTATTTTTTTCTTTATCTTCCTGAGTTGAGTTATTTTGTTGTTGAAAAACATCTTTATTTAAATTTTTAAATAAAAATTCTGTTTCATCTCTTTTTAAACAAATACTTTCACCTTCTTTAGTAGTTATCTCTAACTCTTCAATGTCTGTCTGTGAAAGAAAATCAATATATTCTTTTAACTCATTTACTTTTATCATAAAATTTTTATTTTTTATTTTTTATTTTTTATATTTTTTTCTGCAACAACTTGTGCAGCAGCAAGTATTGCTAAAGGAACTCTATAAGGTGAACAAGAAACATAATTCATGCCAACATTATAACAGAATTTCACTGATTCTGGATCTCCTCCATGTTCACCACAAATTCCAACTTTTAGATTTGGTTTAGTTTTTCTACCTTTTGTTATTCCTATCTTTATTAATTCGCCTATGCCTTCAAAATCTATTGTTTGGAATGGATCTTTAGATAAGATATTTTTTTCTAAATAACTAGGTAAAAATCCACCGATATCATCTCGCGAAAAACCAAAACCCATCTGTGTCAAGTCGTTTGTCCCAAAAGAAAAAAATTCGCATACAGAAGCCATCTTGTCAGCAATTATACATGCACGAGGAATTTCTATCATTGTTCCTACAACTAAAGGTAATTTCTTTCTATCTATGTTAAACTTTTTTAGTGTTTCTTGATAAACTTTTTCAATTATTTGCTTTTGGTGTACAATCTCTTTTTCCGTGGATGTTACAGGAATCATTATCTCAGGCAATACTTTTTTGTTTTGTTTTACAATTTCTGCTGCTGCTTCAAATATCGCTTTTACTTGATATTCAGTAATCTCTGGATAAGCAATACCTAAGCGTACTCCACGATGACCCATCATTGGATTTACTTCATGTAATTTTGAAGTGCGTTTTTCAAATTCTTCTTCTGTTATTGCAAGATTTTCTATAAGTTTTTCTCTTTCATCCTTTCTTTTTGGAACAAACTCGTGTAAAGGTGGATCAAGTAATCTTATAGTAACAGGAAACCCTTCCATTACTTCTAAAGTTTTTTTAATATCTTCTTTCATATAATTGAAAAGTTCATCAAGCGCTTTTCTTCTTTCTTCTTCCGTAGTAGAGAGAATCATCTTTCTTAATATAAACAATGGTTCATCAGAACCTTCTCCATAAAACATATGCTCTGTTCTAAAAAGTCCAATACCTTCTGCACCAAATGCTCTTGCTTTTTTTGCATCTTGTGGTGTATCTGCGTTAGTTCTTACACTAATCTTGCGCACTTTGTTACATATTTTCATAAATTCAACAAAGAAAAGATTTTCTTCTGCAGCTTTAATTAAAGGAAGTCTACCTAGATAAACATTACCTTTTGTACCATTTAAAGTAATCCAATCTCCTTCTTTTACTACTGTATCTTTTACTTTAAACCGTTTTTCTTCATAATCAATATGTATATCACCAGCACCTACTATACAACATTTACCCCAACCGCGAGCTACTAGCGCTGCATGAGATGTCATTCCGCCACGAGCAGTTAAAATACCAACTGCTGCACGCATGCCTTCAACATCTTCAGGATTTGTTTCTTCTCTTACAAGGATAACTTGTTCACCCTTTTTTGTCCATTCTACTGCATCGTTCGCAGTAAAGACAACCCTTCCTACAGCACCACCAGGACCTGCAGGTAAACCTTTAGCTAAAACTTTTGTTTCTTTTTCTTTTACTGGATCAACTACAGGATGTAGTAGTTCATCAAGTTGTGAAGGAGCAACTCTTAAAACTGCTTCTTCTTGTGAAATAAGTTTTTCTTTATACATCTCAACAGCCATTCTTACTGCTGCAGGACCATTTCTTTTACCTACACGACATTGCAACATCCAAAGTTTACCCTTTTCAATAGTAAATTCAATATCTAACATATCCCGATAGTGTTTCTCAAGACGTTTTCTTATATCTTCAATTTGTTGATATATTTTTGGAAATTGCTTTTCTAAAGATGGCAAATCTTTACTGTGTTCGCTTCTTGAGTATTCATTTATAGGATAAGGTGTTCTAATTCCTGCAACAACATCTTCACCTTGTGCATTAGGCAACCATTCTCCATAAAATTTGTCTTCTCCTGTAGCAGGATTCCTTGTAAAAGCAACACCCGTACCTGAATCATCACCCATATTACCAAAAACCATTGCTTGAACATTTACTGCTGTACCCCAATCGTCAGGAATACCTTCAATTTTTCTATAAGCCACAGCTCGTTTACCATTCCAACTTAAAAATACAGCACGTATTCCACCCCAAAGTTGTTCATAGGGATCTTCTGGAAATTCTTTGCCTAAAACTTCTTTAACTTTTCTTTTATATATTTTTACTAACTCTTTTAGATCTTCTGCTGTAAATTCTGTATCAAGTTTTATGCCTTTTTTTTGTTTCATATTCTCAAGTTCTTTTTCAAGCTGTTGTCTTATACCTTTGGTTTCTTGTGGTTCAATACCTTCTGCTTTTTCCATCACTACATCTGAATACATTTGTATTAATCTGCGGTATGCATCATAAACAAACCTAGGATTGTTTGTTTGTTTAATTAACCCTTCAGCTGTTTTTTCATTTAAACCTATATTTAGAACAGTTTCCATCATTCCTGGCATTGACCTTCTTGCTCCAGATCTTACTGAAACTAATAAAGGATTTTCAGGATCGCCAAATTTTCTTCCCATAACAGATTCTATATGTTTTAATCCTTTTTGAACTTGTTCTTTTAATCCTGAAGGATATTTTTTATTATTTTTATAAAAATAAGTACAAACTTCTGTTGTAATTGTAAATCCTGCAGGAACTGGTAATTTTAAATCTCTGTGTCCAGCCATTTCAGCTAAATTTGCACCTTTACCTCCAAGAAGATCTTTCATTTTTTCGTTGCCATCAGCTTTTCCGCCACCAAAAAGGTATACATATTTAGTTTTTGTGAGTTTGTTCTTCACTGCTATATTTTCCTTCTTCATTTTTAAAAACTCCTTTCTTAAAATTTTAATAATATTATTACCAAATTTTATTTTTAATTGTCAACAAAAAAGAAAAGATTTAAGAAATATTTCTAAAATATTCTATGGTAAGTTTTAGCCCTTCCTTTAAAGAAACTTTTGGTTGCCAATTTAACAATCTTTTCGCTTTTGTAATGTCTGGTTTGCGTTGTTTAGGATCATCTTGAGGTAAATTTTTAAAAACTATTTTACTTTTTGAATTTGTAAGATCTTTTATTAAATAAGCAAAATCAATAATTTTCATTTCTTGTGGATTACCCAAATTTATTGGTTCTGAAATATTTTTAAACAATAATTTGTAAATTCCTTCTACCAAATCTGAAATATAACAAAATGATCTTGTCTGAGAACCATCACCATATACTGTTATAGGTTTGTCTCTTAATGCTTGGTAAATAAAATTTGGCACAACTCTTCCATCATTAAGTCGCATTCTTGGACCATAGGTGTTAAATATACGAACTATTCTTACTGAAAGTTTGTGATATCTATGATATGCCATTGTCATTGCTTCAGCAAACCTTTTTGCTTCGTCATACACACCTCGTGGACCTACAGGATTTACATTTCCCCAGTAAGATTCGTTCTGTGGTGAAACAAGCGGATCACCATATACTTCAGAGGTTGAAGCAAGCATAAAAATAGCATTTTTTTCTTTTGCAAGGCCTAAAGCTTTATGGGTTCCTAAAGCACCTACTTTTAAGGTTTGTATGGGATATTTAAGATAATCCTCAGGTGAAGCAGGTGAGGCAAAATGTAATACCGAATCTATCTTTCCTGGTATATGAATATAATTTGTAACATCATGTTTTATAAACAAAAATTTTTCGTTACCAAATAAATGTTCAATATTTTTTAAACTACCAGTAATTAAGTTATCTACACATATAACATAATGTTTTTTTCTTATAAAATAATCACAAAGATGTGAACCGATAAACCCTGCTCCTCCAGTAACTACTATTCTCATAAAATTATTCTCTTCCAATACTTTTATAAATAAAACTTAAACTTTTAACTTTTTGAGGATCAAATATGTTTCTAGCATCTATTATGATTGGCATATTCATTAAATCTTTAATCTTTTTAAGATTTAATTTCTTAAATTCATCCCATTCTGTAAGAATTAATAAACAATCAGCACTTTTTGCAACTTCGTAAGGGGTTTTACAATATTGTATATCTTTAAAAATATTTTTCATTTTCTCTATTGCTTTTGGATCATATGCTTTAATTTTTGCGCCTTTTTGTTTTAAAGATTGAATTATATAAATAGATGGTGCTTCACGAATATCGTCAGTGTTAGGTTTAAAAGATAGTCCTAAAACACCAATAGTTTTGTCTTTTATTATCCATAAAGTATCTTCTATCTTTTTAATAAACAACTCTTTCTGTCTTTGATTTATAATTTTAACTTCTTTAAGTAAAGAAAAATCATAACCTAACTTTTCAGATATCCATATAAAAGCATCAACATCTTTCGGAAAACAACTTCCACCATAACCTACACCTGCATTAAGAAAACTTCTTCCTATTCTTTTATCCAATCCCATGCCTAAAGCAACTTTTTCTATATCCGCTCCAGTAAGTTCACAAATGTTTGCCACTGCGTTAATAAACGATATTTTTGTTGCAAGAAATGAATTTGATGCATGTTTTATAAGTTCGGCACTTTTAGTATCAACAACAATCTTTGGTGATTTAATTTTTTTATATAATTTCAACATCAATTTCTTTGCTTTTTCAGATTCAATACCAATAACAATTCTGTCTGGTTGTAAAAAATCTTTTATTGCAGAACCTTCTCTTAAAAACTCCGGGTTTGATACAACATCAAATTCAACATTATTTTTTTTGTATCTTTGGATTGTTTTTTTAATCCATTGTGCAGTTTCTACAGGCACTGTAGACTTTTCTACTATAACTTTGTATTCTGTTAAATATATTGCAATTTCTCGTGCTACATTTTCTACATAACTTAAATCTGGTGAACCGTCAGGATTTGATGGTGTTCCTACTGCAATAAAAATTATTTCATTTTCAACTACTGCATCTTTAATACTTGAAGAATATTTTATTCTTTTTTTATTCTTTTTAATTAACTCTTCTATCCCAGGTTCAAAAATAGGCGTTTTGCCTGAGATTAATTTTTTAATTTTTTCTTCATCACTGTCAACACAAACAACACTATGACCAATCTCTGCTAAACACACACCTGTAGTCAAACCTACATAACCACAACCTATTATTCCTACTTTCATATTTTATTTAACTATTTTTATATATCTGTGTGCTTACCTTATAATAAGCATCTTTTATTGCAGAGATAACTATCCCTGTAAAAAATCCTGCTAATGTTAGTATAACTACAAAAATTAAACTTTTTTTCTTTCCATTTTGCGGTTTTTCAGGCAATGCACTTAAATAAGCTATCTTTACAAGTTTTTCCTGTTGTTGTAAAGGTAAATCAAAATACAACTCTTTTCTTGCATATTCTACTGTAATCTTTGCTATTTCATCTGCAAAAAATTTTGCTAATTCTTTATCTGAAAACTTAATATTTATCTTAATAATTTCACCTATTTGTTGTATTCTTAACAAATCACTTTTTTCAGAAATAAAATTTTCTAAAGTTATTTTTAAGTTTTTCTTTTTTAGTAGTTCTTTTGCTTGCTCTAACACCAAAGAGATTATCAAAGGAGATTTCACAATTGCAGTAACCGTCCTTTTTCTATCTTCCAATCTTGGAGGGTAAATATCTGCCAAACTTTTAATAACATCAAACAACTCTTCTTTTTTAGCAATACTAACATCAGACTTTGTACCTAAAACTATTATCGCAGATTCTGCTGTGTAATATGCTTTTGGTGGAGAAATTCGAAAAAATAATATTACTGCTATTAATAAAAATAAAAATGTAAAAATTGATATTGTTTTAAAATTTTTTAAAAAAAATTTTAAAATATCAACCAAATTTATTTCATCATCCATATTGTTTATATTTGTATTGTTCATTTATTTTCTTTCTCCTCCTTATTATTAAAAAGTTCTCTTATCCCAGCAATTGAGCTTAATACACCTGAAGACTCTAGTGGTAAAAATATCTTTGTTGCTTTACCATCAGCAATTTTTTGTAATGTTTCAAGATATTTTATAGCTATTAAATCATTTGTTGGTCTACCTTTGTGAATCGCATCATACACAATCTCAATTTGATACTTTTCTGCATCAGCAACTTTTTTAATTGCCTCAGCTTTACCTTCAGCTGTTAAAATTGCAGATTGTTTTTCTCCTTCTGCTTTAAGTATAGCGGATTGGCGAACACCTTCTGCTTCAAGTATCATTGCACGTTTTTCTCTTTCTGCTTTCATTTGTTTACTCATAGCATCGGTGATATCTTTTGGTGGGTCAATTTTTTGTATTTCTACACGAGTAATTTTTACTCCCCATTTATCTGTAGCTTCATCCAACACCTGCCTTAGTTGAAGATTAATTTTTTCTCTACTTGTAAGTGTCTGGTCAAGTTCCATATCACCTATAACATTTCTAAGATTTGTTTGGGCAAGTTTTAACGATGCTAAAGAAAAATTTGATACTTCATATACAACTTTAAACGGATCTATTACTTGAAAATATATCACAGCATCAACTGTTACTACTACATTATCTTTTGTGATAACATCCTGCGGAGGAACATCTATCACCTGTTCTCTCATATCAACTATACGTATTCTTTGAAGTGGCGGAAAGATTACTACAAGTCCAGGTGGAACTGTCCTTGTATACCTACCAAGCGTTTCAATTAATCCTCTTTCATGTTGACGAACAACTCGTACTGCTTGAAGAAGATATATTACCGCAAAAAATATTAACAATATAGTTATCCCTGCTGGCATAAAATTTTACCTCCGTTATTTAAAATTTTATTTACAACATTTATTTTTCCAACTCTGTGTCCCAATATATATGGTCAATAAATTTCTGCCAAGAAGATGGAATTCTTATGTTTGTATTAAATACTAAAGCTAGTTTTATTCTTCGTTGAGGTTTAGAAGGTGAAATTACAAGTTTCATTCCTGCTTCTTGTGGTGTTCTGTTGGCCTTTTTAAAATTACAGCTTATACATGAAGTTACAATATTATCCCACTCTGTTTTTCCACCACGAGATCTTGGTATTATATGGTCTATATTAAGCTTCTCCGTAGTAAATTTTTTACCACAATAACAACATCTGTAGCCGTAATGTTCATAAACATTTCTTCTAGTTAGTTGTGGTTCTTCAAACTGAATTTTATCATAAAACTTTAATGAAATTATTTCAGGAACAGCTATTTTAAACTTTGCTGTATAAATAAATCCTGCAGGATTTTCTTTTATCATCTGTGAAAGTTCAAACCAATCTTTGAAATCATAAGTTCTATATTCCTCATCTACAACATCTGCTCTTCCAAGAAATAAAAGTTTTATAGCGCGCTTCCAAGAAGTTAAACTTACTGGAATAAAATGTTTATTTAAAACTAAAACCTGTGTCATCTTAGTTTAAAATTTTAATCCTAAACCTAAAGAATATGCGTTTTTGTCATAAATTTTTGAGTATCCAAGGTTAAGATACAATAATGGTAAAAATGAAATATTTGCTCCAACTTCATATCTTAAACCGTAAGAAAATTCACCTTTTAGTTTTCCTAAATTAAGTCTTTCTGAAATTTCCATTTCTGCATTGTCAACTCCTAATAAAATATAAGGACTTATTACTGGTATTTTGTTTAGCGAAACTATTAAACTTAAAGAATTAGAGTTCATATCTAACACATCTTCAACTTTAAGAAAATTATAAAATCCTGCAATGCTTATGTTTATAATCGACATTCCAGGAGGTAAAGAAAAAATATTATATCTTAATCCTAAACCATAAAAAGTAAATCCTTTATAAAAATATCCAGAAAATCTAGCAATTAAATCTATATTATATGGCAATCCTTTTTCTAATTGCAAAACCGGTATAAAAATATATTTAAAATTTTCACTTTGAAAAGCATTTTGTAAAATAATATTTCCATCATCAATCTCTTTTATTGGCACATATAGCCTAATATTCAACCCTATAGAAGGCGGCAGCGTAGAAAAAAATTTTAAACTTTCAGCATTATTAACAATGTTTCCACAAGTAATACCAGCTAAATCTTTTGTAAATGGATTTAAATATTGTTGTTGAACATTGGTTTTAAACTCTTCAAAAATATCAACTGCTTGTATAATAGATAAAGAAATAAAAAAAGTAATTATGTATACTATTATTTTTTTCATAAAATCCTCCTAATTAAATAAACTTAATTTGAGTTTTTAAATACTATAATAATTTCTATTTGTCAATATTTTTATATTAAAATTAAAACTTTAAATAGTACTAAATCTTGTATTTTTTTAAATTATTTAGTATTATTTTAAAAAACAAAAATTTTTTATTAAAAAATATGATAATTCAAAAAAACAAAACAAAACTTACAAATCCATATATTATTTGTGGTTGGCCAGGAATGGGTATGATAGGACATTATATTGTCAACCACATCATATCCCAAATTAAACCAGAAATTTTTGCAGAAATAGATTATAAAGAGTATATAATTCCACACAATGCTATTGTAGAAAATGGTATCATATACGATATTCCACAGATACAAAATAAAATTTTTTATCATAAAATAAAATCCAAATATTATGAACAAGATTTTTTGTTATTTTTAGGTGATGTTGAACCCTCATTATATAATATGCAAAATTTTGCAAACGATTTAATTTCTTTTTTTAAACCATTTAATCCAAAATTAATTATGACTTTTTCTGGATTCCCATCAAATATACTTCATACTGACGAACCTTTACTTTATGTCGCCCAGACAAATAATAGTGTTGATGTAAAAATTAAAAATGAAGAATCGCTAAAATTAAAACCATTAACTTTCGGATTAATTGAAGGTATGAGCGGAATTATTTTATCTAAAGCAAAAGAATTTGAAATTGAAGGTATTTGTATAATAGGAGAGATACCTTTTTATACTATAGACATGATTAACCCTAGAGTATGTTATAAAATTTTATATTTTTTAAAAGAAACATTTTTATTTAATATAAGTTTTGAAAAAATACAACAGGATATAATTTCTATGGACGAAAGAATAAAATCTACATTTATTGATTTAAACGAAAAAGCACAAATGTTATTGTCTCAATTGCAAGATTCTAATAAAGATAATAAAAAAAATTTGTATTATAAAGCAAAAACAACAAACGATTCTTCAGAACTTACATTTGAAGAATTGAAAAAAAAGATAAAATTTTCCTTACCAGAATCAGCAAAAAATAAAATCAACGAATTGTTTAAACTTTCCTCTGAAGACATAAGCTATGCCAAACAACTAAAAGAAGAACTTGATAAATGGGGTGTTTATAAAGAATACGAAGATAGATTTTTATCACTATTTATTAAAAAAAAGAAAGGTAAAAAATAATGAACGAAATAATATTAATTTTTATATCAGTATTAGCTGCAGAAATTGGCGATAAAACCCAACTTGCAATAATATCTTTTGCTTCAAAAACTTCAAAACCGTTTTATATATGGTTAGCAGCAAGCTTAGCATTTTTATTTATGAATCTTATTTCTGTATTCTTAGGACAAAATATTGCAAAATTTCTTCCACATCAGTATATAAAATATTTAAGTGGGACAATTTTTATTATAATAGGATTGTTAACAATTTTATCAAAATAATTTATGAGCAAAATAATAACTATAGCAAACCAAAAAGGTGGTGTTGGAAAAACCACAACTGTTATAAATCTTGCAACTTGTTTAGCGTATTATACTAAAAATGTTTTAGTAATAGATATAGATCCTCAAGCAAATGCTACAAGCGGGTTAGGAATAAGAGTTGATACCGTTGCTGATAAAAATATCTATCATTTGATTATAGAAGGTAAAGATATAAAAGAGACTATAATTTCTACTTCTGTTGATTGGTTAGAACTTATACCATCACATATTGACCTTACAGGTGCTGAAGTTGAACTTGTAAGTATGTTAAATCGCGAATATAGATTAAAAGGTTCTGTTGAAACAATTAAAAATTTATATGATTATATTTTAATAGACTGTCCACCATCATTAGGACTTTTAACAATTAATGCATTAGCATGCTGTGATAGTGTTTTAGTACCAATCCAATGTGAATATTTTGCATTAGAAGGTTTAGCACAACTTTTAAAAACAATAAATTTAGTACAAACACATGTTAATAAAAATCTTTCAATTGAAGGTGTGATTTTAACAATGTATGATTCAAGGACATCTTTAAGCGAAGAAGTTGCAGAAAATGTTAAAAAATATTTTAAACATAAAGTTTACAAAACAATAATTCCTCGCGGCGTACGTGCAGCAGAAGCTCCAAGTTATGGAAAACCATTACTTTATTATGATAAAAACTCAAAAGTTACGCAAGCATATCTTCAACTTGCAGAAGAAATGCTAAAAAATAATAAAATTTAACTTAAAAATAACATATGAAAAAACATTTAGGCAAAGGTATTGAAGCGTTAATATCTGAAGTTGGCATTTTTACAAAAATACAAGAAGATATTAAAAAAGACAATGTATTATTTTTAGATATTTCAAAAATAAAACCACCTAAATGGCAGCCAAGAAAAAAATTTGACCAAGAAAAACTTTCTCAGCTTGCCGAATCTATAAAACATACAGGTATTATAGAACCATTAATTGTTTCACCTTCAGAAGATGATAAATACGAAATTATCTGTGGAGAAAGAAGATATCGTGCTGCAATAATTGTAAACCAAACACAGATTCCTGTGATTATAAAAATTTTAGATGAAAAACAAAAAATGTTGTTTTCGTTGACAGAAAATATTCAAAGAGAAGATTTAAATCCTGTTGAAGAAGCGCAAGCTTATAAAAAATTAATTGAAGAATTTTCGCTTACGCAGGAAGAGTTGAGTGTTTTAATAGGTAAAGATAGAAGTGTTATAGCAAACACTTTAAGAATACTTTCTTTGCCAAAAGAAGTTATACAATACATAGAAGAAGGACTTATTTCTTCTGGTCATGCAAGAACGCTTGCAAGTATAAAAGATGAAAATTTGGTTATAGAATTAGCAGACAAAATTATTCAGGATAAACTTACTGTAAGAGATATTGAAAATATTGTAAAACAATTAAAGACAAAAAAATTTATCAACAAAAAACAAAAAATTCCTCCAGTAGAAGTTTTACAAATTCAAAAAGAAATTTCAGAATTTTTAGGTACAAAAGTTTTAATAAAGCCATATTCTAATACAAAAGGGAAAATCGTTATTTCTTATTCTTCTTTAGAAGAATTTGAAAATATTATAAAAAAACTTAAAAAATAAAAATATTTAAGCTCTACAAATATTTCTTATCACAATCATAAGGAGTTTAAAAATGAAATCAAAAGCTATAACAATTTTCTTTATTTTTGTAATCTTTATATATTCAAATTTATGCTCTCAAAAACAAGAATATTTTTATCCATTATACATAACTGGCAGTGTAGCATTAAATGAATATACATTATTTGCTAATTCTGGTTGGGATGGAAACTGGTATGTAGGAACAAATATGTGCTGGATTAAAAAGTTTAAAAAAGAATTCTTACCTGATAAAAATTTTTTTTCAAAATTATATGTGGGTGTAAAATTAGGTAGATCAAAAACAGTCCCAAAACCTAATTCTCCACCATGGGAAAAAGAAATTATTGATGGTAATGTATATATAGGCGTTTCATCTACTGCTGCTTGGAAGTCAGAGCAACGATATTTTCTTTGTAAGTTTTCAGATATACCAACAGAAGGTGATTGGGAAAATGCTTTAGCTACAACTGGTGAAGCAAGATGGTTTTTTACAGAAGTGCCACTGCAAAAAATTGATCTTAATGAAGATATATATGTTTGTGTTTATTCAAACACACAAAACATTTTATCTGTATCCTCAGCACCAATACTTGCTGCAGGATGGAGAGAAAGATATCAAAAAGAAAGTTTTGTTTGGTTAAACAACGAAATTAATGGCTCACCTCCTATTGATCCGTCAAATTCTCTAAAAACACAAATTCGTGCTTTTGATGCTGCTATTGTATTAAAATTTATTCCTTATGGTGCAGAAAATTTACCAGTAAATATAAAAATTGTAAAGATCACCGACGGCAAACCAAACACTAATGAAAAAGTGTTTTACATAAAACCAATAACACCTAATATTCAAACTATATGGATGGAAATTTCTTCTGATAAGGAAAATTATATAAAAATTTCAAGGTATCAATATAACGAACCCTTCGTTTTTAATCTTAATACTAATATGATACCAAAAGAAATAAGCGGTGATTTTTACTTAAGATTTGCTGCAAAAGATATCTTTGAAAACATCGGTTATTCTGAAGAAATACAACTTAATATAAAAAGAGAACAAAAAGAAATACAAAATAAGCAAGAAATTAAAAAATAAATAGCATTAAATTAAAAGGTGTTATTCTAACCAAACAAATTAAATATTTTTGTTAAAAGGACAAAATAGAGAGGTTTATTCTAAAAGGTGTTTTTAAAATGCTTATAATAAAAATAATTAGGAAAAGATAGTGAATTCTTAATAATTAAAACTTATTTTTCTGAACTATCTTGCTTTTAAATTATTTTACAATAATACACTTTTAAGATCAAACATTGGCCCTTCTTTGCAAACCGCTTGATAAATCCAAGCATTATTTTTATCCCTAACTTTCACAACACAACTTCTACATAAACCAATGCCACAACACATATATTCTTCTAATAAAACATAAGATTTTATATAACTTTTATTTTTTAAAATTTTTTGTATTGATTTTATCATCTTTTTTGGTCCACAAATAAATAAATAATCTATTTTAAAATTTTCATAATTTCTACAAAAAACCTCTGTAACAAACCCTTTTTCTGCAAAACTTCCATCATCTGTGCAATATATTACATTATTTTTAATACCAAAATTTGATAAATTTATTATATAATTTTTTTCTTTTTCTCCGTAGAAAAATTTAATTTTATTTGTAATCTTTGACAAATATTTATATACAAAAATCATACCAGCAACACCACTACCACCTGTAAGAATAACAATATTATCTTTGGGTTTAATTTCTAAATTTTTAAACTTTTCAAAATTTCCAAAAGGACCTAAAAATTTTATCTCTTCTTTTTTTTGTTTAGTTGACAAAAACTTTGTTCCATCAGAAATTGCTCTATAAATTATTTTACAGACTCCTTTTTCAAAATCTGCAATGCTAAACGGTTTTAACAAAAATCTACTTGGATAAGTATCAATCATAACAAACTGTGTAGGAAAAACTTTTTTGTCTAATTTAAATTCCATCAAATAAGTATCTTTTGAAATCCTCACATTTTTCAAAATCTTAGAACTTCTAAGTTGCATATAAAAATAATATCAGATTTAGAATTTATTTAACCTTTATACACAATCTTACCATTACAAATAGTATATTTTACTTTACCTTTGAGTTTCCATCCTATAAAAGGCGAATTTGAACTTTTTGAAACAAAATTTTTTACAACAAATTCTTCATCAGGATTAAATATTACAATATCTGCATCATAACCTAACTCAACAGAACCTTTATTAGGTAAATAAAAAATTTTTGCAGGATTGGTGGTAAGTTTTTCCAAAATTTTTATCAATGGGATTTTATGATTATGATACAGATAAGTTATACACAAAGGTAGTAATGTTTCTAATCCTATAATACCAAAGGGTGCTAAATCAAACTCTTTGTTTTTCTCTTCAACGGTATGCGGTGCATGGTCAGATGCTATGCAATCTATCACATCTTCTTTGATTGCCTGAATAATTGCTTGCAAATCTTCTTTTGTTCTAAGAGGTGGGTTCATCTTAAAATTTGTATTATATGGAAACTTCTCTAGATAATCTTCAGTTAGAACAAAATGATGTGGTGTAACATCGCAAGTTATATTAATATTTTCATCTTTTGCTTTTTTTATAAAATTTATAGAATTTTTCGTAGAAACATGTGTAATGTGAAGCTTACCTTTTGTTAAAGAAGCCAAAATTATATCTCTTATAACCATAACTTCTTCGGCTTCCTTAGGAATTCCTCTTAATCCTAACAAAGTAGAAATTCTTCCTTCGTTTACTACACCACCTTTGCTTAACATTTTATCTTCACAATGTGATATAACTACAAGATTAAACATCTTAGAATATTCTAATGCACGACGCATAATTTTAGAATTTGACACTGGCTCACCATCATCAGATATTGCTACAACACCTGCTTTTTTTAATTCTCCTATTTCAGTTATTTCTTCACCTTGTCTATTTTTTGTTACTGACCCTACAGGAAATACATTTATTACACCTTCACTTTTTGCTTTTAGCATAGCAAATTCTACAGATGCTTGATCATCTATAGGCGGGTTAGTGTTCGGCATACAAAAAATGCTTGTTATACCGCCACTAGCAGCAGCTTTTGTCCCAGAAGAAATCGTTTCTTTCTCTTCATATCCAGGCTCGCGAAGATGTGTATGTATGTCAATTAAACCAGCAGAAACTATACAATTTCTTGCATCTATTACATCTACATTTTTTAAATTTATCTTTTCTAAAATTTTTACAATTTTGCCATTGTCTATTAAAATATCTAACTTTTTTTGTAAATTTTTTGATGAGTCTATTAAAATACCATTTTTTATTAACAGTTTCATAAAATAAATTTTTATAAATTTTGATTTAATGACAACAAATATAAAACAGCCATTCTTACCGCAATACCATTTGTGACTTGTTCATTTATTACTGAGTTTAAACTATCTGCTACTTCTGTTGTAATTTCTATCCCTCTATTCATAGGTCCAGGGTGCAAAATCAAAACATCACTTTTAGCATTTTTTAACCTTTCTTTGTTCATCCCATAAAGCAAACTATATTCTCTTACAGAAGGAAATAAATGTTCTAATTGGCGTTCAAACTGTACTCTTAAAATATTTATCACATCAGCATTTTTTATTGCTTTATCTAAATTATATTCAATATATATTTGTGGAAAAATTTTGTCTATATCTTTTGGTATGAGCGTAGGTGGACCACAAAGAATTACTTTTGCTGAAAGTTTTGTTAATCCCCACAAATTTGATCTTGCTACACGACTGTGCAGTATGTCTCCTACAATAACTACTTTTAAACCTTGTATCTTACCTTTTTTCTGCTTTATAGTAAAAATATCTAACAATCCTTGTGTAGGATGTTCATGGAAACCATCCCCTGCATTAATGATTGAAGAAGAAACATTTTGTGCTAAGATATGTGGTGATCCTGAATGTGAATGACGAATTACTATAAAATCTGCTTTCATAGATTCTAAAGTTTTTGCTGTATCTATTAATGACTCTCCTTTTTGCACACTTGAAACTTGAACTGCAATGCTTACAGTATCGGCAGAAAGACGTTTCGCTGCAAGTTCAAATGAAGTTCTTGTTCTTGTAGATGGCTCATAAAACAACAAAACCACACTTTTGCCTCTTAAAGTTGGAAGTTTTTTTATAGATCTTGTAAAAACTGTTTTGAACGGTTTTGCTGTTTCAAGAATTAGTTCTATATCTTCTTTGGTGAGGCTTTGTAATTCTAAAAGATGTTTGTGGTTGAAAGTCTTATTTGGCTTTGTTAACATATAATATATATTTTAAATTTTTTTAGCATACAAAACAACTTTATCTTCTTTATTACCAGTCTCTTTTAACAAAATCTCTATATGTTGATTTTTCTTTGTTCTAACCTCTTTTCCTACAAACTCTGCAAAAATTGGTAATTCTCTTAAACCACGATCTATTAGTACTAACACTGAAATAGATTTTGGCCTACCTATCTCTAAAACTTGTTCTATTGCAGCACGAATTGTTCTACCAGTATATAACACATCATCAACTAAAATTATATCTTTATCGTTTACATCAAAATCTATCTTGGTTTCCTTAGGCTGATGAATCTCTTTTCTAAACCTAAGATCATCACGGTAAAATGTAATATCTAAATAACCTAACTGCAGATCTTTGTTTTTTATATTTTTAATTTCTTTTATTAACCGTTTTGCAATAAAAACTCCGTTAGTATAAATACCTATTATACCAACCTTACTTAAACTTTTATACTTTTTTATAACTTTAATAGCAAGATTTTTAATAATTTTATTAATTTCTTTTTCTGAAATTATTGTTTTCATACTTAATATCCCAAAACATCGTTTATTATTAATATCTCATATTCTGTATATGTTGGTTTTTTATATAATATTGTCAAAACATTACATATTCTCAAATTAGAATTACAATCTTCACATATAGCTGTTGAAACACAAGGATTTTTTCTTTGAAGACGAATATTATTCGTTACAGCAGCAATATTTCTTGCTCTCCAAATACCAGACTCTATATCTTTAGCTATTTTGTTGTATCCAAAAAGTAATATAACTTTTTTAGGACCATAAATACAAGCAGAAACTCTATTACCATAAGCATCAATAAAAATTATCTCACCATTGTAAGTTACTGCCTGTGGTGAAGCAAGATAAAAATCTGCGTTTTGTGCTTTAAGCCAAATCTGTATTCTTGTTTCATAATCCATATCTTTAGTATGCGTAATTATTTCGTTATTTTGTTGTTTTAAATCTTCTAAAAGTCCCATACTTCTTATTGTTTGACTTCCACCAACACCTATCTTTTTTCCATTACCTATTAATGAACAAACATATTTTTTAGCAGAATCAACATCATTGAAAACCTCAGTATTTTTAAATCCATTTGATATCAATTTGTTTTTCAGATTTTCTAAAAGTTTTTTATTAAAGATTTTTATATTATCATCTTTTATCATATTATTATTTTTTGAAATTAATTTTTTGTAGTATATATATTTTTTATAACTTTTTCAATACTTGTTTTAGGTTTAAGAATATCTTTATATCCTAAAGACATTTTATATAATAGTTCTCTGTTATTTATAAACTCAATTATTTTTTTACATAACTTTTCTTCCCAATTTTTTCTTTGGTATATAACTTCAACACAACTATATCTTTTTAAAAATTCTGCATTTAAATTTTGATGTAATTCAGCTGCTGTTGGCAATGGAATAAGTATTGCTGGTTTTTTAAAATGTATAAGTTCACTTATAGTCATTGCTCCAGCACGAGCAATTACTAAATTCGATACTGTATATAACTTTTCAATTTCTTGATAATAAGGAAATATTATATAGCTTAAAGTTAACCCTTCATATTCTTTCTTAATCCTGTCGAAGTCAGAAAAACCGGTAATATGCATTATTTGAACATCTTTAAACTTCTCTGAATTATATTTTAATATTTTTAAAACAGCATCGTTTATACTTTTTGCACCTTGTGAACCACCAAAAATAAGTATTGTAAAAATTTCTGGGTTAAAATTTAATTCTTTATAAATTTTTTCTTTATCTAAAGGAAAATAAAATTTTTCTCTTAAAGGATTACCAGTATAGAAGTAATTTTTTCCTCTTTTAATCTCAAAACCCAAACATATATATTTAGCAAAAAATTTTAAAACCTTATTAGTCATACTAAAACTACAATTTTGTTCATGTATAACAACAGGAATATTAAAACTCATAAGCTTAGAAGAAATAACTACTGGTAAAGATGTGTATCCACCTGTTGAAAAAATTATATCCGGTCTATATCTTAAAAAAATAATTATACTTCTAAAAAATGAAAAAATAAAGAATATGAAAAATTTTATAATAGATAAAGGATTTTTACGCAAAAATTTTGCTGTCTCAATTTCTTCTATAACAATGTTATTTTCAACAATTTCTTTTTTTATTATCTTAATAAACTTTGTATTTTTTTGTATTACAAAAATTATCTTTTCAAAATCATAAACTAATTTTTTTGCAACCTCTATTGCAGGATAAAAATGTCCTCCTGTAGGAGAGCTTACTATTAAAAGATTCATTTATAACTTCTCCGCCAAATACTTAAAATCAAACCTACACTTAAAAAATTTACTATTATTGAAGAACCACCATAAGAAACAAAAGGTAATCCTATACCTTTTGTAGGTAAAAGTCCTACTGTCATAGCAATACTAATATATGCTTGTAAAACGATATTCAAAGTTAATCCAAAAACAATCAAACCACCATAAAAATTTTTAAAGTTCACACAACATATATATGCTATTGACAATCCTAAAAAACAAATAAGAGTATATACAAGTATTACTCCAGTAGTACCTACAAATCCTAATTCTTCACCTATCATACAGAATATAAAATCAGTATGTGCTTCTGGAAGATAATACTCTTTAAAAATTCCATTACCTAAACCACAACCGATGAAATGTCCCCTTGCTAAAGATAAATATGACTGTATTAATTGGTATCCAACAGTAGCTTTATATTGCCATGGATTTAACATCGCTTTTAATCTAGCAATTCTATAAGGTTTAGAAAAAATTCCTAATATTAAAATAATCAAAAACAAACTAAAAATTTTTAAAAAAGTATTCTTCTTAATATTAAAAGAGGATACAAAAAGTGTTAATATTAAAACAGTAATTATTAAAAGTGGTGTTCCAATATCTGGCTGCAACATTATCAAAAAACAAAAAATAAACACTGTAACTATTAATATCCATAATGGTTTAGCATAATTTATTATTTTACTTCTGTGCGAATCGACATATTTTGCTATAAATAAAACTAATATAACTTTTATAAGTTCCGAAGGTTGAAAATTTCCAAAAAAAGGTATCTTTATCCACCTATGAGCACCATTTCTTGCTGGAAAGAAAAAAACAGATATCAAAAGTATAAACCCAAAAATCATCAAAGGATATGTAAGTTTTTTTAATAAATTCAAATTAAAATTATATGCTAACACACAAAATAAAAGTCCTATAATAATTGCTATGATCTGTTTTTTAAAAAAAATAAAATTATTCGTATGAGATGTCACAGAAAATATCATAACACAACCAAAAATTGACAAACCTAAAGTTGAAAAAAATAATATATTTATGTAATTTTTATAATTTTGTAAGTTGAAGGATAGTTTGTATTTCATAAAATTTTTTATAAACTATTTACTATATCTTTGAAAACCTTACCTCTATGCTCAAAATTTTTAAATTGGTCAAAAGATGCACACGCTGGCGAAAGAAGTATAATATCTCCTTTTTTTGCAACATCTCTTGCTTTCAACACAGCATTCTCTAATGTCTCACATTTGTATATTATAACATCCAAATATTTAAGCTGTGAATAAATAATTTCTGTAGCTTCTCCTATCAAAAGAACAGTTTTCACTTTTTCTTTTATCAAACTAAATAACGATGTATATGGTGCTCCTTTATCTCTTCCGCCTAAAATCAAATGTATTGGTGAATTAAAACTTTTTAATGCTACATAAGTAGAATTTACATTCGTAGATTTCGAATCATTAATAAAAACTACACCATCTATTTCTCTTACAAATTCTAACCTATGTTGTACACCTTTAAACTCAGATATTGTTCTTTCTATATTTTTTTTCGGCACATTTAATAATACACCACAACAAATAGATGCTAAAATATTTTCTATATTATGTTCTCCAGGAATTTTAGGATCTACAACAAATTCTTCAAAGAAATCTTTAAATTTAAAAATTATTTTATTAGTATCTTTTTGCCACCAACATCCTTCATTAAGATCTTTTGTGCTAAAAAATACTATCTGCGGATTTATTTTTTTAAAATCAATTTTATTAATATTTTCATCATCATATTTTAATATTAAAAAATCATCTCTGGTTTGATTTATAAAAATCTTTGTCTTTGCTAAAATATAATTTTCCATAGAGATATGATGTTCAAGATGATCCTCTGTAATGTTTAATATACAACTTATATGTGGTTTAAATTCAACGATATCTTCAAGTTGATAACTTGAAACCTCTAAAACTACAATTGTATCTTCATTGATTTTATCAACAAAATTTATTAACGGAACTCCTATATTACCAGCTACTACAACATTAGAATAATAAGATGATAAAATTTCACCTACAAGAGTAGTTGTTGTTGTTTTACCGTTTGTACCTGTGATAGCTACAATTTTGGGAATTTTATTTATTTTTGATTTTATAATTTGGAAAGCAATTTCTAATTCTGTAAATACAGGTATTTTTTTAGATAAAACCTTTTTTACTAAAATATGATGCCTAGGTATACCAGCAGAACGAACCACAATATCACTATTAAGTATTTTCTCACTATGACTACCACATTCATATTCTACAAATCTATCAAGTTTATCTAATCTATCTTTAAGTTTATCTTCATCTAATTCTTCAGTTATAAAAACTTTGTTATTTTTTATTAAATAATTTGCTAAATATAAATTACTTATACCTAAACCTATTAATCCTATTTTTTTGTTTATAAATCTCTCCATATAAATTTTATCTAATCTTCAAAGAAGCTAAAGCTATTATACTCAACAATATGCTTATTATCCAAAACCTTACAGTAATTTTAGACTCATGATAGCCTTTTAACTCATAATGATGATGCAGTGGTGCCATAAGAAAAATTCTTTTTTTTGTCCTTTTATAATATACTACCTGCAAAATTACAGATAACGCTTCTATTACAAAAACTCCTCCTGTAATAATCAAAAGAAGCTCTTGTTTTATAAAAATTGCTATAATACCGACTAACCCTCCCAAAAATAAAGAACCTGTATCACCCATAAAAATCGTTGCAGGATAACAATTGTACCATAAAAATCCTAAACTAACACCTATTAAACAAGATAAAACTACAGTGAGTTCTCCTGCACCTGAAACATAAGGCAATTTCAAATAAGACGAAATTTTGTAATTACCTGACACATAACTTAATATTGCATAAGTGATACTTACAAAAATTATATTGCCAACAGCTAAACCATCTAAACCATCAGTAAGATTTATACCATTTGAGGCACCAGTAAATGTCAATATCACAACTATAAAATAAAACAAACTTAAATTTATAAATGTATCTTTAAGATAAGGAATATGTAAAAAAGTTGAATATCTTGCATTACTCGGATTAACATATAGATAATAACTTAATGCTAAAGCAAAAATTAATTGAAACAATAATTTATATTTTGCTGGGACACCTTTTGGATGTTTTTTTATTATTTTTAAGTAATCGTCTAAAAGACCTAAAATACCTAAATATAAAATTGTAAACAAACACCAAACAACAAACCTGTTTAATCTTGCTGTTAAAATTATTGATACAAAGGCAACCAAAACAATTACAACACCTCCCATGGTAGGCGTATTTTTTTTAATTAGGTGTGTTTTAGGACCATCTTCTCTTATCATTTGTACAAACTGTTTTTTCTTGATAAAATTTACAAAATATGGCATTATTAAAATACATATCAAAAAACTTAAAATAAATCCTACAAAAGATCTAAATGTTATATACCTAAAAATATTAAAACCAAAAAATAAATTTGTTAGATTTGATAGATAAAAAATCATATTTTTAACCCTCGAGATAAATCATTTTTACCTAATAAACAAAAATTTTTAATTCTTTGCACAATTTCATACAACCCAACACAATGTGATGATTTGAATAACAAAACATAATTATTGTTCTTTTTAATTATCACTTCTATATCTTTAAAAAGTTTTTCTTTATCTTCTTTATAAAATTTTACTTTATTTATATTAATTTTCTTAATCTCATCATATAAAACTTCTATCTCTTTGCCTAACAAAAAAATTTTTTCTACTTCATTAAGATTTATAATTTCTAACAAATTTCTGTGCTCCTGTTTTGAATGTCTTCCTAATTCTAGCATATCTCCTAAAACTAAAATTTTTTTTCTGTTCTTAAAAATTTTAAAAAATGTAATAATTGCATTTTTCATAGAATCCGGATTAGCATTATAACTTTCATCAATTATAATATTATCATTAACAACAAATTTTTCACCGCGCATACTTAAAGCAGAAAACTCTTCAATAGATTTAACTATTAAATCCAGCTCTTCAATACCGTTAAAAAATGATGTTGTAATACTTGCAAGAATATTGTATATATTATGTATACCTAGTAAATTTGTTTTTAAAGAAATTTTCAACTTTGCAGCTAACCTGTCTTTTAAAACTAACATAATTCTGCCATATTCTTCAGTAAAAATAACATCTTCAGCATAAACATCAACACTTGAATCTGCTAGACTGTAAAGTTTTTTGTTAATTTTTCCATTTATCTGTTTAAGATAGAAATCATCACGATTTATTATCACCATACTTTTTTGTGGATTTATATAATCTAAAACTCTTGTCTCTTCATAAAAAACTTTTTCTAAAGAATCAAAAAACTCTAAATGTTCTTTAGCTATATTTGTAAATACAACAACATCAGGGTTAACAGTAGAGGCAAGAATATCCATCTCACCAGGTAAAGAAATACCCATCTCTACCACACAAAATTCTATCTTTCTATTTAAAGATAATAAAGTATAAGCTACACCTAAAAGATTATTAAAATTTCCAACAGTAGCTAATGTTTTATATTTTTTAGACAAAATATGTCTTATTAATTCTTTTGTAGTTGTTTTACCATTACTACCAACTACAGAAATTACTTTTAAATTCTGAAAAAAGTTTCTATAAATATTTGCCAAACCATCCAACGCTTTCGTTGTATCTTCTACAATAATAAATTTATTTTTATATTTTGGTATAAAATAATTTTTATTAGATATTACAACAAAATCTATGTTTTTTATAATATTTTTAACAAATTCATGACCATCAAAATTTTTACCCTTTAACGCAAAAAATATTCCGTTCTTACTATCATACTTTCTAGTGTCTGTGATGACTTTTCTTATATTATATACTTTTTTTCGTAAAGGATGCAATAACTTCGCAGATGTTTTTTCTAAAAATTTATTTATATTTATTGGTATATCTAAAACAAAATTCATTTTTTTATTCTAAAAAAATCATTAATTATTTCTCTCTCATCAAAATGTATTTTTTCATCAGCTAAAATTTGATAATCTTCATGACCTTTACCTGCTAATAAAACAATATCTCCTTGTTGTGCTATACTTAAAGCTCTAAATATTGCCTCTTTTCTATCAACTATTATTTCATAATTTGTATTTTTAGATTTTTTTATCCCAACTTCTATATCAAGAATAATTTTTTGTGGATCCTCACTTCTTGGATTATCAGATGTTACTATAACATAGTCACTTAAAGCTGTAGCTATAAAACCCATAATAGGCCTTTTGCTTCTGTCGCGGTCTCCTCCACAACCAAAAACTACTATTAACTTTCTGTGTGGCAATCTTTTTAATGTCAAAATTACTTTTTGTAGCGCATCTGGTGTATGAGCATAATCTATTATAACATCATATCCTTGAGGTGTAGATATTCTTTCTAACCTTCCTTTAATATTTGTAACTTTTTTTATACCATCAACTATTTTTGAATCTTCTATTGATTGCGAATATGCAACAACATATGAGGCTAAAATATTATATACATTAAACTCACCTATTAATTTAGACTCTATAAATACTTTTTCTCCATTTTTTTTTATTTCAAACTGTGTTTTATCGTTAAAATATGTAATATTAACTGCTTTAAACTTATTTTTAGTATTATTAACTTTCCCATACAACAATACTTCTTTATCTTTAAGCATATCTACTAACTTCTTACCATATTCATCATCATAATTTATAACACAAACTTTCCTACCTAAATTATTGCCTTTAAATATTTCTTTTTTATCTTTATTTAAATTTTTAAACAAAATACTTTTGGCCAAAAAATATTCATCCATATTCTTATGATAATCTAAATGTTCTGAAGATAAATTCGTAAACACAGCAACATCAAACTCACATCCTAATACTCTAGCTTGATATAACGCATGAGAAGATACCTCCATTATAACAACCTCTACAGCAGAAACATACATTTCATACAACAATCTTTGTAAATCAGAAGCAAATGGGGTTGTATTCTTAGATTCGTATATTTTATCGTTAAACCTGTAGTTTATTGTTCCTATGACTGCTGGATTATATCCTGCTTCACGAAAAATTGACTCCAAAAGATAAGTAATTGTAGTTTTACCATTTGTTCCTGTAATACCTACTAACAACATTTTTTTAGAAGGATTTTCATAAAAATTAGAAGAAAGTTTTGCTAACGCAACTCTTGTATCTTCTACTAAAATATATAATACATCATTATTCACATATTTTACTTCTTTATCTGCAACTATGCATACGGCACCGTTTTTTATCGCTTCATCAATATAAAGAATTCCTTCTGTATGTTGTCCTGGTAAACATACAAAAATGTCGTAAGGCTTAATTTCTTTAGAATTATACTTTATTGAATTAACATTCTTTTCTAAAAGTTTATGGTAATCTTCTGGATAAAATTTCAAAATTTTAATGTCATCTAATAAATCTTTAATTTTTTTTTGCATATTTTACTCCGGTATAATCTCCCAAAATTTCTAACACAACTTCTTTAAAAATTGGCACAGCAACTTCTGATGCTAAGGAACCTTTAGCAGGTTCGTCAACAAATATACCTACAACATATTTTGGACTTTCCATAGGAAAAAACCCGCAACAACTCATCATATATTTTGTTTTAGAATATATATTAATTTCAGAATCAAACTTTTGTGCAGTACCAGTTTTTGCGCAAATTTTTGTATCTTTTAGATATGTAGCTTTAGCAGAACCATATTCTACTGTTTTGTACAACATTTCTTTTATTGTATCAGTTGTACTTTTAGACAAAATCTTCCTTATGACTTTTTTTTCCCCTTTGTAAATAACTTTTTCATCACCATCAATTATATATTTAACAATATAGGGTTGTAATAACTCACCACCATTCGCTATCATACTATAGCCATTAACTAGTTGTAGTGGAGTTACAGAAATACCTTGACCAAAACTTACCATCAATGGTGTAACAACTGAATAACCTTTATCTTTTACTTTTGGAACATAACCACGCAATTCATATGGTAATTCTATTGCTGTCAATGCACCGAATCCAAATAAATTCAAATAATTAAAAAATCTATCTGGATTTGAATATTTTAAGTAGAGCTTTGCCATACCTATGTTAGATGAATATACTATAATTCCTTCTACATCAAGAGATTTATGTGGTTTAACATCACGAATCTTAACTTTGTTATATTCAAAAATTCCATTCTCACAATCTACTACTGTATTTTTTTTAACAAGATTTTCTTCTAAAAATACTGCTAAAGAAAAAACTTTGAATGTTGAACCAGGTTCATATAATACACTTGCAATTGGACTTTCAAAAGGTGTTTCTGTATATGGTAAAACATTTGCAGATAATATCTCTCCATTTACAGGATTTTGAACTAAACAAATGATTCTTTTAGGATTAAAAATATCAAAGTATTTTTTTAAAATTTTGTCTATTTTTTTCTGTAGTTCAACATCTATAGTTAAAACCAAAGAACAATTTTTTTCTTTCTCTGTTAATTTAATTGCATCATTTATATCTGTTAATCTAATTGAATATTTTTTACTTCCAGCTCCTTTATAAACAGTTATCTCTTTATTTTTTAACATAGAAAGAAAATTATCAAATTCTTTCTCAACACCAGAGTATGCCTTGCCTTCCTTATCAATTTTCCCTGTGATATGATTTATTATTTTATCATATATATATATTCTTTTAGAAAAATTCTTAACTTCAATCCCAGGAATATTTTTTATTTTATTTACTTCTTCTAAAGAAATTTCATCTAATAAACAGAAATATTTTTCTTTTTGGCATCTTTTTTTTATTTCTTCTTCAGATATATTACATAATGATGTTAAGATACTAATATCTGCAGATGATTTATTTTGGCTATTAATGTAATTCAAAAATTCTTTAGAATAAACAAATACTGAAGAATACTCAATTGATGTTGCTAAAAGTTTATAATTTCTATCTAATATATCACCACGAGGAATATTAATTTCTAACTTATAAGATATCTGTTTATCAATATAAGAAATTAAATCTTTTTGTTTCCAAATTTGAATATAAAAAATCCTAGCAATTAAAATTAATGGTAAAAAAAATATTATTGTTATTTTTATAATGTCAAATTCTTTTTTATTCATTAGTTATCAATTCTTATAATATCATTCTCATTAATTGGAACAAAATTCAGTTCCTCAGCTAATTTTTTTAATCTATCTGTATCTTTTAATCTTTGTTTTTTTAAAGAAAGTTCCTTATTTTTATTTTCTAAAATCTTAATTTCATCATATAACGACTTAAGCTGGTTTTGATATTTAATAACAACAATCTGCTGTCTTAAATAAAAGATAAATAATAAAATTAACAAAAAAGAATAAACAATAATTTTGGCTGAGTAGTATTCTTTTTTCTTTTTCATATCTTTTCAACAACCCGAAGCTTTGCACTTCGCGATGATTTGTTAAATCTAATTTCTTCATCTGAAGCAACTACTGGTTTTTTTGTAATAATTTTAAAATCATTACGATTTTTAAATATGTTCTTTACAATCCTATCTTCTAAAGAATGATAACATACAGTTATAATTCTACCTGATAAAGATAACACATCCATGGCGTTTTTAACACCAACTTCTATGTTTTTAAGTTCATTATTAACAAATATCCTTATTGCTTGAAAAATTTTTGTTGCTGGATGAAATTTTAGTTCTATCTTTTGTTTACTATTTTTTAAAAATAAATTTTTCTTCCTACTATAAAGTATATTTCCTACAATTTCAGATAGCTGTTTGGCAGATTTTATCTCTTTGCTTTTTCTGTACTCAATAATTTTTTTCGCTATTAACCTACTAAATTTTTCTTCACCATAAGAATAAAAAATATCTACTAGCTGTTGTTGAGGGAATTTATTAACTAT
Source organism: uncultured Endomicrobiia bacterium (assembly GCA_937928765.1). GTDB lineage: Bacteria > Elusimicrobiota > Endomicrobiia > DTEH01 > DTEH01 > JANXDG01. The sequence goes on from CALFVX010000015.1 coordinate 93,174, forward strand.
ATCATAAGCAGTAATGCTTGTAAAACTATCACTCATTCTCATATCAAGTGTCTCATCATTAAAACTAAACCCACGACAAGATTTTATCTGTAAAGTTGATAACCCAAAATCAAATATTACAGCATCTACTTGGTTTATTTTTAAATCTTTCAGTATTTTTTTTAAATTAACAAAATTATCTTTTACAACTACTAAATTCCCACTATTTAAAAAATTTTTAAGTTTTTCTTTAGAATACTCTATTGCTTGCTGGTCCCAATCAATACCTATAACTTTACATCCTTTAGAGATATTTAATATCTTTTCTGTATATCCTGCACAACCTAATGTAGCATCTACATAAATTTTATTTTCTTTTGGTTGCAAAAATTCTATAACTTTATCAACTAAAACTGGTATATGCATTTAAAATTATATATCAATTTGTGACTTAATCCTTTTTATAATTCTTGAAGTATTTTTATAATATTTTTTCCATTCCTTTTTTGACCATAATTCAAGTTTGTCTTTGTTGCCTACCAAAACTACTTCATTATCTAAATGATATTTTTCTTTAAATTTCTTAGGAATTAATATTCTTCCTTGAATATCAATTTCTACAATTTCTGCTTCAGCAAAAAAATTTCTTAGAAAAGCACGTTGATATGTCTTATTTTTTATTGAAATTGTTTCTATCTTTTTTACTGTTCTTTGCCACTGATTGTAAGAATATATCATTATACAATTATCAACTCCACAAGTTAAAACATATCTTTTATCACTACCACGATATTTATTGGGTAGAAACAACCTATTTTTTTCGTCAATTGTATGGTAAGAAAAACCAGTGAAGATAAAACCTAAAGTTTTGCTCATAAAAATCTGTTATTTTTAGCTTTTACTACTTTATACCACTTTATACCACTTTATTTTTGGTTTGTCAATAGGTGGGTTTAACTAAATAAGTTTAAAATTTTTTTGACAAAATTTACATTTTCTTTATCTTTAGGTGAGATTTTGTCGAATCCTACTTCTTTAGGTGTTTCAAGAATTAATGGATATTTCTTAAAATATTTCAATATCAATTTAAATCCATCTTTGCCTATATTTCCTTTACCTATGTGATAATGTCTATCAATTCTACTGCCTAGTTCGTGCTTAGAGTCATTTAAATGAATTAATTTTAATTTTTCTATACCTATATATTTCTCAATTTCATCTATGATATTAACTATTATCTTTTCTTTTCTTAAATCATACCCATATGAGAACGCATGTGCTGTGTCAATGCATAAACCTATATGTTCTTTATATTTGCTTAAATTTATAATCTTAGATAATTCTTCAAATGTTCTTCCTATTTTTCTACCATTGCCACATACATTTTCTAATAATAACATAAAACTTATATCACCAAATTTATCCTCAATATATTTAAAGCAATAATCTATACTTTTTACTATATTTCTTATACCTTCTTCTAAACTGCTACTTTCAGAATAACTTCCAGGATGCATAACAAGATATTCTGCAGAAAAAAGTTTCGTAAGTTCAAATTCTAACAATAACAAATCTCTTGTTTTATAATAAATTTCCTTATTTGAACTCGCAGGATTTGGAAGATATGCCACATGTATAACTAAAGGTGAAAAATTAAATTTCTTTCTTAGAAATTTAAACTCTTCAATCTCTTGTTTCTTAGGTAAACTAAATTTCCATATTCTTGGTGAATGTGTAAACATCTGTAAACAATTACATCCAAGTTTTTTAGTTTCGTATAATACACCTTTATATCCTTTCCTTATCGAACAATGCACACCTATTTTCATATTTTTTTCCTTTTATTAAAAAATTCTTGAACTGAAGAAAAATCTGTAGTTATCATACATCTTGGCAGAGATTTTAAAAAATATTTTCCATACCATCTTGTTTTTAACCTTGGATCTAATATACTTATTATTCCCCAGTCAGTTTTTCTTCTTACTAATCTGCCAAATCCTTGTTTAAGTTTTATTATAGCATTGGGTAATAAATATTCTTTAAACGGATCTTTGCCCTCAAGTTTTATTTTTTCTACTTTTGCTTCAACTAAAGGATGTTCTGGAACATCAAACGGAAGTTTTGGAATAATTATAGAAATTAATTTTTCTCCAGGTATGTCCACTCCTTGCCAAAAAGTATCTACACCAAATAATACACTGTTTTCTGTTGATTTATATTTTTCTATTAATTTATATTTCCCCTCAGTTTGAATAAAAATTTTAAATTTTGAATCTATATTTTCATAAACCCAATTCATTAATCCAAAACTTGTAAATAAAACAAAAGTATTTCCTGATGTAAGATTTATTAGTTCTTTTATAATTTTATTAATTAAAATTTTATACTCTTCATATTCTTCTTTAGGATTGGGAACATTATCAGGTAGATACAAAACTACATTTTTTTCAAAATCAAATGGAAAATCTAAAATTAACTCCTCTACTAAACTTGATTCTGGTAAGATTACAGGCAACAATCCTACAGATTTTTTAAAAAATTCAAAATTATTATAAACAGTTAAAGTAGCTGAAGTAAAAACAATCTTTTCATATAAAGAATATACTTTGGTTTGCATTTCATTTGCTACTTCTAAAGGTGTTATTCTTAAAGTTATTTTTAAGCTTTTTCTTTTTGTTTCTTCTTTTTCTATCCAATAAATATAATTTTTTATATCTTCACACTTTAACCATAAGGAAATTATAGAAATAAAACTAATAATTCTTTTAATAAACACATTAATTCTAAAAAATTCCTCATCAGTAGAAACATAATTTCTTGCTGACTTTAAAATATTCAAAAGCTCAGCTAAAGCAGAAGTTAACACATCATCAACTATATTTGGTGTAAAAACCTTTATTTCTTTCCTATCAGATGGAATCTTTAAGTTTAGATCAACAAAAAATTGTTCCAAACAGGCAACTAAGTTTGATACAGCATCTTGAATATTTTTTATAATTTTATCTTGTAAGGATTTTAACCTAGTTATAAGCCCTCTTTGTTTTTTAGGATTATATATTTGATTACATAAAAATTTTATTTGCGTATTTGAAACTTCAACACCTAACCACTGAAGAATTACATTTTGTAAATTATGTGCTTCATCAAATATAATTATATCTTCAGCATCTTTGTCATTCTTAGGTATTAATTTTCCTGAATAAAGAATATTAGCAAAAAATAGATGGTGATTAACTATGACAAAATCCATTTTTTTTATTTTCTTTATATTTCTATAATAAAAACATTGGTCATAGAACTTGCAATGTTTACTTCTACAAAGGTCAACTTCACGATTAATCTCTTGCCAAAAAATTAAATCTATATCTAACTCTTCAAAACAACCTGTATCAGTATAATTTAACCATTCTTCTACTTTAGAAAGATTTATTAATTCATCTATACTCAAAAGTCCTTTTTTAAATTCAAAATATTTATTAAGACAAATATAATTTTCGCTTCCATAAAAACACATATATTTTATCTCATAATTATAAAGTTTTTGAGAAATTTTATTTAACAAAGGTAGATCTTTCTTTAGAAGTTGTTGTTGTAATGTTTTAGTATAAGTTGAAACAATTACTCTAATCTCATCCTTTTTTTCTTTCAGATACACCAACGAAGCTACAAGATAACCTAAACTTTTTCCCACACCAGTTGGTGCTTCAACTATTATTCTTTTATTATTTAATAAACTATGATAAATTTTTTTTGCCATTATAATTTGCTGTTCTCTAAATTCAAAGTCTGGTATTATTTCTTTTAATAAAAAAGAAAAAATTTGTGTTATAACATTTTCTGAAGAATCTTTTGATGACGATAAGATTTTAGGAGAGTTCATTTTTCTAACGACTTTATCACAGGAATTTCTTTACATTCCATAAAAAATGGACAATTAATACATTCAGTCCATACTTTATGAGGCAATTCCTCTCTTGGGATTATTTGGTATCCTAACTTTTTAAAAAATTCTGATACAAAGGTTAAAGCAAAAATTTTTTTTACACCTAACTTTTTTGCTTCTTTTTCAATAGTAAAAACCAATTTGCTTCCCAACCCTTTAGCTTGAAAATTTTCTTCAACAGCTAAAGATCTTATCTCTGCTAAAACTTCTTCATTTTTTCCTGTCCAAGTAAGATGTATCGCAGCACAACCTATAACTTCTTTATTTTTACGAATAACAAAAAATTCTGATAATCTCTCATATATGTCATTTATAACCCTCGGCAACATAAAATTTTTTTTTGCAAATTTGTTAACAAGTTTATATATTTGTGGAACATCAGAAACTTTTGCTTTTTCTATCTTATATTTCATAATATTATTCTAAAGCATTTAAAGCTTTTAGATTTGTTTGTAATACTTTTTTATTCTTGCTAAAAATTTTTTCTAAAGTTATCTTTATACTATCAATTTTAAATATTTTTGTTTCCTTTAATACTGCTGACAACATAACTATATTAGACACAACAGTAGAACCAATTTTGTTTGCAATTTCTGTTGCAGAAACTTTTATTATCTTTAAATTTTTTGGATAATTTTTTATAAGATCTTTTATATCTTCTTTTTCTTCTATTAAAGAAGAATTTAGAAATAAAAATTTTTGTGGTAAAAATTTTCTTACAAATTTTAAATATGACGGCAAATTCATTATAATCATAATAGTAGGATTTTCTACTATAGGTGAATATATAAATCTGTCTGAAATTTTTACCATACAACTAGCAGTACCACCTCTTACTTCTGCACCATAGGAAGGATAATATGTAGCATACTTATCTTCTTGCAAAGATGTATATACTAAAATTTTACCTAATGACAAAATCCCTTGTCCACCACTTCCTGCTATGAATATTTCTTCATACATCTTTAATTACTCCTAAAGGGAAATATTTAACAAGTTCATTTTCAATCCATTCAATGCTTTCAACAGGAGATTTATGTAATCCAGATGGACACATTGACAAAATCTCTACTAAAGAAAATCCTTTGTTCTCAATTTGATTAACAAATGCTTTTTTAATATAAGATTTTGTCAATGCTACATTTTTAGGATTTGTAACAGCTCCTCTTGCGAGATATTTTGTGCCTTCAATAACACTAAGCAATTCACAAACTTTTAAAGGATAACCATCTTTATAAATTTCTCTTCCATATGGGGTAGTCAATGTTTTTTGTCCTAAAATCGTTGTAGGTGCCATTTGTCCCGAAGTCATACCATATACAGTATTGTTGACAAAAATCACAGTTATGTTTTCTGATCTGTTTGCTGCATGAATTATTTCAGCAGTACCAATTGCTGCAAGATCTCCATCTCCCTGGTAAGTAAAAACTATTCTGTCTGGCAAAACCCTTTTTACTCCAGTAGCTACTGCAGGAGGTCTTCCATGTGGCGCTTCTGAAACATCAAAGTTCCAATAGTCATATGCAAAAACAGCACATCCTACTGGTGCTATACCTATAGTTTTATCTCTTATATTAAGTTCATCAACTACTTCAGCAACTAACCTATGAACAATACCATGACCACAACCAGGACAATAATTATGATACAACTCTTTTATAGCTTTTGGTTTAATAAATTTTGTTGCTTTCATATAAATAAAAAACTAATTAATAATTTCTTTTATTTTATTAATAATCTCGTCTGCTGAAACTAAACTTCCACCAGCTCTACCATAAAAAAATATTTCTGCATTACCATTAGTTGCAATTCTTACATCTTCTAGCATCTGGCCTAAATTCATTTCTACTACTAAAAATTTTTTTACTTTTTTTGAAATCTCAAAAATTTCTTTATATGGGAAAGGAAATAAAGTTATAGGCCTTATTAGACCAATCTTAATTGCTTTTTCTCTTAAATTATTTACAACTTCTAAACAAACTCTTGCTGACATACCATACCCAACTAAACATACCTCTGCATCATCAACATAATAAAATTCTACCCTAACTTCATTTTCTTTTATTATATCATATTTTTCTTTCAACTTTAAATTAAATTTTTCAAGTTCGCCTTCAGCCATAAGTAAAGAACGAATTTTTCTTGGAGGCCTATTTTTAGCTCCGTCCAAAATCCAACTTTTATCAATATCTTTTTCTAACTTTATTTCAAGCTTACCTTCCTGCGTTTCTGTATCAAAAACTTCCATCATTTGTCCTAAATATCCATCGTATATTATCAATACAGGATTCCTATATTTTTCTGCAAGCAAAAAAGATTTTTTTGCAAATTCATATATTTCTTTAACACTGAACGGTGCTAAAACAATTGTATAATAATCTCCATGCCCTCCACCACGGGTAGATTGAAAATAATCTTGTTGTGAACCACTTATATTTCCCAATCCTGGTCCTCCGCGCATAACGTTAACTATTACACATGGAAGTTCACATGCACATAAATACGAAATTCCTTCCTGCATTAAAGAAATTCCTGGAGAGGATGAAGTTGTCATTGCACGCTTTCCTGTAAGTGCGCTACCAAATACCATATTTATAGCAGCAACTTCTGACTCTACCTGTAAAAAAATTTTATCTAATTTTGGCAAAACTTCAGCAAAATAAGCAGAAATTTCATTTTGAGGAGTAATTGGGTAAGCATAATAAGCATCAAGCCCTCCTTCTATCGCTCCTTCACACAATGCTATATTACCTTGTAAAATTTTTTTCATTATATTCTTTTTAAAATATTTATTTTAATTCTTCTTCATATATTTCAATTAAATAATCTGGACACATCAAATAACATCTTCCACAACCTGTACATCTTGAGATATCTACAATTTCTACATATCTATAACCTAATTTGTTAATATTTTCGGAGAGTTTTAAAACTCTTTTTGGACAATTAACAATACATAATTCGCAACCTTTACAATGTTCACTATCTATTTTCAAAATGTATTTCTTACTCACTTAAAAACCTTTATTTTATAAAGTTTTTGCTTCTTTAAGCAAATTTTTTGCATGTTGTAATGATGTATCATCTATCTTAGCACCGCTTAACATCCTTGCTATCTCTTCAATCCTAAGTTTATCTTCTAAAACTTCCACATTAATTTCAGTTGTATTCTTTATTTGCTCTTTTTTTACTAAAAAATGCTTGTCAGCAAAACATGCTATCTGTGGCAAATGCGTTATACAAAAAATTTGTTTGTGTTTAAACGAAAGTTTTTTAAGCTTTTTACCTATAACAAATCCCATAGGACCGCTAACGCCAGAATCTATCTCATCAAATATAAGTATAGGAGTTTCATCTTTCTTCCCAAGAACAGTTTTTATAGCTAACATTATCCTTGAAAGTTCTCCTCCTGAAACAATATTTTTCAAAGGTGCAAATGAACTGCCCGGATTTGTGGAAACAAAGAATTCTACTTTATCGAATCCGTTCTGCGAAAGATTTTCTTTCACATATTCTTTTGTTTCTAATTTAACATCTATCTTTGCTTTTTGTAATCCTAAAGAATAAAATTCTTTATTAACTTCTTCTATAAGAGCTTTGCCTTTTTTGTTTCTTATTTCTGATATATTTTTAGCTAATTTTATTAATTCATCTTCTATCTTTATAATTTCTTTTTCCAAATTATTTAAACCGTCTTCTTTTATCTGCATATTCTCTAAATCTTTTTTTATTCTTTCATAATAATATTTTATTTCTTTAACTGTATTGCCATAT
>CALFVX010000016.1 GCA_937928765.1 uncultured Endomicrobiia bacterium
CAATGCAAATATCGTAGAATACAATTCGTCACTTACAATAAGAAATATCTTTCTTCTAAATACAGACCTATTTGTGGAATCTACTAATATGCCTTGCTTAAATAAATTTTATTTTGTATATTTTGTATTATTAAAAGTTAACAGAATCGTGTATTTAATTTTTTTATTTTATGCTAATTTAAATTTGTTTAAAGCAATATCTAAAGCAAGATTTAAATATTTGTATTCTTTGTTTAATTCTTTCCAAGGAACATATTCAAAAATTATTTCTGCTGATTCCATTAATGGTAAAATATTATTATAAAGCTCTTCTGAAGATATATTACTTTCTGGTGGTGGAGATAAAATTATACATAAACTTACTTTATTTGTTTTACAAAGTTCAACAAACATACGATAGTTAATGTTTTCTGTTACATAAGGTCTATCAAATGCTGTTGCTATTTTATATTTCAAATTATGTTTTTTAATGATATCAGCAAATTTTTGTTTAACTACAAAAATCTCTTGCGATTTACCTTCAGGATAAAAAAATGCTGCTTCTATAACTAAAGCATTATCTAAATAATCTTGATACAATTTTTGATCTTCAGAAGTTAAACCTTGAAAAACATCATTTGTTTGTTTTTGTACTTGTTGTTCTTTTTGCTGTGATATTTGAGATTGTTGTTTAGTATAAGATGATTTGGGATAATATTCTTGGTATATCTGTTGTGATGAGGTATTTTCAACTGTAGGATATATTTCAATTTTGATCTGTTTATTTTTTGTTTCAGTAGTTTCAGATTTTAAAGGAACAACAATTCTATTTTGTTTTTCTGACAACATCTTTTTCTCTTCTTCTGTAAGTTCTTCTTCTGGTAAAAGTTCTGCCATTAATTGTTTAACTAAATTCATATCTGTGTGTTGTTTAGTTAAAGTAGAATATGCTGTAACGCGTTTTAAAAATCCTTCGAGTTCACGAATGTTTGATTTTAATTTTGAAGCTATGTATAACAAAATGTTCTCATCTATATTAATATTTTCTTCTTCACCCTTTTTTTTCAAAATAGCAACTCGTGTTTCTAAAGAAGGAGATTTTATATCAGCAATAAGTCCCCACTCAAATCTTGACCTCAATCGATCTTCTAAAGTTGTTAGCATCTTAGGAGGTTTGTCACTAGTTAAAACTATTTGTTTTCCTAACTGATGCAAAGTGTTAAAAATATGAAAAAATTCTTCCTGAGTTGATTCTGACTCTGCCATAAATTGTACATCGTCTACTAACAAAACATCCACATCGCTGTAAATTTCTCTTAATTTCTGTATTGCACCAAGGCGTATAGCTTCAATAACCTGTGCTACAAATCTATCTGAAGTAATATAAATAACTTTTTCTGAAAATTTAGCTAAAACATAATGACCAATTGCTTGCATAAGATGTGTTTTACCTAAACCAACACCACCATATATAAACAAAGGATTATATGTTCTACCTGGATTTTCTGCAACAGCTAAAGCAGCAGCATGTGTAAACCTATTGTTTGTTCCAACAACAAAATTTTCAAATGTATATCTAGGATTTAAAGGTATACCTGTAAATATTCTATAAACTTCTTTAGTATCAGTCTCTTTAGAAAACTTTTTTGTTTCATCTTCTTTTTTTACTTCCTCTATTACTTTTGTAGAAACAGAACTTATCAAATCTGTTAAAATAGAATCTAATTCATTAGGAAAACTTTTTTTATCACTATCTTTATTATTTTGTATTATAATATCTTTCTCTTCAACAACACCTTCTTTACAAATTGAAAACATCTTTTCAATTAATTTATTTTTATACTCTTTTGACAAATTATAAATATATAAACCCCAACTATAATCAATTTTATCTATTTTAAATATAGGAGATATTTCTAAATTTAAAACTGACTGCAAAAAATTACATATTTCTTCTACATCCTGAATTTCACATTTCAATTTCAACAAAAATCTATTATTATATTCTTCAGTAGGTTGATATATCAGTTTCCATGCTATTATCATATAGATTTTACCTTGTTATCTTGTTATTAACAATATATCAATAGAAATATCTAAATATGTGGATTTTAAGTCCAAATCTTTATAACTAATAAACTTTGATACAAGCACATAATCAGACAATTTTTTTATAAAATCTTCCTCTAATGAAGAGAGTTCTTTTACTATTAAAAACAATGCTTCTACAGCATTTCTTTTTATTTCTTCTAAAATTTGATTAACTTGTAACAAAATATCTTTTTCTAAAGAATTATAATTCTTACTTAAAGATAAAACTACTTTTATAGGTTTTTTACAAAATTTCTTTAATGCAGAATTTAAATTCTCTATAAATTTATCCTTAATATCGTTCATTATATCAGGATAGAACAATGCTATTTTTATTTCAATTATTCCCTCTTTATCTGTCGAATCTATTTTTGATATTTGATTCGATTCCTCTAATTGTTCTTGTGCATCTTCAACTAATTTGTTTTCTAGTTCTGGTTTTATATCTGTAAATTTATTAATTTGTTTTTCTTCTTTTAAATCATTAGCTGATTTAATTTCACTTTTTTTGTTTTTATCAGACAAATCCTTATCTGATTTATCTTCTTCTTGATGTAAAATATCACTTTTTTCTTCAACCAAACTCTGCGTCGTTTCAGCTCCTTTGTTTAATAAAAGATTATTGTAAATAATATCTTCTTTAACATCTTTGTCAATATCTCTTTTAGCAGAAGTAATTAAATCTAAAACTTTATTTATTTCTTCTAAAATATCTTCTATTTTTTTATCATCATCTTTTTTTTGTTGTATCATTAATTTTTCAACCTCAAACTTTAGTTTGAGATATCCCTCTAAGTTTTAATTGTAAATCTTCAGGATTTGTAGCCTTATCAATTGCTTCTTCAAAACTTATTAACCCTTTATTATAAATCTCTAACAAAGATTGATCAAAAGTATGCATCATATAATATTCTCCACTTTCCATTGTTTTATATAACTCTTGTGTTTTGTTCTCCAATATAAGTTTTCTTACATAAGATGTTCCTATAAGAACTTCTGTTGCAGGTATTCTACCACAGCCATCTTTTAACATACATAACCTCTGTGCAACAACACCTTTTAATACATTTGAAATCTGTATTCTTGCTTGTTTTTGTTGGTGTGGCGGATATGTATCTATAATTCTATCAATAGTTTGTACTGCATCTATAGTATGAATAGTGGAAAGGACTAAATGACCAGTTTCTGCTGCTGTTATTCCTGCAGAAATAGCTTCAAATTCTCTCATCTCGCCTATTACAACAACATCCGGATCTTGTCTTAGCACATATTTTAAAGCATTTTTAAAAGATTTTGTATCACAACCTACCTCTCTTTGTGAAACAGAAGATTTCTTATCTATATGATAAAATTCAATGGGATCTTCAATAGTTATAATATTATAATGAAAATTTTCATTTATATAATTAATTATAGCATTCAAGGTTGTGGTTTTACCAGAACCTGTAACACCAGCAATCAAAATTAATCCACGAGGTTCTGATGCAAGTTTAATTAGAACATTTTCAGGTAAATTTAATTCTTTAAAAGACTTAACTTGAAAAGGTATAACTCTTAAAGTTAAAGCAATTGTATTTTTTTGTTTATAAATATTAATTCTAAATCTTGCAACATCAGAAACCGAATATGCAAAATCAATTTCATTTTGTTCTTCAAAAAAATTTTTTTGTTGTTCATTCATTAAGCTGTAAGCAATTTTCTCTATATTTTCTTTAGAAATTGTATCATATTTTGTAGGTATAAGTTTACCATTTATTCGTACCAAAGGCACATTATTGGCTTTAAAATGTATATCCGAAATGCCTGATTTTACCATTAGTCGTAGTAGTTCATCTATATTCATAGATTTTTCCTATAAAAAACTTTAATATCTTTCAGTAGATTCTCTATCTTCCATGATATCCACAGATGAAGAAGTTCCAATTCTATTTGCACCTGCTTCAAGCATAGATATAACATCTTTTAGTGTCCTTATTCCACCTGATGCTTTTACACCAATATCTTCTTTAACTATAGATTTCATTAAAGCAACATCTTCTACAGTAGCACCATAGGAAGCAAAACCTGTTGAAGTTTTTACGAAATCAACATCAGCTTTTCCTGCTAATTCACAAACTTTGATTTTTTCTTCTTTTGTTAGATATGCTGTTTCTATTATAACCTTTAAAACTTTATCTTTAGTTGCTTCTCTTACAGCAAAAATGTCTTCAAAAACAAAATCATATTCAGCAGATTTCATTGCGTTAATATTTATAACCATATCAATTTCATCAGCACCGTTAGATATAGCTTCTTTAGCTTCATAAACTTTTACAGAAGTTGTTGTAGCTCCTAAAGGAAATCCCACAACTGTACAAACTTTTACTTCAGTATCTTTTAACAATTCTTTACAAAACTTTACAAAACAAGGATTTACACAAACAGACCAAAAATTATATTTTTTTGCTTCATCACACAATTTTTTAATATCACTTCTTTTAGCATTTGGTTTCAACAAAGTGTGATCTATCAAAGAAGCAATATACTTTTTGTCATATTGTTTTAAATTTTGCATTTTACTTTAACCTCTTTAAATAAAAATTAAAAAACAATTATTTTCTTTTTTTTCCAGTTAAAGATGTTATCAAATAATTCACAACAACATCTGCTGCTGTTTCAACAGTTAATGCTTCATATACAAAAGAACTCGTCCATACTATGTTAGAAGAACTTTTTTCTATTAATCTTAAAGAAACACCTACAGTAGAATTTGTCGCAACAACATTACTATCTGGTATACCAAATGCTGAACCTATATTATAAACATAACTTCCAGAAATTTCAGCTAAAGGTCCTCCTAAAATTATCTGTTTTTTATCTGTTCCAATATAAACTAAATATTTTTTTTCTGGCAAAAATCTTGTAACACTACCAACTAAAACATAATCTACATCATAAGAATTTCGTTCTTTTACAGTATAGCCTCTTTGCAATAAATGTTCTACTATAAGATTTTTTATCATCTCACCACTTGAAGGATTATCACTATAGGAGTTAATCTCTCCTACTGAAATAACAGAAAGTTTTTGTGGATCAAAATCTTTATAAAAAGTTCCTTTTGGTGTCACACAACCAAAAATAAAAAATAAAATTAAAATAAACAAACCTCTAATTTTTTTCATTGCATTATTTTTTTTATTACATTAATATGTTTTCTTGCAAGTTGTTTTAAAACATTATCTTTAACATTCTTTAAAACATTTTCCCAACATCTCAAAGCAGTACTGTAATCTTTTTCTTCTTCTGAAATCAATGCAAGTATATAATTTGATAAAATATCATTTTGTTTATAAACTTTTAAAACAAAACTTTTTGATTTAGAAAAATCTTTTTTGCCAAGATATGCTATGGATAATAAAATATCATTCTGTATGCCATTTGATTGTAAAATTTTTATCGCTTCGTCATAACTTTCAGAATTAAGTAATTTTAATACATACTCCAACTCAAAATTTTCTGCTAATATAATATTAAAAATAAAAAATAAAAAAAAATAAAAAAATTTTTTCATCTTACCTCCAGTAAAATTCTTACAAAAATAATTACTTGAAATTTTCTTTTTCTATCAACTTAATCTTTTCAATTCTATTTATATGTCTTTGTTCGGATGAATTTTTTGTTTCTAACCATATTCTTGTCCATTTATATAACATCTCTGCATTAATTGGTGAACCGCAAATTTTTATTCTAGAAGGAAAACATATCACATTAACAAAATTATGTTCTGATAAAAATCTTGCAACATCTTCACAATAACATACTCCTGCACGAACACCTTTAAATTTGTTGGCTACAATACACATACCTTCACCTGTAGCACAAATTAAAATTCCTTTATCCACCTCATTATTTTTAACAGCTTTAGCAACTTTTTCTGCATAATCAGGATAGTCACAAGAAGTCTCAGAAAAACTACCAAAATCTATTATATTATATTCTTTGCTTAACATCTCAACAAGCTGATTTTTTATATAAAATCCTGCATGGTCTGAAGCTATCGCTATTTTCATAAATAATAATCGGGGCGAGCGGACTTGAACCGCTGACCTCTCGCACCCCAAACGAGTGCTCTAGCCACCTGAGCTACGCCCCGAAAAACTTTATATTTTTTAAATTCAATATCTTATCTTTTCTAAAATATACACAATATCTCCATTGTCTGCCATAGCAGCATTTGCTTCGTCTGTGTCAAGATGACATTCTGTAGCATAATTTTTTGATACACGACAAAGCACATCTGAAAAAATTGTTTCTCTACCTTTAGATTTACCAACAAGAATTTTTACCAAATCTTTGTCTTCAATACCAAGGCTTTTAGCATCTTCAACAAAAAAATGTATATGTCTTTGTGCAATAATACATCCTTCTTTTAATTCAATTTTTCCTTTAGGACCACCAACAACTACTCCTTCGGATCCTTTGATATTCCCAGAATCTCTTATAGGTGGTCTTATACCTAAAACAAAACTATCTGTGCGAGAAATTTCTATCTGTGTAGAATTCCTAAATGGACCAACTATTCTTACATTTCTAAATTCTCCTTTGGGTCCCAAAATATCTACGGTTTCATTTGCAGCAAACTGTCCTGGCTGAAGTAAATCTTTATATTTTGTAAGTTGTATATCTTTACCAAAGAGTTGTTCAAAATGTTCTTTTGTTATATGTATATGACGGTTAGAAATGTGTAGAATTATTGGAAATTCTTCAAATTTTATTTTTTGCATATAATTTTATTTAAACAAAACTTTTTTATTTATCATAAATTACAATTTTATAAAAACTTTCTACATCTAAAGATGCACCTCCTACAAGACCACCATCTACATCTTGTTGTGCCATTATTTCTTTAAAATTTTCTGGTTTAATAGAGCCGCCATAAAGTATTCTTACTTTAGATGACACATCTTTACCGTAAAGTTCTGCATATTTTTCTCTTATAAAATTTTGTGCTTGCTGTGCTTGTTGTGGAGTAGCATTTTTACCTGTGCCTATAGCCCATACAGGCTCGTATGCAATAACAATTTTATCCGCATCTTCTTTAGACAAATTTTTTAACGAATTTTTTACCTGATATTCTAAAACATCAAATGTTTTGCCATCTTCTCTTTCCTGTAATGTTTCTCCTATGCATACAATAGGTGTTAATCCAAATTTTAAAGCCACCAGCATCTTTTTATTCACAAATTCATCCTTTTCATAAAAATATTTTCTTCTTTCAGAATGTCCTAAAATAACATAGCTACATCCAACATCTTTTAACATTGAAGGACTTATCTCTCCAGTGTATGCTCCTTTTTCCTCAACATACATATTTTGTGCACCAAGTTTTACATTACTACCATTTAGAAGTTTTTCTGCTATGTATAAAGATGTAAACGGTACACATAAAACTATGTCTCTATCTTTTATATCTTTTACTAAATTAAGAAATTTTTTAATATATTCTTCTGTTTCTCTTGTTGTCTTGTACATTTTCCAATTTGCTGCAATTAAAGGTTTTCTCATATAAACTTATCCTTTCTTATTAAGAATTATTAAGAATATTTTTATATTGCAAAATTTACTACAAAAATTTTTATAAATATTCAACATTTGATATAATCGAATTTTATTAATATATAAGATAAAAAATTATAAACACACAGTATTCCTACCAAGATTTTTTGCAGTATAAAGAAGTTTGTCTGTTCTGTAGAGAAATTCATCCATACTTTCTTTATAATTAAATTCAGTAACCCCAAAAGAACAAGTAACTTTTATTGTTTCATTTAATGTATAAATTTTGTTTTCTTCTATCTTTTTTCTTAACCTTTCTGCAACATTAGATGCTTCCTGTAAAGTTGTATTAGGCAAGATTATACAAAATTCTTCGCCACCATATCTTCCTAAAATATCTGTGAGACGAACATTTTCTCTTGTTATATCAGCAACTGTCATAATAACTGTATCTCCTGCTTGATGTCCATATCTATCATTTATATTTTTAAAATAATCTATATCAAACATTATCAAAGACAGATGCAAAGAATATTTTTGTGCGTAATAAATTTCTTCTTGTAACCTCTTTATTATATAATGATGATTATAAAACTTTGTCATTTTATCACTTACCGCTTCAAGATAAATATAACAATTATTTATAACACCAGCAAGCTGTTGTGATATAATCTTTAACATTATCTCTTCAATTTTTGTTTTAGGAAATTTACTTCTTGTTTTAAAATGTAAATTTAATACACCGAGATTTTTATCTAAAAACTTTATCGGTATTGATATCAAAGACTCTTTTTTTAAAGGTTTTATATCTTCTTTAAAAATTTTATAGTAATGTTCACTTTTAGAAATATCTTTAACTAATATTGGTTTTCCTAAAGAAATTGCTTTCCCAGCAACACCTTTATCTGGTTTCAACTCTAATCCACGAATTATATAATTTGAAATATTTCTTGCAATTTTAATTTTTAATACTCCTTTATCATCAATAAGCATAAGTGATGCTTTTTTAGGATTTAAAATTATCATGATTTTATCCATTATCTGAGGTAAGATTTTATCAATATCTAAACTGTAATTGATAGATGAAAGTAAATCTACTATATTATATATTTGTCTAAAATAATATTTCCTAATGTAAAAGATTAAAATAAAAATACATACTAAACAAATACTTAAAAAAACCAATAACAAAAAATTTAAATTGTAAAGATACATCTACTTTTATTTAAATAAAATCCAGAGTAAAAAAATTAATAGGAAGATAAACACAAAAGTAAAAACTTTCCTATGTTGATCTACTTTTAAAGACAGATGTGTTTTAAAAGAAGAGTATTTTTTCTTATATTGATACAACCTGGAAAAACAAATCCTACAATACTTTGTTTGGTTTTTATTTTCTGTTCCACATATAGGACAAATTATATTTTCTTTCATTTTAAAAAATTTTATATAAAAATAAATTTTATAATTCAATTATATTTTTTTGACCAACTAAAATATAAAAACATATTAATTTTTTTACTGCTTTAACATTTTTGATTACTTATTTTTAGTTGAATAATATGTAAGATAAGTCAACGGGACAAAAAATAAAGTTAAAAATAAACTAAAACTTAACCCGCCTAAAATTGTTATAGCCATTGAAGAATTTGTATTCTGACCTACGATACCTAAAGCCAATGGTAAAAGTCCTAATATAGTAGTAAGTGTTGTCATAAGTATAGGTCTTAATCGTTCTGAAGTAACTTCTATGACTATCTCAGTTAAACTTTTTTGTGGATTTTTTTCTCTTACAAAATTAAATTCACTAACAAGTATTATTCCATTATTCACAACTATCCCTATTAACATTATAAAACCTAACATTGAAATTGAATTTATTGTATTAAATGTTAAAAACAAAGAATATATCGCTCCTATAAGACCAAGAGGAACAGTAACCATAATAATTAAAGGTTGAACAAGTGATTCAAACTGAGAAGCTAATATCATATATATAACTATTATTCCTAAAATTAAAGCAAAAAAAGACGATGATATAGATTCTCTTAAAGCTAAAACCTCACCTGTAATATCTATATAAACATCCTGTTCTTTAGATAATAACTCATTTTTAAAATTAATAAGTTCTCTAATAACTTTACTAAAACCTTTTTTTACATTTGCAAAGACAATATACATTCTTTGTCCCTCAGTTCTTCTTATTTCAGGAAAAGATGCTTCAAGTTTAATATCTGTAAACTGAACTAAATTAATATTTCTATCTAACAATTTAGAGTATACTGTTAACTCAGAAACTTTTGACAATTCTGTTCTATCTTTTGGGCTTAATCTTACTCTTATATCAAATTCATCTTCTTGTAATTTAAACTTTGTTGGAACATAACCTTTTATACCAGCTAAAATAGTTGCAGATATGTCTTGTACTGAAAGTCCAAAAAGTGATGCTCTATCTCTATAAACTTCAATTTTTAGTTCAGGCACAGGTTGTAGTGGTATAATTTTTATTCCATACAAATCTTTTTTCTCCTTTAAAAAATTTGCAACTTCTTTTGCATATTCTTCTAATTTATTAATTTCTTTACCTTTTACTTCTACTGCAATATCACTACCACTACCCACACCAGAACCAAATAAACCTTGTTGAGTAATAAACTCAGCTTCAATTTTTGCAAATCTTATTTTTTTTATTTCTTTATTTACCAAAGATACTATTTCTGATGTCTTTCTACCTTTATTTTTAAGTTGTACAATAAACTTTGCTTGATTTGGACCAAGTGTTTCTACCTCACCAGTTTTTTCTTCTCCTGCAGAACCTATATTCACTATAATGTCTTTAGTTTCAGCAAGAGACATGATAAATCTTTCTATTTGAGAAGCAATTTCATTTGTTTTTTCAAGAATTGTGCTTGAAGGCAAAGTTATTGTTAAAATAAATTTTCTTTCATCTAATTTTGGCATAAACTCTTTTGGAATAAAATAAAAAATAATCAACCCTACAAACAAATATATAAAAACTGTTCCATAGGTTATTTTAATAGGCATATCTAAAACTTTATTCAACAATTGAGGAAATTTTTTTAATAAATCATTTAATTTATCTTTTTTAGTTGTTGTTTGAGTTATCATTTCAGCATATTTTTCTAAATTAAGCCATAGTGCTAATCTCGGTACTAAAAACAATGCTACTAAAATTGAAGAAAACAAAGAAAAACTTACTGTAAGTGCTAATTGTTTAAACAGCTGTCCTACCACACCACCAACAAATACTAATGGAATAAAAATCGCTACTGTAGTCAAAGTAGAAGAGATTATTTCGCCAACTACATGAGAACTAGCAGAGTAGATAATTTCTTTTTTATCTTTTTGAGGATTCTTTTCTTTTTCAACAAAAATTTTTTCTAAAACAACAATAGAATTATCTACAAGCATTCCAACACCTAATGCTAATCCTCCAAGTGACATAGTATTTATAGAAATGCCACCAAAATACATTAAAGATAAAGTAGCTAATATTGCTAATGGAATTGAAATAATTATTATAACTGAAGCAACAATATCTTTAAGAAATATAAATAGAACAAAAAAAGCCAATATTCCGCCTTGAATAGCTGAAGAATAAATATTATTAAGAGATAATTTTATAAATTCTGCTTGATCATAGATTATTTTTAATTCTACATTATCAGGAAATTTTGTTTTTATAATTTCGTTTAATCTTTTTCTTACAACTTTAGACATATTTATCAAATTAGCTTTAGATTGCGGGTATATAGAAACAGAAATATGATTTTTTGCATTACATCTTGAATATCCTTTGATATCTTTAATAGATTCTTTTACTTCAGCAATATCAGACAAATAAACAACAGGCCTATCCTCTTTTTCTTTTTTTCTTCTATATCTTTTATATTTATCATATTCTGGTCGTCTCTCTACAGGTATTTGTAATTCTTGAATTTCTTTTATATTCTTAAATTCGCCGATAGTCTTTACTACATATTCATTTATATCTTCTTTAATAGCTCCTGCAGGATATGTTATATTTGTTTCTTTTAAAGTTCTTATTATATCTAAAATTGATATTTGGTTTGCCAACAATCTTCCTTTATCAACTTCTACTAGTATCTCTTTTTCTGCACCACCATAAAGCTCAACTTTTGCTACTCCTTCAAGTCGCTCTAATTCATCTTTTAAATTTTTCTTACATAACATTCTCAATTCAGCAAGTTTTATAGGGTCATCTTGAGGGATTTTATAACTTACAGATAAATTCATTGCTTCAAGACGAAATGGATTATACTTTAACACAATTGGTTCTTGGGAATCTTTTGGTAAACGTTCTTTTATCAAATCAATTTTTTCTCTAACTTCTAAAGCAGCAAAATTTATATCAGTACCCCAATAAAATTCACAAACCACAATTGACACACCTTCTTTTGAAATAGAAGTCACTCTTTTTATATTTTTTGCAGTCCCTACTGTTTCTTCAATAAGTTTTGATATAAGTTTTTCTGATTCTTCAGGACCTGCTCCCTCATATTTTGTAATAATAGTAATTTGTGGATAATCTAAAGATGGAAAAAGTTCTTGTGGAAGACGATAAAAAGAAATTATACCAAATAAAGCAATTCCTAAAAAAATCATTGTAACAGTGGTAGGTCTATCAACTGAAATTCTAAAAACTGACATATTTATACTCTATTTTTTATTACACAAAATTTTAAAATATAAAAAATTTTTTCTTTAAATACTTTATTAAAATTTTCAAACCAAAAATACAACAAAGGAGTTAAAAATAATACAAAAAATGTTGAAATAAGCATACCACCAAAAATTGTTAATCCAAGTGTGCGCCACATAACAGATGATTCATCTGGATTTAATATTAAAGGTAACATACCTAAAATTGTTGTAATAGAAGACATAAATATTTCTAAAAGATATGCTTGAGGAGTAGCAAACACAACTTTTAGTGAACTACAATTTTTACTTCTTCTGTAGATATTCATCTTTTCTACGATAACGATTGCTGAATTTACAACTATACCACACAACATCATCAACCCAATCCAAACACCTAAACTTATTGGTCTTTTAAAAATCCACAAAAATAACGCCACACCAATTAAACCAAAAGGAATTGAAAGTATTATAATAAAAGGTTGCGAGTACGACTCAAACATAGCAGCAAGGGTCATATACACTAACAAAAAAGTTAAAATCAAAGCTAATGTAAACTGTTTTTTGTTTTTCGTCATATCTTCATATTCACCAGAAAATTTATAAGTGTAATTTTCAGGAAAATTTATCTTTTTTAATTCATGATCAATATTTTTTATTGCTGTTGAAAGGCCCACCTTATGTCTATTACCACTTATTTGAATAAATCTCTTTTTATTTTTACGCCAGATTTCTTGCTGAGTGTTAATTTTTTCAATATTTGAAACTTGCTGTATTGAGATAATTTCTGCATAAGGTGTTACAAACATTAAATTTTTAAGTTCTTCTACCGAAGAAACCGTCCCAGGAGTTAACCTACAAACTGTTTCTATTTCTCTACCTTCAGTTCTATAATATGTTGCAACAAGTCCTCTTAATTGAGCATGTAAAGTATTTGCAAGATACAAAGTTGTAAGTCCTAAAGAAGAAAGTTTATTTCTATCACTAAAAACAACAATTTCAGGTTCATCTTCACGCATGCGAATCTTTACATCAGTAATTCTTCTAAGCTGTTGTATTCTGCCAGAGCATAAAAATGCAAGTTGTTTCAATATTCCATAGTCATAACCATAGAAATCTATAAAAATTTCTTTTGAGGCTAGACTTTGAGATGGTTGATAATATAAAAAAGCAGGCATAAATTTGTCAAACTTTTTTCTAAAATCTTCTTTTACATATTCTACATCTTTTTTCACTTTTACCTCAATAAAAGTATGTAATTTCTCAACCCTAGAACTAACTCTTTCTACTTGAGGATAATTTAATAGCTCCTTTTCAATATTTTTAACAATTTCATTAGAACGTTCAATTTTTGCTGCAGGAGGGAACTGCACACCTATACGAAAAGTATTAATCTCAGTTGTTTCCATAAATTCTGATTCTCTTGTAGAAATTATATAAAAAGTAAATATAAAAAGTCCTAATGTGATAAACAAAATTTCTCTATAATTCCTAAATACAAACTTTAACAAATTAATAAAATATTTTATTAATTTTTCTTCCCATTTGAGCTTCTTAAATTCTATTTTTTTAAATAGTTTAGGCATAAAATATGGAACAAAAATTATACTTCCTACTAAAGAAGCTAACAAAGAATATGCTATTGCTAAACCAAAAGGAGTGTATAATTTTTTAACTTCTGGTTCTAAAAACACAAGCGGCAAAAAAACTATTATTGTAGTTAATGTAGAGGCAAGAATTGGCATAAAAAGTTCTTTTGTAGCATTCACAATTAACTTTGTTTTATCTTTTTCTTTTTTAGAATGTAAAGCAATATTTTCTATTATTATGATAGCATTATCTACAAGCATACCAACACCGAGTCCTAAACCACTTAATGTCATCACATTAAATGATAATTTACTAAAATACATTAAAATTACTGCTATACATAAACTTACTGGAATTGTAAGTATTATCACAAAAATACTTCTAAAATTTTTAAGAAATATAACTAATATAATTCCTACAATAAAAGCACTAAACAGAAGAGAAACTGCTAATGAGGAAATTGATTTATTTATAAATTCAGCATCATTTTTTACTATTGTAAATATTATTTCGTTCCTAAATTTATTTTTTAGCACTTCAATTTCTTCAAGGATATTTCTAGCAACAAGCAAAGTATTTGCAGTTGTTTCCTTTTGAATATATAAAGAAACAACAGATTTTAAGTTCAACCTCGCAAACGAAGTTGGTTCATAATAAGAATCTTTAACAGTTGCAATTTCACCAAGACGAATTACAGAACCTCTTTCTGTAACACCTACAGCGGTCTCATTAATTTTTTCAACATTTTCATATTCACCTGTAGCACGAATCAGAAATCTACTATCCACTTTTTTAATCTCACCTGCAGATACTGAAATATTGCTCAAATTTACTTTTTCAATAACGCTTAAAATTGGTAAACTATAGCTAACAAGTTTATTGTTATCTATATCAACTAAAATCTTCCTTTCTCTTCCTCCTCCTATTTCTATATTAGCAACTCCTGAAATACGAAAAAACCTTTCTTTTATCTTTTGTTCAGCAATTTCTCTTAATTGTTCTGGCGTGTAAACATCAGAAGACAATACCAAAATAACTATTGGCACATCAGATTGCTGAAATTTTGCAATAACAGGCCTTTCCATTTCACGAGGTAATCTATGTCTTATAGTAGCAAGTTTTTCTCTAATTTCAAGAATAGCAAAATTTAAGTTTGTCTTAGGATGAAATTTTAAAACAATTACTGATTCTGCTTCTCTTGAGGCAGAAATAATCTCTTTTACACCATTTACTTCTGAAAAAACTTCTTCCATAGGACGGGTTACATACTTTTCTACCTCGCTTGCAGGAACTCCACCACGAAGATGTGATATCACACTTACTTCACCAAATTCATAGTTTGGATAGAGTTCTACATTGATATATCTTATACTCACTAAAGAAAAAACAAAAATACTACACATCAGCATTAAAGTTGTTACTGGCTTTTTTATACCTAACTCTACAATAGACATTTTATTGGAGTATTTATTGTGGTTGGAATTGATTTTTATGGCTTGTTTCTTCTTCTATTTCTATATATTCAACCAAAATACCATCTGAAAGTTCTCCTGTTGTTTCTACTACGCATAGCTCACCTTCTTCAACACCATCAGATATTACTGCTGTTTTACCAAAAATATTTTCAACTTTTACATTTCTAAATTCTACTATTGCTTGGTTTGTTTTATTAACACTTGTAACAGGTTTAATTAATGGTAATAAATTTGTTTGTCCACCTAAACTTATAACACTATCTAAAGGAACTGTTACTACATTGGATGCTTCTACAATTATAACTTCTCCTCTTGCAAACATTCCTGATTTAAGTAATCCTTCAGTATTTGATATTTTTATTTTTACTAATACGGTTCTTGTTTTTTCTTTCACAATTGGCGATATCTCTGAAACAATCCCTAAGAATTCCTTGTCTGGATAAGAGTCACAATATACTTTTGTTTTCATACCAATTTTTACCTGCAGAGCATCCTTTTCAGGAATTTCAACTTCAAAATTTGCATCACCCATATTGACAAATTTTGCTACAACATCATTTGGTGTAACAAACTCTCCTGGTTGCACTATTATTTCTGCAAGAATACCATCAGATGGTGCATAAAGATTTGTTTTTAATAATGCAGACTGAGAAAGTTCAAGTTCTGCAGATGCTGTCTCCATTCTTTGCCTTATTGCTTCTACTTCATATTTTGTCTCTAATAGTTTAGATTCAGAAATTGCTTTCAACTTGAAAAGGTCTTCATAGACCTTTAGTCTTTGTTGTGCAGAAAAAAATGCTGCTTTTTCACTTTCATATTTACTTTTAGAATAAGAAACTTTAGCCATAGCATCTTTTGGATCAAGATATGCAATGATATTACCCTTACCAATTCTTGCTCCTTCTTTATAATTATATTTAAACAAAACACCATCTACTTCAAACCTTAATTCATTTTCTAAAATACCTTTTATTGTTCCTAATACAGAATATTTCTGGGAAAAATCAGTCCTTTTAATTTTTGCAACTTTTACTTTCACTAGCTGTTGTTCTTTTACTTTTGATTCTTTTTTTCTAAATATAAAAAATTTACCAATAACAAAAATTATTGCCAAAATTAAAATACTACCAATTACAATAGTTAACTTGCGTTTGGTTTTAAAACTATTTTTTATAAACTGGAAAATCCAGTTAAAAACAAAAAATATTTTTTCTTTTAAGAAAATAAGAATTTTGACTAAAAAACTTAAAATTTTTTTCATATTTATATACCTCTAAAATAACTAAATTTATCTTAAAGGAATTATAACAAGTTTCTCAAGTTCAGTCACAGAAGTGTAATTTTGAAGAATCGCCTTTGAATAATTAATAACTGCTTCTGAAACTTGCCATACACCACCCATAACTTCTACAGTGGAAGCTTCGTATAACGCGTTTTTCTTTTTTAAAACTTCCAACTTCCATTTCTTAAATTCAAGGTCATCTTTAGCAACCCTTGCATCTAATAAAGATGTGGAGTATTCGTTATAAAATTTTTCTAACTCTAAAAGAATAGTATTTTTTGCTTCATCAAACTCTGCTTCTGTAGAGGTTTTAATCACATCTGCTTCTTTTCTTTCAACAAAATATTTAATGTCGTCAAATAAACCAATTCTTGTGTCCAGAACAGTGTTATCAATTCTTGCTGAAACATCTAAAATTTCTCTTGGAATTGCTTTATCTTTTTGATATCCAGACTCAACTGAACTACCACCAAATAACCATGATAATCTAAGCATCCCACTCCATACAGTAGAAAGCTCCAATGGCTCTGTAACATATGCTTCACCACTTTGACCATAACTTCCTTCAAAATAAAATTTAGGATATGTTTTGCCTTTAGCCATATTTTTTCTCTCTTCTGCCATACTCATCTGTAATTTTAACTTTCTTAAATCTATGTTATTAGTAACTACTAAATTCTTTAATGCAGGTAAGTCAAAATCAATCTCTTTTGGAAGCGATTCAAAAATTTCAACCTGTAAAGGAAAAATTATCTCATCTAAACTTTTTATTCCAACAAGTGATAAAAGTTTATTTTTAAAAAGTGTTTTATTCATTTTTGATCTATCATACATATTTTCTACTTTTTTTTTAAATATTTTTCCTTCTTTTAGTTCAATTTCTGATATTGCTTTTGCATTATATTCGTTTTCAAGTTTTTTATAGTAATTATCTATTTCTTGAAGCATTTTTTCTATTTCTTTAACTTCTAATGTAGATGATACATATTCATAATATGCTAATTTTATTTTATATGTAAGCTCTTCTTTTAATTTAGTATACTCTAATTTTGCTACTTCTAAAGCAAGAGATTGATATTTATGTGCAGCAGTAAGACGGCCACCATCATATATAGGTTGAGATAATCTTAACCAAATATCTTCTGCTTGATACTCTTCAGTTATTGTTTTACCGCGGGAATACCTTCTTTGGAAAATTATATTTGGCAGGAAACTTCTTGTTGTAACCCACAATTGTCTTTTTGCAAGAAGGATCTCTTCTTGTTTAGCAGTTAATTTTTTATTTTTTTGTATTGCAATATCAATACAGGTATTTAAGAAGTAGTCTGAAGAAAAAATCTGATTAGATAAAAAAAATATGAAAAATGTAAACAAGAATTTTTTGGGCATATATATTGACAATACTTTAAAAATTTTGTATTTATATTTTACGAAATTAAATTATAAATTTCAAGAGGGTTTATGAAAAAATATATAATAATTTCAATAAGTCTTATAACTTTAACAATTATTTGTTTTTTATTTTATCGTTGGTTCATCTCAAACAAAAAGGTATCTAAAGTTATCGTTAAAGAACTTAAGACTATTCAGATAAGTAGTACTACTTCAAAAATTGTTGTCCCAATAGCTTCTTTACCTAAAGAAACTAAAAAAGAAAAATATGATGAAATTGAAGGCGAAATAACATTGTCACCTCACAATCCCGAGGATCCTAACTCTTTAAAAATGACAGTTTTGTTAGATAAAAAAAATAATGAGATTATTACTCTTACGAATACAGCTTATGTAAATACATTAAGAAAGTTTTACTTAAACAAAGATGTGAAATTAAAAGGCAGATGGAGAAAAGATTCTGTTATTTATGGAAGAAGATATAAATGTTTTTGGGTAGAAGATTTTGAAATTAAATAAGAAAGGGGAGATAAAATGAAAAAAATATCAATTTTAATTTTGATAATATTTTTAGTAGGAGCAGTTATTGGTGGTTATTTATTCATAAGAAAGAAAACTCAAAAAAAGCCACCTGAAAAAATAAAAATACAACTTCCAACAAGCGAAGTTGTTGATGCATATAGGATCAGGTTTTCAACAAGAATACCAGTGCCTGAAAAATCGCTTATGGTGCTAAAAGGTGTTGTCAATTGGGAAAAACAAGAAATTTTACCAGGTAAGGCACAACCTCTTCAAGAAGTTGTTTTAACTACAGAAACAGGTGAAAAATATGTTCTATCAAACCCACCTTATGTAAATACTCTAATATTTAATGCAATTGGAAAGAAAGTAAAAATAAAAGGTCTTACTATGGGTAAGACAAGTTTTAAAAATTACGATGGTTTTTGGGTAGAAGATATATTGGAAATAGAAAAATAAAAAAGAGAGGACTAGTTTATATTCAAAACTAGCCCTCTCTCATTCTCTAATATTGTGTAACCTATTTTTTAAGATTTTTTCTCAGCAAAGATCCATATATTACCTTGAGTATCGGTCGCCCAGTATGTCCAAGTAAGGGTCGCTCTTTTCTCATTTTGTGCATCATTAATTATCTGTTTCATCAAATCATCATTCCAAGCTTGAGTTGAATCTATATCTCTTCTATCATGTCCACCACCAGTTTGGCCATAATTACCACTGGTACCAGTTGCCGCCTGATTACCCAATTGTTGAAGTTTCTTTGGATCAATTGCACCAACATAAAGTTGAACTTTTCCTCCTTTAGCTTTCCATTCATTATCTGAAAGCTTTCCATCTTTGTTAGTATCACCTAATGCAGCAAGTAGTTGATCAAAGAAAGAATCTAATCCACTACCCGATTGGTCTTTTGCATTCTTAATCTCAGATATCATTTTTTGCACTTCGTTTTTGTCAGTCACTTCAAAAACTACATATACTTTATCTTCTCCTTCAGCAATAATTTTAAGTTTACCTGTCACAGTAGGATCTACACCTACAGGAATGTCAGGAGCAATAGATTTTAGCCAATTGTTGTATTTGTCAACATCATAGGCTGTGCTTGAACCCAATATTGTAATCTTTGGTTTGTTCTGGTCATAATATGTTATTTGTGTTGTCTTTATCCCATTATCTCCATAACTATAATTTTCAACCTTTATTATCTGTCCAGGACCAGCACTAATATTTACAGAATTTCCACCATATTGGACTGTATCTGTTTTAGTTTGAGTTGTGTCATTGTAAAAATACCTTTGGACTTCTCTACCCATTGCATCTGTGACATATGAAATTCTACCATGCTTGTCATAATATATTGTAGATTGCAACTTCTGTGTACCAGGACCTGTAGGTTCGTATGTCTCTGTTTTTACAAGTTTTGCACCATCATAGAAATTTCTTGAAGCAAGATATGTATATTGTAGGTTGCCATTATTATCATATTTGTATCCCATGGTGTAAGATTCTCTTCCTAAACTGTCAAAGTATGTCACAGAAAGCATTTTACCATCTTCGCCTCTTGTTTCTACTCTTAACAGATTTCCAGCACCGTCATAGATATATTTTGAAGTAGATGTGGTATATGCTTTTTTTTCAGAATCCCATGTTTTGTTGACAACTTCTAACAATCTACCTGAAGGTGAGTATTTTTGAACAGTTGCATCATTAATTATTTCTTGATCATTTGTAGTATTTGGGTTGCCATCTTTATCAATTTTGCCTTTCCAAGCAACTGTATACGAACCATCAGAATTATAAGTTATTGTTGCCTCGTATGTTTGACCATTCATTACATTATACGCTCTTGTCAAAGCACCATTTTCTGCATATTCCATATAACGCTGGTTTATAAGATCTTCTACTTTTTTTGTAGCACCGCTTGCATATCTTGTAACTTTTTGTTCAGTGATGAACTTACCATCTGTTCCATAATATCCTGTCACAGTAGCATTTTTATATACAAATGTATATTTATCATTTACAGGATCATATATTTTTGACGCAATACCAGTTATTGAAAAGTCGCTGTAATCATAAACTTGAAGAACCCTATTTGTGTCAACTTGTATCACAGCATAACTTATACCTGTGATGAGAAGCAGTAAACCTACTATTGTTGTTAGATATTTTTTCATTTTTTGTTCACCTCCTTTCTTTATAGTTTTTTCTTTCAATGATGTGTTTTTCATAAGCTTTCTCACCTCCTTCTTAAGCAATGTTTACTTTAATTATGTGAAAAAAATCTGTTAAAATTGTGAAAAAAATGTAAAATTTTTTCATTTTAGATAACTTATGGCTTTGTATTGTTGATAACCGTTATTATAATAGGTTCTAATTGTATTTTCAAGACCATTTTCTGAATAAGTATATTGTTCTGAAAACAATATCCCTGCAGGTTTTATTTTGATTTCAATTTGTGTTTCAGATTGAGTTTCTAAATTGAAGATTTTTAATGATTGTAAAACATCGGTGTTTTTATCATTATAGAAATGCTTTTGAATTATACGGCCTAAAGCATCATAGACTTCTGATATTCTTGCATGTTCATCGTAAAATATTACATTTGATAGTTGTGTTTGGTTGAGTTTTAAGTTTTTAAGTTCGTAAGTTTCAGTTTTTATTAGTTTTCTATCTTTATAAAAATTTTCTGATAACACATATTTACCTATAAGTTTTGAATTGTTATCATATACATATTGCATGGTATATTGTTCAAGATTGTATCTAAAGAATGTCTCTTGAAGAAGCAGGCCATCTTGGGAATATATCTCTTTTTTGGTTATGTTTCCACTATCGTCGTAAATAATCTTAGTTTCAGCACTTATATATTCGCCATTAACAAAACTTTTTGATACTACAGATAACAATCTTGAAGTATGGTCATATGTTTCAACTGTTGCATCTTCAATTATTTCAATATCATCGGTGGTGTTTATGTTATTGTCTTTGTCAATTATCCCTTTGTAGGATATAGTGTATGAGCCATCTTTGTTATAGTTAATTTTTGCTTCATATATTTTTTCTGTTAGTTTTCCATTTTCATATACTACTAATTTATTGTAAGCTCTAACTAGATTTCCAGAAGTATTGTATTCTTGAACTTTACCAGAGACAATTTCTTCTCTTTTTCTTAACAAGCCACTTTTGTCAAAATAAGAGATCTCTATAGGAATAAACTCATCTTTTTCGTTATAATATCCAGCAGTCTGTTTGTTTTTTCCTACTTTTGAAATTAAATATTTAGGTTGATATTCTTTCATCATTCTATTTTCTAAATTAACTTTAAAAACTGAAGGTGAAAATGATAGTTCTTGAGTATATTCTTTTTTGATTATACCTTTTGAAATCCATTCATTAACAATTTCAGATGTTGGTTTTTCTTTTAACAAAAGTGTTGCTACTTTTTGGCCATGAATTAAAACTGAAAGTGTATTATTTGTGTAATTCCATACACCAAGAAATTTTCCTTCAAAGTATAAATATTCTTCAACTTTTTGGTCGTTAAAGGAAGTATATAATACTTTACCGTCAACATCATACCAGGTTGTTATGTTTTCTTTTCTATCAAATTTATATACAAGTTTTGAACCATCGTACACAAATTCTGTTATAATTTCGCCATTTTTATCTTTTTCCACAACAGGTTTATTTTTATCATAATAAGTTACTCTGTCATATTCCCCCACTGATTTTTCTAACACTTCGTTGCCATCTTCGTCTTTTTTATAGTAGTTTTGTTGTATTTTGTTTCCCCAGCGGTCTAAAGTATATAAAGGTCTTGATTTTTCATCAAAGTATGTTTTATTGCCATAGATGTCAACTGTAAATTTAAGAGTATTTTTTGTTTCATCGTAGAAATAGTGTGCAACTTCTGTGCCTTCATAGTTTACATCTGCAATTGCTCTGCCTTTGTTATCAAAGAAAGTTTTTACTTGTGTGTTCTCATTTAAGGCAAATATAGGATTTTTAGCATATTTATTGTAATAGTATGACTTAGTGATGTTTTTGTCTTTATCAAGTTCTTTTACAACTTTACCACCCAACCCAAGTTCTTGATACCCAATTATTTCACCTTTTTCATTTTTTATAACAACAAGATTATCACCACGCTGCTTTTCTATTATTCTTTCAATATCTCCATCTTTGTCTGTGTATATTGATTTAGCAGATAAAGAAAACTCTCTTGAACCATCTTTTGAGATTCTTAATGTTAACCTACCATTAGGGGTAAAATAAAGACGGTTCCCATATTTATCCCTTGCTGCAATGGGTCTGTGAGGTACAATGTTTAGCATATCTTTTGGTTTGCCAAACTCTTGTTGTATAAGTTCTGTCTGAGGGCCAAATCTTTCCTGCTGAGGCATAGGCATATTAAAAGCAATAACCCCGTTCCATAAAAAGCATAATAAGGTTAAAATAATGATTAAGTTTTTCATAGAGATACAGAAATCTACTTTTTTATACCATCTTCGTGTAAATAAATTGCTAAATTTTTGTAAAATTTTTGTGAAATTTTCAATTTACCAAAATCAGTTAACACAATTATATATACTTAAAAAGCTTGAAAAAATTGTGTGAAACCTTAAAAAAATTTGTGATTTTTTTAGAAAAAGAGAAAATTAGAATTACTTTTGAAATCATAAATGGTTTGTTTATTAGGTTTGATAGTTAATATATTATTTTTATTTTCGTCAATAATTTCTATTGAATTAGGAAAATTAAATAATTTGTATTTTTTAATTACATCATTGTAGGATTTTGATATTACTGTTTCAAATAAACTTTTTATTGAGTCACTTATATAATTATTTGATACCACTACTAAAAAATCATCTGAAATATTGTAAAACTCTAATGAAATATTATTTAATAGTGCTGATATAAAAGGATTAGATTTTAGCAACATATTATATTGAGAAACAATCAATCTTCCTACAAATTATTTTAATGTAAAACAATATATTTTAGTTTGCTGTAAGGCATCATCTTAAGAATTAAACGGTTTTCATAGTAAAACTTTGAGATTCTTAAATATAAATAACTTTTTATATCTTCAAGTCTCTGAATTATTTGAACACAAAAGTCATAGTGTTTTGCTTTTGCTATTGTTACAAGAAAGTCAATTTTTGTATCGCTGCTTAAGGATATGCGAACAATTGTAAGAACTGCTCCTTGAAGTTTCTTAAAAATCTTCTTAGGAAGATCTTTTTCAGTAGAAATAAGTTCTGGAAGTTCTATTTCTAAATACAGGGTTTTTCATATAAGTTTTATAGAACCATCTAAGTCATATTCTTTTTTTAATATTTTTTTTGCTGATTCTGAAAGTTTTTCTTTTGGATATGTAGGTTTTGAACAGGCAATGAAATTAGTGAAGAGTAAAAGGGTATTGTAGAAAGTTTGAGGTTGCGATAAAACGATTCTAATGAACTTAATCCAATTATGGCAAGAATAATTAGAATAATATAAACAAGTATCACAGTTATTGAAAGTCAATGATTGATAATAAATATTTTTATTTTTTTTGATTTATTTCTTTTTCTGTTACTAAATTTATTATTTCTTTTAACTTGCCAAAGTTTATAGGTTTTTTTACAAATCCTTCTGCTTTCAATTCTTTACATTCTTTTTCTACTGTATCATCACAAGTTACTACTATTACTGGTATATTAGATTTATCTTTATCTTTTTTTAACATTTTTAAAACTTCAATTCCATTTATATCGGGCAGATGAATATCTAATGTTATTAAATCTGGTTTATGGTCTGTGGCTACACCAAGTCCCTTACTGCCGCTATATGCAATTAATGTTTTGTAACCACTTTCTTCAAGCCGCTCTTTAATAAGTTCTGCTACTGGCATTTCATCTTCTATTATTAGTATTGTAGCCATTTTTAATATCCCCCTTTTTATAGGTGTTTGAAACAAAATTCAATTTATAATCAATTTTTGTCAAAGATGGACCTTTATTGTTTATTTTTAATAACTCAAATATTATATTATTAACTAATTTTAAAATATTTTTCAAATGTTAAAAGAAACATTATTATTATCCTGCGCTAAGGAGTCGTTTAATTCTTTCTACACTAATTGATTCAAAACCTTGTGTGTCTAACAATGGTTTTGCATATTCTTTAGTAAGAAGGTCTAATATTTCTAACATTGCAGCAACAGACCATGCTTGAGACACACACCCACCTTGGCTATAAGGAGCATTTCCACTAAACACTTCTGGCAATGTGGTGTTAGATCTAACAAAGTATAAAAAGTTGTTGATTTTTAGTTTAAGTTGTTCTATAACTTCTTTATATGGCCTATCCTTAAGAACACTAATTTTTGCTCTTACATATTCTTTAATTAACCATGGCCATACTGTACCTTGATGATAAGCAGGATCTTTTGTCTCTATATCTGATAAAGTATCATAATATCCTCTGTATTTTGTATCTTTTGGTGATAATGTCCTTAATCCGTAAGGTGTTAAAAGATCTCTTTCTACAACTTCTATAATTTTTTCTTTTAGCTCTTTTGGCAACAAATCTTCAGTATGAGTTAATGATAACAAAATTAAAGCGTTTGGTCTTATTGCATCTTTATGTTCGTCACCATCAAGGACATCGTATGGATAATCTCTTTTTTCAAAAAATCTTTCTAAAATTGAAGTTCTAACTTTATTACTAAGTTCTATATATTCATTACTTTTTTTCTTATCTCCAACAATACGATAAAATTCTGCTACTATTTTTAATGCATTATACAACAACGCCTGTATTTCAACAGGTTTTCCATTACGAGGTGTATATTTTGTATCCATCCAGGTATATTGTGCAGGAACTACAACAAGATAATCTCTATCCATATAAATTGTCCCAGATTCAGCAGTATACCTTTGTATAATTTTAGTTATTGTAGGTAACATCTCTTTTACAAACTCTATATCTTCAGTTACCTCATAATATCTGTATAACGCTTCAACAAACCATAACGAACCATCTGCAGTGTTGTATTCAGCTTTACCATCAGGCCAGATCCTGTTAGGTATAATTCCATCATTTGATTGATATTTTGCGTAGAACCTAAACAGTTGTTTTGCTTCTTCAAATCTTCTTGTAACAATTAAAAGTCCGGCTAAACTTATAAAGCTATCTCTACCCCAAGACTGATCAAACCAAGGATATCCAGCAAGGATTTTAACACTTCCATCTTTATCTCTCAATATAAAAGAATCTGCTGAAACAAGAAGCTTGCTAAACACATCATGATACTCTTGGTTAATATGTTGCATATCAGACCGACCTATGCTATACAGATATTCTTGTCGCAAAATATCTTCAAGCAACCCCTGGATAAATCCAAAAAGTTGAATGGTAAGTTTTGCTTTTTGGTCAACATCAGTAGTTGCAGAAGCCATCCTTTGTAAATGTTCTACATAACTATAAACTTCAGGTAGATTGTCTCTAGTTATCCCAGCATCATTTAATATAGAAAAAAACTTTGTAAAGAAATCAGTATGATAACTATGATGCCAAAGTGCCCATTTACCTTTTTCACCCATAAACTTTATCCACTGATATGCTACCAATAAACAATGTAGATGCGGTGCATTAATGTTACCAAATGGTAATTCTTTTTTACCATCATCATATAAAAGTTTAAAATTTTGAATGCCTACTTGTCTTAATCTACTTAAAACTTCAAGAGATTTTCCTTGTGGTAAATTAAGATTTTTACCTACTAAAAATCCTTGCATAAAATATCCCTCATCTGTTCTTTTTTCTGTTATATCAATTAGTATTTTTATAAATTCTGTAATATCAAAATTTCTTTTTGATGCTAAAGGTATACGGTACCTCCATAAAGAACGCATTGTGCCATCTTCAGCTTGAATTTCTTCTTTCACAGGCTTTTCTTCACCAAATTGGTCTCCTATAACAAAAGATACAAATTCAGCGCCTGAAGTTAAAACTTGCCTGAAAAATTCTTTAAATGATTCTTCCGTATGGTTAATATTATATTTTTTTACTAATTGATGATTATTATGTGGTCTTGGTGAATCATGTGAACTTATCTGAAACCATCCTTTTTTATTATTTTTTGTTTCTTTTTTCAAACTTTCTGTATCAAACCAGTCAACATTCATTACAGTATATATATCATATTTGTCTCTAATATGGCGGTCTATACCTTCAAAGGATTCTGCTAAAATTATTGCTTGCGAATTTATTGCTCTTATCTGCGTTATAAGTGTTGACACAAAATCATCACCTTTTTCATTACCTGACTGTTCTATGTTGTTGCCCAAATGTGTTAAAGGATATGCAAAATGTAGAGCATCTAAACGTAGACCATCAAATCCAAATCTCATCCAATGAAGGATAGGATTGATAAATAACGAATACCCATCTTTTGCAAGTTCATCCCAATTGTATAATATAAGATCATTCCATCTTTGTCCCCAGATATACGGTGAACGTTTGTTTACATCAAAATATTGAGAATGATATAATACATCAACTGAAGATTTCCCTCTAAAAAATGGTATATCAAACATAATTTTTGCACCTTCTTTATGTAATTCTTTAATAACTTTTTTAAGTTGTTTATAAGCAACATATTGCATATATTCATAAAGACCTTGGTATGTTTCAAACACACCAGGATTTAGATTTTTAACACTTTCTATTTCTTGCACACTTTGAGGAGTCCTACCTAAAATTTTTGTTGCAGCCATAAAACTTGAATAATTCTTAAGCCAAAAATAGTTTTCACTAATAAATTTTTTAAACTCTGCTGACTTTTTTCTAGAAAGAAAATGAGTATAAACAACTTTAGCAGATTCAAATTCTATCTGTCTTACTAGTTGATAATCTATAAATTCCTGCTCAGCTAAAGAAAGCTTTTCTTTTAGTTGTTCTATAACAGTTTTAGGTAGTTTAAGTTCTTCAGATTCTTTAATCCAGTCAATAAATAGTTCATTTATAGCATATGGCGAAACAGAAGAATATGGTGATTCTCCTAATGGAGTAAAATGAGGTAACAACAATATAGTAGACACACCTGCTGGTTTTAACATTGTTCTGTAAACTTCAAGTAGATCAGTTAACTTTCCTATACCATAGTTAATCTTTGAATTCCTTAATGAAAATATAGGCAAACTGCAGGCAATCTGTGTTTTAGTAGCCATCCATAAACCATTTTTTTCATCTTTTTTTATTCTATCAATAATTTGAAGTTTTGTCCTATATGCAGGTAACCACATCTCAACTATATATCTTTTAACTGTAGTAGTTATATCTACATTAGGAGTTGTCTGTAAAGCGTTCCACATTATCTTTGTCCATGAAACATCAAAGTTACCTTTGTTTATTTCAGACAAACTACTTTTATAAACTTCCCAAGCTCTTACTAATACATCAATTACTCCTATAGGCAAAGGTCTTCCATTATCATCATAGAATCTTACAAAGAAACCGTTTTCTGAATCCCTTATATGTTCTAAAGGACCACCTGTTTTTGTAGCAATTGTAGGTATAGCGTTTACAAGTCCTTTCATATAACCTGTAGCTGAAGCTTCTGTTTCAAGTTGGGACAACATACATAAAACATCTGCTCCCTGAAACACTATTGGCGCTTCTGCTACATTGAAATTTTCAACAAACACAATACTACCTATTAACCTTTCATCTCTTGCAATTTCTCGTTCATTGCCATAATTATCTACTTCTATGATTCTACCTTCAGATAATGCTTTCAATTCTCTAACACGTGCTAAACCCCATTTATCTTCTATATGTTGCTTACCTAAAAAAATTTGCACCACACCAGTAGATAAAAATTTTTCTCTTAGTTGAGGGTCTCTCATTGCACGAATAAATGTATCCACTGATTTAAAATCTGTTTTTCTTCTAGCTTCAACAGAAAAAAGTCTTGAAGTATCAAGCTTAATATTTGTTTTAGCATATATCCAATCTGCAAACCTTTGTTTTACTTCTTTATGAAGCTCATACATTTTTTTCAAATTTTCAGCAGTAGGCTGTTGGCCCACTAAAGGTTGGAATTCTTTAAGTTGCCAATGTGCAAGGTTTATTCCATTGACTATACCCAAAATAAGACCTTTAAATTCAGGATATAACCTTCTTTGTGTTACTTCAGCGTGTTCTTTTGATACACCATTTACTGTATCACAAAGTGTTAAACATATTTTTGTCAAATCAATTCTACCTTTACGTATTATACCATATTGCCATAAATAAGGATTAAGACCTATAAATTTTTCAGATTCTATTGGCATAGTTTGTAAACCTGCTTCAACAGGTGTATGTGTAGTAAACCCATAAATTAAAGAATTTAAAAATTCATCATCTGTAAAACTATCTTTTACAACTTTAGGATGTGCAAAAGCTGTCAACGCTTCGTTAAGTTGTACTATTACAGGTTCAATTTCGCTAAATGTTAAACCAAGTGATAATATTTTTTGTCTAAATTCAGGCCTTCCTTCATTAATTTCTTTTAATATTGCTAAAGTGCCTCTACCTAAAAGCAGCATCTGTTTTTCTCTTAAACTATAATCACCAGGATAAATCTCTCTTGTTATCTCAGGATGAGATAAAAACAAAACTACTGCTTTTTTGTTCGTCTTTGGCGCATTAAATGCTGCTGCATAAACTTTAACCGCCTCTTCTTTGCCATACATAGGAACTACAACTTTCCCTATATAAATAAGTCTACCTTTATTTATTGCCTCAGTATAATCTACAGGCCGTAATTCAATACTTCCGTCTTCTTTTTGCCAAGGAGAATATTGATATAACAAACTTACACCTATTGCGTTCATACCCATATCTGTAAGTTGAACTAACTCTTCAGTTACTAACGGTTCAAGACCACCTGTTTGATGTCCATTGGCTACACGAATACGCATCTCAGGGTCAGAAAACACTCTAAGAAAATCTGGTGATGGTTTAAATCCTGGCGAAACATGAACAAATGTCTTCGCAAATAATTCCGGAGCGTTCTGTTGGAGCCAACTGTAATTTTTATTATTTATAACCATCTTTCTTGTTATTTTTTCTGCATTGTTCTTAGGATTGATTGTGTGAGAAATGTTTTTAATAATACCTTTTAAAGAGTTAACAGTTAATTCCAAATTAGATTCTCCAGATAACACTTCAATATTTTTGTTAATTTCATTTATTAAATCTTCCAATTCTTTCTTTGTAGAAATTTTTCTTTCTTTTATCAACCTAGCGACAATATCTGATTTTTTTATTTTCTCTTCTTTATCTCCTAAAATTAATTTTGATAGAATTTCTTTATAATCTTCATTTTTAATTTCATCCAGCAAAATTTTTATTTTATTTTCTCTTTGAGGCTTGAATGAATATTTCCTTGCTACAAAATAAAGTAATAATCTTATTTTTTGTAATTCACTAAGTTCATCTAATATTTCTTTAAACTTCCATTCTTCTATTTCAAATAGAACTTCAATAAATTTTGTGGTAAAAATTTCTCCTTTTGCAAGTTCTGTTAAAATTTCTATCTCAGCAGCAATTCTGTTTAAACTTTTTTCCAAAGCTGGTTCTGAAGACAAATATGCAACACAAAATGGATATATCTTATCTACACCTTTTTGATATAGTTGTAAAACTACCTCTTCTAAAAAAGTTCCTGTAACTACTAGATCATCTAAAAATATTACATTTTTAGCATTTATCTCTCTTTCTACTGTTATACTTTCCTTTGCCCGGTTGATTCTTTCTTCCTCTGAAAGGTCTTGATAAGTAACAGTTATTTCTTTGGGTTTCCTTTTTATAGGTATAAACTCTATATCTAGATCTTCTGCAATTTTCTTAGCAGCTAACATTATGGATCTATCTACCTCTCGGGATTCATATGCAAGGATAACCCAATTTTTAGGTTGATTTTTCACTTCGGGTAAAGTATTAAGAATTTTATTTTTAAGTAAATCAGTAATTTTTTCTACAGTTTTTTTGTGGCCAATCTTAAATCTTGAATATAAAATTGCTAAATCTTTATCTTTATCTAAATTCTCAATTTTGTAAATGTATTTTATAGAATTCAACACTGCTATTTTTTTTAATATTTTCCAAATATCTTGCTGGTTAGAACCTACATCTATACATCTTATACCAGAAATTGGTATTTCACTATCAGCTTGTCCTTCTTTAAAACTGTTACCAATATATATAACTTCATCTGGTGATATACCTTTACTAAGTATATTTTTTACTGCATCAAGTTTTGATTTTTTAGCAACTGTAACCTTACCTTCACTCCACCACACCGTGAACTTAAGGTTATTTTTATTCAATTCTTCTCTTACTTTTTCAAATACATCTCTGGCAACACTTTCTTCTTGCGAAGAAAGTTCTAAAACAATTTTCCCACTATCCTCTTTAACTTCTCTTATATTGCTAATATTCTCTATACCTATATTATATCTAAGATAATTTAAAATTCTTATTATCTCTTTAATCTCTTCTTTTGAAAAAACTTCTTTTTCTAAAAGTTCATCTCCACGATAAACATAAGCACCATTTTCAGCATATACTATTACATTTTTATACAAATCCTGTGAAATATGATTTAATACATCTCTATATGTCCTTTCTATTGAACCAGTAGTTAACAAAACCAACGGAATTCCTAACTTAAGCAAAGCCTCTAACGACCTTAACACATTAGAATGAGAATCCTTAATTGTAGTATGAGTATCTGGAGTTAATGCCCCACCTATATCACAAATCACCATCTTTGGTGGATTTTCTTCTATAGTTTTTAATCCTTCTGGTATAGAATATATTTTTTTATTACTTTCTTCTATAATACTTTCTGC
The DNA here is from genome assembly GCA_937928765.1 of uncultured Endomicrobiia bacterium. Classification (GTDB taxonomy): domain Bacteria; phylum Elusimicrobiota; class Endomicrobiia; order DTEH01; family DTEH01; genus JANXDG01. The sequence goes on from CALFVX010000016.1 coordinate 31,440, forward strand.
GAATCTAGACAATTCAATTAGTGGTGAGTTATCTTGTTGAAGTTTTTTATGGAAATCTTCGGAAGTTTTAGTAGGATTATTTTTAAGGTAGGTATATTCTTCAATCTCATGTAATAAAAGCAATCTTAATAAATTCTGTTGCTGAGGTGGAGATTTGTTTTTTAAACTTTCAAGAAATACCTCATGAATGTATAAAGTCACTTCAGAGGTGCGTCTGTTAACTTTCAGTGTTGCTAGCGCCAATGCTTCTTTCTGAATTAACATAGGATTTTTACTAACCTTAATGTTAAACTTTACTTCACCATCAACTAACGAAATTAACTCTGAATTAAATTTCGCCTCTTTAAACAAAATATCTAAAAACTTACCATATCTATTTTTTGATTCTTCATCTGAAAGAACCATCTTACCATCTTCACCTTCAAACAATACTACAATCTTATCAGACAAACTTATTGCAGAATCTAAAAGAAAATTCGCTAACAAAGGATTTCTATATTTGATTTGATTAGCAACGATATTTATAAATTTTTTTATATCTACTCCTAACGCCTGCAGCCTTTCAGTTTCCTTCTTTTTTTCAAATATTTTTGAAGTTTTTTCTTTTCTAAATGTAATAAACCATTCGCTTAATGAAACAAAAATTTCTTCTATTAATGGTGATATTTTTTTAGTAAGATTTAAATGTCTTAATTCATGATTATAAATTATTCTTTGTAACCAGTATGGCAGGCGAGCCATCAAAGAAGTGTTTATATAAATTTTCCCATCAACAATTTTTGCAGGTGTGAATCTATCTGTAAGTATTTTCTGTTCTGAAGATAGATCAGCGAATTCATCAATTAGTCCTACTGGCGGTGCTTTTTCTAATCCTGCACGAATTATATAATAAGAATGAACAAAAAAATAAGATGAGAGTATACCTCCAACAATCCAGCCAAATGGTGTTGAAAATAAAAATGAACCAATAACACCAGAAATTGTAGCCGTTAAACCGCCTATTATTATACGGTTTAATAAAGAAAATTTCTTCTCACTTTTAGGTTCATCAAGCACTTTTATTTCTTTTATTTTCTTACCTTTTATTACAAACTCATATGTTTTATTATCAACTTTTACTATGTATCTTCCTTCATCGGTTAAATTCAGTGAAACCTCTGTTTTAATATTATTATCTTTTATCCATTTGTTTACAACTTCCAGAATCTCATTCTGAGGTTTTCCTTGTAATATTCCGCTTGCAAACATTGTTAAAATTATCCATTCTTTAGTTTCAGGAACTACACCTAGGCTTAACAACATCGGTGCAAAAGAAGAAATAACAAAATCTTTTATATCTATCTTTCCGATTAAAATTCTTTCATATATTGTGTCATCAAATTCCCTTGTAACATTTGGGACTATTGTAATATATGAGATACCATTTTTATTTAACATTTCTGTAAGGTTAAAATGAAATCCACCTGTGACTATTATATTTATCTCTTTGAAATCTTTGAGTTTAGTTAATACATCTATATAATTTTTTTCGCTGTTATTTACTTGTTTTTCTCTATTGGCAAAATTTATATTATTTTTTACTATTTCATAAAATATTCTATCTCTATCTATATTTGTTTCATAAAATTTATATATTTCTTCATCATTTACAAAGTTTATTACATCTTGTATCTCATAATCTTCAAAATACTTCTTCAACAATATTTTAAACTTGTCAACATTTTTACTAAAATATTTAAACTCTTCATATGTAATCTTTAAATCTAAAAAATTTTTCAAATGTTGAGCCATATCTGACAAAAATAAAATTTCTTTATCTAACTGTTTGGTTGAAAATAGATTTAGAATGTTCCTTATTAATATCCTCTCTTCTATGGTTAAATATATTGGATTTATACTATAGTTAAGTTGTATATACTCGAAAAATTTATCTAAATTTGGGTATTTATATTTTATGTCTGGCGTATACTCTTTTGCTACTGTTAACAATGATAAATAATATTCTTCAAGTTTATTTGAATCTTTCATTTTTTCTGTAAGAGCGCTATAGATACCGTAAGGGATTATGTTTTGCAATTCTTTAAAATAATATCTTAGTTCTTTTGCAAGATGTCTGAAATTAAGTTCTTTATTTAACTTTACCATCCTTATATACTTTTTCAAATTAGGATAGAAATTTATTCCTATATCTAGTTTTTTACACAAGTTTTCTATTACAAGATAATATTCTGCTGGGTTGTGTTTTTTTTCTTGAGACAATAATTTTTCCATCTTTTTTATTTTCTTTGAAAGATATTTTCTTTTAAGCAAATCAATTTTATAATTTAGTACATTTGAGATTTTTATATACTTATCTTTATTCAAAATTATATTTTTTATTCTGTTATAGTTTGACAAGTATGTGTCCCATTTTTCTACTCCGTAGAGTTTATCTTTATTATTTACAATAGAATAATATTCTGCTGCGCTGATTAGACCTTTATTTAGCAGACTATCTAATGTCATATTTTTTATTTCTCTATCAGGAATTGAAGAAAGAATTTTAATATCAATTTTTCCTTCAGGAGCGCCTTCAACAAATATTTTTGATATGTTATATTTATTATCAAAAAGTTTTATTATTTCATAAATATTTTTCTGAACTTCAGGATGGCAGTGTAAGTCTTGGATATATATAATCAAACAATCACTGCTTGTATAATTACCCTCTACAATACGGCCAAACTTATAAGGTAGAACAAACTTATCAATTTTTTTTATTATTTGCTGAATTTGTTTGGTTTCATCTATAAGTTTCGTTATACCTATAAGAGGTTCATATAAAATAAAAGTGTATACAAAAAATGATAAAACTATTACTGTTATAGTTTTTATCATTCGTGTGTATATAAACATTTTCATTTTTTATCTTCCTCTTTTTTTTATATATTAAAGTTTAATTAAAAATAAAAAAACCCTAATTGGATTTTTGGGATTTCTCCCAAATTCCAATTAGGGTTAGGATTTTTTATGTTTAACCCGTAATGATATAATAAAATATCGTCAATAATACACCTTGGTTTTAAAAAATAAAATTTTAGTAAGTATAAAAACAAAAATATTGCTAATAACCAATAATCAAACGGAACACATTTTTTATATAACAAAAATTGTTCAAAAATTAAACTAAACCAATCTCTGATACTTACTAAATTATTCACTAATCGTTTAACATTTTCATTAAAATTAACAAACTGGTGATAAAAATATATCACAGCATTATTTGAGCCACTTTCTCTTTCTTCATTCTTTTTATCCTCATTTGGTAAACTCGGAAGTAAACAAGATAACTCAATAATTCTTTTTAAACTTACAAAAAAATTATTATAGACAATATTAATAAGTTGTTAACATTTGCGAATTTCTAACACAGAAATTGTAGCTAAATTCTCTTTTTTTCAGTAAAGAAGCTGCTAAAGTTAACAAATACCCATAGCACCTGTCCTACAAGTAATAAGAATATAACACATTTTTTCATCATTAATTTTTTTACTCTAAACTTGTGAAAAAATTGTGAAAAAATTTATAAAAAAAATGTAATTTTTAAACTTATATTTTTTAGGCAGAACCACGAATTTTTTGTGTCAATGACCTTAAGTTGTTAATTTCCTTTATATTTCCAACCAACTTACCAGCAACTGTTATCAACCCGAACGGGTCAGGACCAAAACCACCCTCTCTTATTCCCCAATATTTTAATAAGTAATTATCTTTGAATTCTCTTAATTCCTCGTTTACTTGGACAATTTCTCCAATAGGTATCATAGCTACTTCTTCTAACGAAACTTTTTCAAACACTGTTGGGTTTTTCAACACAACTTTTCCATCTTGGCTAACACCATAATTGTTTTTCCAATCTGAACTTGCAAGTTCTTTATCATACACCTTATGTCTCCAGAGTTTTTCTTGTATTTTTTCTACGCCAGCAATTTGTTCTTGTTGTTGTATTGAATCTAACGGACTTGTCTTTTCTCGGACAACTACTACAGTGTTTTTATCATTTATTTTTATAACAGATATAGTATGTCGGACAATATTTTCACCAAGAATATTTCGTGCCATCTCATACTGCTGTTTAATTTTATTTATATCTTCTTCTGAAACATCGTGGTAATAAATTATCTCTAAACCAGCTTTCTTAAACAAAACACATTCTCCTACACCTTCAGATCTTATCTTCTCAAATTCTGTATTAGACACACCATTTATAATATCTGTAATACCTGCCACAATTTCCTTCATATTATTGCTAACTTCAGTGTCAAACTTTCTTTGTGCTACAGTTTCATTTAATTTTTCTACTAACTGTATGGCTAATGATTCTGTTGACTGATTGCCAAGCGTTTGTTTTACCATATTAGTCAACAAGGACTGCACTGGTTGTTGTATACCACTACCAGCTGCTTTTAACAATTTAGGTTCTCCTACAGTTTCCACAACAATTTTCTGTTCTTCCAAATATTCTCTTGTGTTTCTATCTGCAAGTATTAAACCTGTGAATTTATAACCATTTTTATTATAAAAAGCTAAATCGTGAACTTTACCATTATCAAATACTTTGAGTTCTATTTTACCATTGTTTGATATTGGTTTTATAACCACAAAATGACCTTTACCACCGCTTGACTCAAGATGAGCTATTATGCCACTTCTGAACTGTTCAGCATCCAATTTTAAAACATCACTTATATTTTCTGGTTCTAATCTCAAAATATCATACCCTTCTAACCCAGCATATGATAACATCTGTTTTACAGCTTGTATTGTAAGTTGTGGTGCTGAAAGGAAATCTTGTGCTGTTATTACACCTGTGATTATGTCAGTAAGATAACCAACTGTTGCCAAACCTGTAATGGATAACCCAGAAACATTACCAATAATTGCTTCTACACTATTAATTGCAGAATTTATAAGTTGTTCATTAGTTAGTCTGTCCTCATTTATTGCATTAACAAATTCTGTTATTCTGTCAGACACTTCATCAATGTTTGTGATACTTACAAATTTATCTAACCCTAATCCTGCAAGCATACCAACCTTCTTTGATAATGGCGCTTGCATATATTCATCTAACCATCTTGTTATCCTTTCTTTTATACCAACATCTTCTTTACCAGTAACAATTTCCCTGCTGAGTTTTTCGCCTTGTTGTATCTGATATTGTCTATATAGATTTTCAAGTTCTTTAACATCTTTAAGTTGAGCAATTGTAAGTGTATCAGCAAAATCTTGAGATTTTTTAGTTGCTTTTACATAATTTTCATAAATCCTTTTAGCTTCAGTTCTGTCTAACCTAAGGTCTGCTACCAAAATCACTCTTATTATATCTTCATCATTAAACAATTGTTGACCTTTTTCTTTTATTAAAACTTCCTTCAATTGGGCTATTGTAGCAGACTGCACTTCAAGACCTTTTATCTCTTTCGTTAATCGTTTAAGTTGTGAACCTTTAGGTGCAAGTTTCTCTATTATCTCTGCTGAAGATTTTCTAGCTTCTGCAACATCTTTTATATCTTTATAAGTTAATCTTGACAATATAGAAACATCTCCATCATTTACCTCTTTTATATTCCTTAATACTTTTGTTACTTCTTCTGCTTTTTTATCATTTATCACAGCCACACCTTCATTGTTCACTTCTATACCAATAATAATACCTGCTATATTTATAACTTCTAAGTTTTCAACATTCCCTCTTAAAACTGAAGATACTAACTCAGTTTTTGACTTCTCAAGTTCTTGTTGTGCTTTCGCAAGGTCTTTTGTCGCAGAATAATATTCAGGATATTCAATCCTAATTCTTAACGCTGCTTTTGCTATTTCTATCCTACTGTTTACTTTAATATCTACAATCTCTCCCTTGTCGTTTCTAACAAATCTATAAGGCTTGGACAACTCTATAAGTTCATTTAAATTCTCTCTTTGTTCTAATGTGAGTTTACTTACTGCTTGTTCTACTTTATCTTTTGTCTGCTTTAGTTTCTGTAGTACAACTTTTATACCTTCAAGCTCAGATTTTTTAACTGCCAATTTTATATCATTGCTTGTTAACTTATCCAAAACTAATCCTATTAACGATAAAACATACTCTTCATTTGAAACTTGAGATATTTTATCAACTTCTTCCTTTGTAGGTGCTAAATTCAACAATAATTTATCATCAGGCGAAACCATCAAACCTCTAAGTATCTCATAATATTGAAGTATTACATTTAACCTAAATTGTTGTTCAGAAGTAAGTTGTTCTTTTTGCTGCTGAGTAATACCTGCAGATTTTTTAATCTTGTTTACAACTTCTTTAGAGAAACCTTCTTGTGACAACCTCTCTTCAACCTGTTTTACAGTAGGTGGTGATTCTTTATGTTCTTCAATCCATTGTTTTTGTGCTGAAACTACAACTTTTTGTCCTGCTTTTCTTAAGGCATCTTCTTCGTTTTCTAACTGCACCTTCTGTAAGTTTTCTGTTATTATATCAATTGTCCATTCCCAATTATTTTTCTCGGCCTGCTGTTTTAATGTTTCAACTTCTCGTGCATTTTCTATAGAAACAAGCGAGATTATATCCTTTGTCCATTTTGAAGTATCAAACCTGTTATCCCCAAATGGATCAATTCTACCCGCTGCTTGCAGCATCTGTGTCTCAGTCATAAGTTCTGGTTCTAAAAGCCACAATGTTGCCTGGACTTTATCAACAGTAGCAGATTGGCTTTCTTTTAAAACATCTGCTGCTTGTAACATCTTACCAACATCCCAACCACGGCCAAGTAAATATCCGTCTGCTATAACAAATTTGTATTGACCTTTTTTCACTTCATCTCGTAATTTCATTAATTCTTCATCAGTAACATCTGCATATACAAACTTTATCTCATTTTCGTTTACTCCAAGTTTTAACAATTCTTCGTATACATATCTACTTAAAGCAGAATTTGGTGTTATTATAAGATTGAAGTTTGCTATACCTTTCTGGTTTAATCTTTGTGTGGCTTCATATATAAACCTTACCATACCTTTCTGTGTTTGGAATAAACGCCAGTGAGATTCTGCCTTAGGTGCGGTTCCATTCTTTTCAAATCCCATCCTCTTTAAGACAGAAGTATCAACCCCACTAGATACAGTTCCAGTAAGTCCTACAATATCATCAAACAAACTCATAGCAAAGACAGAGTTTGAGATGTATGTTTCAGCATTGGGTCTTGATATATCAACATTATGTTTTGCTTCAAGAACTTGCATCATTCCTGCAGGTAAAGTTAAGTTTTCAACTTCTCTACCTAAGTTTGTTATGTATATTCTACTGTCTCTTACAGTATATTCGTTGCCTTCTTTCATACCGTGTGCACCTATACCATTCCATAAGTGTTCTATAATCTGCTGTTCTGTAAACAAACCTTTATACTTTTCTGCCAAAGATTTCGCTTTTTCTCGGATAAGTTTCCTTAAGTCAACTTCTTGCTTGTTTTCAGATTTAACTTTTTTATTAAGTTCACTTGTATCTTCTTTAACTTCAATACCCATAAGTTCTTCTATTAAATTTCTACTTCCAAACTGCCATATATCAGAAATTTTAATTCTTCTATCTCCAATTTTTATTTCACCTTTATAAGGATTGGATTTTTTATAAAGCTCTGCTGTAATTGATGCTAATTCTTTAAAATACTGCTGTGCAACAAAGTTTTCTTTAAATTGTTTTATTTCAGCCAACAATTGTTCTTCAGAAACACCTTCAGGTAAATTCTGTTTTACTTGTTGCAAAATCTCTTTCTCTTGCAACTCTTGTTCTATTAAGTTGTTTATCTGTTGATAAATACTGGCCATTCTATCAAGATGCCCTATATCTCGCCTGCTGTTGGCTAAATCACGGTTTATCCTTGCTTGATCAACACCTAATTCTCTATATTTTTCTACCAATTTCTGTATATCTTTAGAAGTAATTTCGTAGCCAGGTATTGTTGTTAAATCTTTAAGTTCATTGTAATAATTAACAAGTTTTGCTGCTGTTGAATACTTACCCTGTGAAACTGCAAGTGCTTGCATTGGTATTGTAGAGAAGAAATCAATCTCGTCTGCTACTGCTGAACCTATCTTTGAAAGAGGTAATTCTATATCAGAAGAATCCAATCCCATACCTTCTTTTAGAAGTATATCAACTGCTTGTTTTGCTTGTGTTGCTTCAGCAAATGTTACTCTACCTGAAGCATCTTTTACTATCTCAATACCATTTCTTCTTAAAATATCAATATTATGTTTACCATAAGGTTTATCTTCTGAAAGAAGTGTTGAGAATGTCTGAGCTACTAACCCTGACCAGATATCATAAGTTGTGACCACTATTGAAGCTTTTTCTAAAATTTCTCTTAATTTTGATTTATTTTCTCTTGATTTTTCAAGCATTTCAACATCTATTACTACAACTTCGCCTAATTCGCTGCCAAAAATTTCATCATAGTGTTTCTTTAAATCTTTAGCATTATCTATAGTATTTGTAAACGCTGCTACGAACCTATTGTTAGGTGTCTGTGCTCTTAATAAGAAAGTAGACAACATTGCAATAAATGTTTTTCCACCACCTGTTCTAAGTATATGAGTGTATCTATGCTGTTCTTTTTCAGCAAACATCTGTGCTGTGATAGCTTTAAATGCATCTCTTTGTGCAGAATTAAACTTAAATGTTTCGCCTTTCCATTGTTGAACTTTATATTCTACTACTGCCAACATTATTCCTGCAGATAACACTACGGCTTTTTCTTCGTTAGATAATCCTTCTAAATTAACCGAATTAATATAATCATTAAAGTTTTGTAAAATCCTATTTATTTTTTCTTCAGCTTTCTTTTTTACTTTTTCGTCACTACTTTGTAGTTCTGAAGTATAAATACCTCTTAATTTTTGTTCTCTTAGATTTAAATCATATTTCCCACTTTGTACAGCAGTGAAAACTTCTTGAGATAAACTCACAACTTGTTTTATTTCGTTATTTACTTCAACAACACTACCATATACCAATCTGACATTATCTTTTGCTTGTTTATATGCAGCGTCAGTTTTAACTAAATTAGATATATTCTCACCAAAAATTTCTTCTTTAGCAGTAATTCCTGATACAAACTCAAGTTTTGCTATTGTATTAAACAAAATTTTCTTTTGTGCATCTGAGATTTGTTGCGTATCAATTAAACGAACAACATCTATAACTCTGTTAACCAAATTGTTATCTATATTTAAACCACTATGTCTTTGTTCAGCAAGTATTGTAGAAACGAAATTTAATATGTTCAGTTTTGTTTGATTATCAACATTACTTAAATCTTGCAGTAATCTTTCAATATCTTTTTGATTATATTTTGTTATCGCATTTACTAAATCATGTAGTACTGGAGGTATTACTCCTTCAGCAGGTTGTTGTAAAACTTGCAATTTAGCAAGTTCTATCAAACTCCAATCCCTGGCTGTTTTTACCAACTGCGGGTTTGAAACCACTGCTTGCTGGAATAATAATAAATCTTCTCTATTTCCATTATGTAATATTGTATTTGCAAGATTGTTTAATGAAGGCAACAACCTTTCATTTACCATTTCAAACTTCTTTTGTTCTTCATAAGGTGAATCTTTTGTAACACTTAAAGGAATATCAACAGTTGCTAAAACAGTATTTAAACTTGGTAATAATTTATTAACTAAAGATTGTTTATAACTTGAAGGTAAGACACTTGAATAAACAAAATTTGTAACTTCAACTAATGTTGAAACATTTTCTATCGTAGGAACATTAACTGTATTTTGTGTAAGATTATTTATTGAAGCAGATACTATATCTTTTAGTTGTTCTTTCTTAGGATTGTTGTTGGTTAAACTCAAAACTACAGGTGTTATTCCATAAGTAAGATTTGCTAACTCAGTATTATTTAATGCAGAAGAATATTCTTTTATACCAACTATATCAATTTTACCATCGCTTGTTATACATTCATTCACACCATAGAATGCAGAAACACCATTAATAAAGTCAACCTTTTGTTGAGAAGACAACCTGTCAATATTTAATTCAGAATTGTTCGTAAGCACAGTGTAGTCTTGTTTAACCCTAGCTGCAAATTCAGAAGGTGTATTTATTCCACTAACTGACGCTTCTGCAAAAGACAACGCTATGTTTTGCAACCCTTTAGCGTTGCTGAATTCTATTTCTGATACCGTTACCGGCACCCCAGAGATTGTAGTATCAACAATCCTTACTTTTCCGGCAACATCTGCACCTTGTGGTGATTGAACTATTTCAACTTTAACATTATTAACACCCTGCTGTGAAAGCAGACCATTTATAGCAGTTTGAGTAGTTTTCAGGTTTTGTTCGTTCACAGAACGGATATTCTCAACTGACTGATAATATCCACTTTCAATTTTGGAAGATGCTGTATTTCCAGAATTAACAAATCTAAATCCATCAGGCGTTCTATCAAACAATTCTTGGAATACTTCAGAAGCACTATGTGGCAGAAATTTTCCACCAAGCAATCCAGGAATAACTTCCTGAAATCCTTCTTCATAACCAAATTTCCAAATTCTGTTTAATATTCTATTACCAAATGATACATTCTCACCTATATAAGAAATTGGTCTCATAATTGTACCTAACCCAGGTATACTTGTAACAATTGGTGAAAGCAATGGCATAGCAAATGCAACTCCTAAAGAGAATATCCAAATATCTTTGCTGGATACAGTTTGGGCTGCTTGATCAGATAACTTATACAAGAAACTTGTAAATGAAGAAGAGGAAGACAAGTAGTCAATTGAATCTATCAAATTTAATCCATAGCTGTCTAAAGTATATAAACCTGGAATACTTTTTAGTCCATTGACAATAGCACCATTAGTGACATAATTTAATCCTGCTAATACACCTGTGAAACCAGCCTGGAAAAATATAATATCTTTAACCATACTAACAGTTCTTGGAAGCAATTCGGTAAGTCTTAAATTATTTCTAAGTTGTTGTATTGCAGTTAACCCTGTCTCAGGATCTATAAATGCTCTTTTACCAAGATTTAACACATTACCTGCTGTCCAACCTGCTATAGTAGTACCTAAAACTGTACTCCAATCAAAATTTTTATCACCCCAGCCAAATAAAACCTGCGAACCTTCATAAGCAGCACCGGCACCAAAACCAATACCTGCACCTATAAGACCTTTTTTATTAAAAATTGTATCTATAGTTGCGGTCTTTGTAGTTTCCCACAGACCTCTGAAGAAACCTTGAGTAGTTTTCTCTACAGGCAGTTGCTTTGTTGGTAAACTCAGAAATACCCATGTATCTACAGCATTATTTGCAATTTTTTTCCAAATTTGTTTATCTTCAGGACTCAAAAAAGAAGAGTTATCTATCATATCGTTTAAATATGGTTTTAAGACAAAATTACTAATTGCTAAATTCTTTGCTCCTGTTAATACTATATTTAACATCATGTTGTTTCCAACAGTGGCTTGTGTTCCAGTGATACTAGCAAAATTTCTAAATCCACCTGCTGCAAGTAACCCTCCCGAAAGACCACCAAGAAGTATAGTTGAGATATCTTTTGAAGTTATTGTTCCATTATTTGCATAAATATAGCCCCCTGTAGATAAAGACCCAACAGCAAAACCTGTTGCAAATCTAATTGCAACTTGCCTGGTAAACACATTTGCAGCTGCTGTTTTTGCAGATTGGATAATAGCCTGCCTTGCAGTACCAGCAAGTATAGATTTTGTTATGTTAACCGATGCCGTGGCTAAAGAACTTACAAAACCAACAGATATACCACCTAATACTCCATTTATTGCACCATCAATAATGTTGTTTCCTGTAATTCCACCACCCTTACCACCAGATAGCAAATTACCAACAGTATAACCAACAACTCCCAAAATACCTCCAATTATTGCTCCAGGAATAGCACCAATACCTGCACCCCACGCACCTACTGCTGCACCTACTGCTGCACCTGTGCCTGCGGCTGCAAGAAGTCCATCCCAATTGGTAGAAACAAAATCTTTTACTTTTGTGAGCGTTGTTTTTCCTAATTCATAATTCAAAGTTGTCAGATCTATATATATTCCTTTACCAATTTCAAACTTGTCCTCTTCACTCCGCAGTGATAGAATATTACCATCTAACATAGAAAGTGTTCTTGAACCATTATATAATGTTTTTCCTTCACTGTCAGTTATAATAAACGAATCACTAATTTCAACTCTACCTCTACAAAATTGTAAATTGTCACTTATACCACCTTCATTATGAATTCTAATTTCTGTACCTTCAGTAACATTTATTCTGCGATCGACATTTACATACACAGAGTTTCCCTTGTTTATTTCTCTTTCTATAATACCTTTCACATTAACCCCAAACCCACCCTTGCCTGCTACTACTACTGTTCCTTCTTTGAAAGCTACAAAAGTCATTGATTTTATATTTCCAGTTACTGCTTCTTGTAGAGAAATCTCAACTGTGAATATTGCTTGTGTATTGCCAATATTTTTTATATTCCAATTACCATCTTTATCTTTCGTTACTTCTAACCTGTACTTCTCTGTGAAAGACTTATTTTGTTTATCTTCTTGATATTCTTGAGTAGATCCACCTAAAGCAAGTGATTCCGGATTAACTTTTATCTCATTTATGGAACTATTTCTATCAAGGAATATATTAGCAACAATATTTATTGTGCCTTTTTCGTCAACTTTCAACCCTTGAATTGTATAGGTAATGTTCTGACCGTTATACTTACCTGAAAATTGTGTTTCAATTAATTTACCAGTTTTTTTATCAATAAGTTCAAAATAACCTGTGTTAGTATTATAACTTAAGTTGGCATCAATCTCTACTTTATTTATCTTCCCTGATATTGAGGCATACGGGTTATATTCAGTAATTTCACCGTTTTGGGATGTTAAACTGCCGTAGATGTATAATGTGTTTTCTCCTTTTCCATAAATCCCAGTCAACATCTGATACACACCATTAGCACGGCTGATACTGGTATTAGTAATTTCATAGGCATATTGCTTATCTTGATCTTTTGCGATAGCCAGTGTTTTCCCATCTGTTGTGTTAACTATACTAGCAGACATTGGGTTGGCATTGTTTAAATTAGCATCTTTAATTGAGACTTTTGTATCCCATTGGCCAGTAAATTTTTCTGTTTTAACATCATAAGTGCCATTTATATAGTATTCATAAGTTATAGATAATTCTTTTGTACTAACTGTTGAGCTTGCTTTAACATCCTTATATTCAACAGAAGAAACTATATAATTACCTTCTTTATCTGTTGCTAAAATATTGTAGTTTTTCCCACCAATTTCAACTTTAGTAGTTTCTAAATTGTATACAATTTGCCCTTGTGTTGCTTTTGCATTATGACCATCTAATTCTATTGTCTTTCCAGCAACATCATGTGTTATATATCCTTTTGTTACACCATTTGTATCATAGTGAACAGTCAAAGTTCGTCTTTCATCAAGAGTAAGTTCTGTTTTTACCTCTCCACTTACCGCACTATAGACTACCCTATCATCAGAAGAATATCTCATAGTTAAACTACCACCTGTAACCTTACCAACATCAGCTAATTGAGAACCTTCCTTAAACACAGCACCATCCCCGCGGACTACAAACTCACCATTTTGAATATCTAAGACACCATCAGAAACAGTATATCTTGTGGAATTATTCTCTTTTACTTCTATCACTTTAGCATTGGTCCTGCTTGTCAATAGTGTGCTACCGCTACCACCACCTGTACCTTTCACTTCAAAATTAACACCTTGTTGACCAATCTGTAAAAGACCATTATTAACTATATAATTAATACCACCTGAGTCATTCCTTACTCCAACAATTTCTGACCCTTTTAACAATGTAACTCTTACTTTGCTACCATCAAGATTAGTATATCCACCAACTATATCACTCAAAGATTGCAATCTGCCATCAACTGTTATTGCAAATTTCCCTATACCATTGATATTCAATTTACCATCTAAATTAGTTATATTTCCACCAAGAACTTCTTGTGTTGTCCCTTGCTTGACTAATTTATCACCTTCTAGTTTCCATCCGTTGAGTTTTTCTCCTTGCTTAAGTTGTCGCCAACCATCTTTATCAAGAAAATAAAATCCATTTTGAGTAGCAACCACATCTGCGTTTAATAAGTTTGTATAGTTTGTTAAATCTTTAACTTCTTTCCATTCTTTGCCTATTTTTGCTAGTTTATGAGTCCTATTTTCATCAATATTACCATTATCAAATTCAAAATGAATTCCTTTTCTTACTTTATCAATATGTACATCATACGCACCATTCGCTAATGAAATATTATTTTTCCCTTTTTCACCTTTTGATATGTCAAATGCAACAATTACTTTACCGTTTTCATCCCTAACAACAACTAATTTCCTGCCTGATGTGTCATTATAAACCTCGCCACTTGTATATTCTTGATTGCCATGTTTAACATTTGCAGTAACTGAAACACTCAAATTATTCTCATAACCATTAAAACTATAAGTAATTGTTCCCTGCAAAGGTTTTTCACTAATTGCTCTTCTTCTCACACCACCCATTTCATCTTCTACATATTCATATCTAACTCCTCCTTTTCTTGAAGCATTTACCACCACCTTTACATTTTTATAATATATCCCAGCAGAAATTAAATTACCTTCAGCATCTCTTGCTAAAACATTGTAAGTTCTGCCATTTAATTCTGTTTTACCTACCCTAAAATATTGGATTATACTACCCTCTGCTATTTTACCATAACCTTCAAGAGTATCACCCACACCCTTAATTACTGTATACGCAGAAACAATACCATTTTTATTATAAACATAATTTATATTACCTGTATTTATTTTCCCTGTTCCTTTGTGGTCTAATTTATAATTTGCTTTTTCTTCATCTGACAATTTTTTATATTCTGATTGTGTAATTTTTTTGAATTGTCCATCTTTGTCTGGTTTAATGGATACATAAATATTCTCATCTTTTGTCTTTGTAATTACAGTTGTCCTTGCTATACCTCCTTCAGAAACATATATTGCTTCTCCATTACTATCATAACCTTCTAACCTTATCGCACCGGAAGTAACTTTAATAACTCTTCCTGTTCCATCTGATCTAAAATATCCTAATGAAGAACCAGCCTTAAATGTTGCTCCAATGCCCATTACTGCCCATTCCCCACCTCTTATAGAAACAATCCCATTAGAACATAAATAACTATTTTCTGTTTCTACTACAACAGCATTTGTATTTACAACTGGCATAATCCCA
The DNA here is from genome assembly GCA_937928765.1 of uncultured Endomicrobiia bacterium. Lineage (GTDB taxonomy): Bacteria > Elusimicrobiota > Endomicrobiia > DTEH01 > DTEH01 > JANXDG01. The sequence continues at coordinate 46,798 of CALFVX010000016.1, forward strand.
GCACTAACATTAGTATTTTCACTTTGAGGTTCTTTTTTCTTTATTTCTATTGTTCCGCTAAACTTAAACTCTCCTTCAATTATTTTGTTATTATCTATTCTTGCACCGGCAAGTAAAACTCCTTTCACTTTAGAACCATCAGAATTGGTATATATACATTCAGCATCTGACACGCTAATCAACCCAATAGCAGTATAAGCAACAGTAACATTTTCTATTTGGATCCCATTAGGACCCGTTATAGCCAACTGTTCTTCTTTATATCCCCAATAAGCATTATTCCATATATCTTCTGCGCCATTCCAGCTTCCTGTCTGAATATAATTCATTTTTACAGCAAGATCAGCAAAATAT